>DASSGZ010000524.1:0-4777 GCA_035693165.1 Chloroflexia bacterium | reverse complement strand
TCGCAAGCATATCGAGAAGGACGCGGCCCTGGAGCGGCGCTTCCAGCCGGTCTTCGTCGGCGAGCCGACGGTCGAAGACACGATTTCGATCTTGCGCGGCCTGCGCGGTCAGGTCGCGCCCGTACTTCTCCAGCGCAGCATAGGTCGCTTCGGGGTTCTGGCTGGTCACGCGCTGGTTGCCGCGGATCTGGCTCAGCACCTGCAACACACGGTCGCGGGTCACACCGGCTGCCTTCAGCACCTGGGCCGCGGGCGCGCGCCCGCCCTCGTCGATCAGCGCCAGCAGCAAGTGCTCGGTGCTGACGAAGTCGTCCTTAATGTTTTTGGCCTCGGTCTCGGCCTTGTTGGCGACGGCGTTGAGTCGGGCCGACACCCGCGGTTCGGCGGGGCCGCCGCTCAGCCGGGCCAGCCGGTCGATCTCGCTCTGCGTCTGCTGGATCAGCGGCGCGATCGGCACGTTCAGCTTCTGCAAGATCGCGGGCACGACGCCGCCGTCCTGCTCCAGCAGGGCCAGCAGCAGATGCTCCGGTTCGATCTGCGTATTGTTATGTTCGGTTGCCAGGCTCTGGGCGGCTAATACAGCCTCCTGGGCCTTCTCCGTGTATTTCTGTAAATTCATGGGCTACATCCTCCGCAAAAGCGCTTCTGCATAACCCGTGCCGAATGGAATGCGGCGGCTCATGCGCGTTGCGCTCGGGTTGCTATTCAGTTGTCTATATGGTTATATGCTGCGCTAAACGCGGCGTTATCCACTCTTGATAGTTCTATTATACCGGCGGCCTGTTAGAAAGACGCTTGCCCTGTGTTAGAGCCTTGTTAGAGATGAGTAGAGGCGGATCAACCCCATGCCGGCAGATTTCGCGCCGTATTGCCGGCGGGCGCGCGGCCGGACGCCACCCACCGTGGTATAATGCCCGTGGCGCCGGGTGGCGATTCTACCGGCGCGCGGAAGGTGATCAGGATGGACGATACCGAGGATAAGGACCTAACGGCCGGGCGTGACGACGCTATGGCGGAGACAGCGCCGGGCACGGACGCCGAGCCGGTCGAAGAAGAGGCGGATCTGGCGACGGTGCAGGACAATCCCGAGGCGTTGCAGCGCCTGGGCGAGAGCTACCTGGAGGCCGACCGCAACGCCGAGGCCATCGCCGTGTACACCCGGCTGATCGAACTGAAGCCCGACGACCCGGAGCCGCTGCTCACCCGCCTCTGGGCACACATGAATGCCGGGGACACCGAGGCGACACGGGCCGACGCGGCGCTGCTGCGCGAGCGCTTCCCCGACAACGCCGAGATGCTTGCCAACCTGGGCGACGTGAACCTGCTCCTGGACGACCGTGAGCAAGCGCTCTATGACCTCGACCGCGCCGTGACCCTGGCGGGCGACAACAACGATCTCCTCTACCGGGTGGCGCGCAGCTTCGCCATGGCCGGGGAACAGGACCCGGCCCTGGCCCTCTACGACCGCCTGGTGGAGTGGAAGCCACGCGAGGTGTTGCTGGCGCGCGGCAACCTTCGCCGCCAGCGGCAGGATTACGCCGGGGCGCTGGCCGACCTGGACCGCGCATTGCAGGAACCGCCCGGCGGCGAAGACCGCACCTTCGACCATATCTCCACCGCCCGCGTGCTGATCGAGCGGGCGCGGGTCCACTTCGAGAACGGGGATGCCGGCGCCGCCGCGGCGGATGCCCAGGCGGCGCTGGGCGAGGTGCCGGACGATCCGCTGGCCGCGCACGCATCGGGCATCCTGGCCGAGGTGGCCATTGCCCGGCGCGACGCGGAAGGCGCGTTCAGCGCCGCCGAAGCCGCCACGCAGCAGGATCCCGCCTACTTGCCCGGCTGGCTCACGCTGGCGAGCCTCTACACGGCGCAGTCGAACTGGCCCGCCGCGCTCGAAACGATCCATCAGGCCCAGGAGCACAACCCGAACGATCTCCACCTGGCCCTGACCGCCGCGCTGATCCAGGGCGAAACCGGCGATTTTGAGGGCGCGCTGGCGGAATGGACCCGCCTGCTGACCATCGACCCCGACAACCCCACGGCGCTCGCCATGCGCGGCGCCGTCTATCTCCAGATGGAGCGCCCGCGCGCCGCCCGCGCCGATGTGGACCGGGCGTTGAGCATCGATCCCGATAACCCGACCGCCCTGCAAACGCGCATCAGCATCAATCTCCGCGCCGGCAACATCCACGGGACACTGGCCGACATCGACCGCGCGCTGGAGATCGGGCCGCACGACACCGACATGTTGCTGCTGCGCGCCCAGGTGCATATGGACGCCGACGACCTGCTGGCCGCCGCCGCCGACTACACGCGCCTGCTGGAGGTCGACCCCGACAACCCTGCCGGGATGACGGGCCTGGGCAACGTGCAAATGATCATGGGCCAGTATGAGGCGGCGCTGCGCACCTACGAAGCCGCGCTCAAGGCAGCACCCGGCATGGGCGCGGCCCTCTACAACCTGGCCGCCGCCCAGTCCATGCTCGGGCGCCCGGCGCAGGCCCTGGAACTGCTGCGCCGGGCCGCGAACGCCGATCCCAGTATCGCCGAAGATGCGCAGGACGATCCCTTCCTCGACCCGATCCGCGGGTTGCCGGGGTTTGCCGCCGCCTTGCGCGGCGGCCCGGCGCCGGGTGGGAAGGGCGGCGGGCGCAAGAAAGGCCGCCGCTAAGTAGTCGGTCACCCGGCCACTGTCACTCTTCGCTGCACTCAGAGTCTCGTCTCCATCCAATCAGCGCGAGATTCTTCGCGCCGCTCAGAATGACAGTTTCACAGGGTTTTGTCACTCTGAGCGCAGCGAAGAGTCTCGTCGTTGCTGGTGGTCCTGCCCTATTCGCTCTACGCCGGTTACCGGCTGTCGCGGGCGAGGTTGCTAGGCTCGGATGCGATCCGGCGCGCGCTGCGAACCGGGGCGGTGCCGGCGGTGCCGGGGGTGCTGGCCGCGCGGGCGGCGGGCAAGGTGCTGGTGCGCAGATTTTGGCGCGGGGGGCCGAAAGGCGGAGCGGCCAATCCATCGCCCGGCGGGCGAACCCAGCTATAATTGCTGTTATCATGTGCGGGAACCCAAACCAGGGCCGCAGCATCTATAAACCGTAGTACGGCTACCCCGACCCTGGTGCGAAACGTACCCATCATCCAAGGAGGATTCCGGCAACCATGAACCTGGCTACTTCACGCAACTTCGTCGCGGCGCTCGTCGTCGCGGGCGCCGCGCTCGCGCCCGGCCTCGCCGCCCACGCGGCCCCCGCCGCCGGCACGGCGTCCGACATCAAGGCCGCCGCCCGCGCCCGCCTCGCGCAGACCGAACCGACCCTGGTCATCGACCACATCGAGGTCCGCGGCATCAAGGACGACTACGCCCTCGCCGTCGCCTATCCCGACCTGGCGAAGAATGAGACCGACCCCGGCACGATCATCCTGCACAAGGAGAACGGCGCCTGGAAGGGCGTCGGCGGCCCCGGCACCGCCTTCCCGCCGGGCGCCGACCGCGAGGGCGCGCCCGACCTGCTGTTCGATTACGACAATCCCTACACCGGCGACAACGCCCAGAACGCGCTCAACCGCATCACCGTCGCCCACAAGACCTACTCCAGCAATGATGTCCAGTTCGAGTATCCGGCGGACGGCGTGATCGACGCGGAGAGCACGCCCAGCAAAGTCACCCTGCTCGGCCCCAAGGTGCGTGAGCCGATCTTCGACGGCCCGGCCTACGAGATCACCGTCCAGCCGCTGAACGTGCAGACCACCGCCCTGGACGAGTGGGGCGTGGCCCGCATGGAGCAGGAGATCGCCCAGCGCGAGGCGGAGAACGGCAAGGGCGGCCCCAACACGCAGCCTCAGTTCGCCACTTACTTCCACCTGGAGCGCCCGCTGGGCAACTACGATGCCTTCCAGATCGACTGGTTCGGTGGCGACTCGACCCAGCGCGAACTGTTCCTGGCCTCGCAGGGCGGCGGCCCCATCGTGCAGATCGCGACCCGCGTCTACCCGGTGCAGAACAACCCCGGCGCGCCGCAGGCCGAGAGCGCGGTGAACCTGCTGCTGCGCACGCTGGAGGTGCCGACGTACGCCATCCAGCAGCCGGGCATGCCGCGCACGGGCGCGGGTCTCGACCTGGCGCTGCCGGCGCTCGTGCTGGTGCTCGCCGCGGGCGCCCTGGCGCTCGGCACGGTCCTGCGCCGCCGCGCCGCCCACCGCGCATAACCGTCCGTCAGAGGCAAAGCGAAGCGGAGCCGCCGTCCTGGTGGCTCCGCTTCTTTATGGTGCTACGACGACGGCAAGGGGAGATTCGTAGCGGCGCCATTGATGGCGCCTGCCGCTCTACCCGGATGCTGAGGCGACAGCGCGGGACTTCGGGCGAGATCGCGGTAAGGCGGCGGGCGCCATCAATGGCGCCGCTACGAAGACGGGGTGATTCTGCACAGCGCAAAGCTGCCTGCTCAGTGAGAGATCCGGCCCGGCGGGCGCTTCTTCGTTCTATCCCCATTTGTTAGTACAAATCCATCCAACCCGCTTTGCCGGGCTTCCTATCTCAGGGCGCGACAGGCAGGCAACTGTTGAACCCGCCGTAGCCGTCCGGCTCTTTGTCCAGGCTCTCCGGGTCGTCTACCGCGGTCGTGTCGTCGAGCAGGAACTTGTACCGATAGTAGCCGGGCGGCAGCGGGGGCAGGTGGAAGCGGAAGAGGCCCGGTCCCAGGTCCGCGAAGCGGTAGCCCGCCGCGAACCAGCCGTTGAAATCGCCGACCAGGGCCACCTGCCGCACGCGCGGGTTATAGTA
>DASSGZ010000523.1:0-7912 GCA_035693165.1 Chloroflexia bacterium | reverse complement strand
GGGTTGTGGCGCGCCCGGCCAGGGCGGCGACGCCTGCGCTGAGGAGCAGGGCCAGGGCCAGCCGCAGCCCGGCCAGCAGCGGGTCGTGGGCCGCCGTCAGGATGAGGGCGAGCGGGGTGAGGGCGCGGCTCAACGTGGCGGCCCAGAGGGCGAGCACGGCGCCGGGGGGCTGGCCGCCGCCCAGCAGGCGCGCCAGCAGCCAGGCCGTGGGTGTGCCGGGGCCAGGGGGTGTGGCCGGGGCGCCGGGCGGGCGGGCGGCGTGGCGGGCCAGGGCCAGGTTCAGCGCGGCGGTCAGCAGGATAGCCCCGGCGTAGGCGGGCAGCAGCCAGACCAGGTAGTCACGGATCTTGAGGATGAGGACGGCCAGATCGGGTATCATTTGGTCCTACTTGCGGGCGTACAACCCGGCGCCCGGCCTGCCCGCGGATCGGTCGCGTCCGTCCGGTAGGGGAGGGCGCGCCCGTCGCCAGGAGTAGACATAATCCCTCGCGTTTCCCATTGTCGAATCGCCTAGAACATGATACAATTATACGCATGAGGCGGGACCCCGGTCCCGCCCTTCCCGGTTAGGCCGGAGCTTGATCAAGGAGCTGGAGACCGCAGTATGTAGACCGCTGTGTGGCCGCTAGAGAAGACGGAGCAAACCGTGTCAAGAGAAATCGACGCGCCGGTACTGGTCCTGAACCAGAATTACGAACCGCTCAATGTGTGCAATGTCAAGCGGGCGCTGGTGCTTGTGTTCAACGGGAAGGCCGAAGTGCTGGAGTTGAACCACGCGATCATCCACTCCCCGTCGCACACGGTCCATGCGCCGTCGGTGATCCGGCTGGCCCACATGATCCGGCGCCCGCACCCGCGGGCCAAGCTCTCGCGGCGCGAGGTCTTCCTGCGCGACGACTACACCTGCCAGTATTGCGGCATCCACACGCGCGATCTCACGCTCGACCATGTGATGCCCAAGTCGCGGGGCGGCCCGCACACCTGGGAGAATCTCGTGTCGGCTTGCCGCGCTTGCAACCATCGCAAGGGCGGCAAAACGATTGAGGAGGCGCGCATGCGCCCGCTGAAGATGCCGCGCCAGCCCAAGGCCAATATCTATCACCTGGTCTACCGCTATGTGCAGGCGGCGCCGCTGGAAGAGTGGCACAAATTCCTGCCGGGCCTGAGTAGTTAGTCGCCGGTGGCTGCCCGCCACCGGATCCGAGCCGCCTGCCGCCTTTCGGGGCCGGGCGGCTCTTTCCTTAGTGCTGAGTGCTGAGTGACGACGACGAGTGATGAGTAAAGAGCGGCGGAGATTCGTAGGGGCGCGATTTATCACGCCGGGGCCGCCGAGTGCTGAGGGATTTGGTGGGTGGCGGAATGGGGCATCCGGGTGGGCAGCCAACCTCTCCCCCGACCCCTCCCCGCGCCGGGGAGGGGAGTCCGCTTCCGCCGCGTGTGCGTTTTCCCCTTCCCGTGGCGGGAAGGGGGGCAGGGGGGTTAGGTTGGGCGGGCGCCCGGATGTGATATAATCACCGCGATTCTCAACGCGAGCCGTGGCCTATCCATCAGATGGCTGACGACTGACGGCTGATAGCTGATAGCTGATAGCTCGTCTGACGGCTCGCTCGAAAGGACACGCAACGATGCTGGACTTGAAATTGATCCGCGAGAACCCGGATTTGCTGCGCGAGTCGCAGCGGCGGCGGGGCGAAGAGGTGGGCGTGGTCGACCGCTTGCTGGCGGTGGACACGCGCAACCGCGCCCTCAAGACCGAGGCCGAGGCCCTGCGCGCCGAGCGCAACCGCGTCTCCGCCGAGATCCCCAAGACGAAGGACCCGCAGGAGCGGCAGCAGAAGATCGCCGCCATGCGCACCGTCGGCGACCGCATCGCCGCCATGGAGCGCGACATCACGGCCACTGACGAGGAGATCCGCACCATCCTGCTCGGCATCCCCAATATCCCGCACGAGTCGGTGCACGAGGGCAAGGACGACAGCGAGAACATCGTCATCCGCACCTGGGGCACGCCGCGCACGTTCGACTTCGCGCCGCGCCCGCACTGGGAGATCGCCGAGGCGCTGGGCATCGCCGATTTCGACCGCGCGAGCAAGATCTCCGGGCCGCGCTTCTATGTGCTGGTGGCCGCCGGGGCGCACCTGGAGCGCGCGCTGATCAACTTCTTCCTCGACCTGCATGTGACCGAGCACGGCTACACCGAGGTGTGGCCGCCCTACCTGGTGAAGGGCGAGTGCATGGTCGGCACGGGCCAGTTGCCCAAGTTCGCCGAGGACATGTACCGCATCGAGGGCGAGGATCTATACCTGGACCCCACGGCGGAGGTGCCGGTGACGAACCTCTACCGCGAGGAGATCCTGGACGGCGCGAAGCTGCCGATCTACCTGGTGGGCTACACGGCCTGCTTCCGCAAGGAGGCGGGCGCGGGCGGGCGTGACAACCGCGGCATGGTGCGCGTCCACCAGTTCGACAAGGTGGAGATGGTCAAGTTCGTCGCGCCCGACACCTCGTGGGACGAGCTGGAGTCGCTGGTGGGCAACGCCGAGGATTGCCTGCAGCGGCTGGGCCTGCCCTACCACGTCGCGCAGATGTGCACGGGCGACGTGGGCTTCACGGCGGCCAAGAAGTACGACCCGGAGGTCTGGATGCCGGGCCAGGACAAGTACGTCGAGATCTCGTCGTGCTCGAACTTCACCGACTTCCAGGCGCGGCGGGCCAACATCCGCTACCGCCCCACGCCCGACGCCAAGCCGCAGTTCGTGCACACGCTGAACGGCTCGGGCCTGGCCGTGGGCCGCACGGTGGCCGCCATCCTGGAGAATTACCAGCAGGCCGACGGCTCGGTGGTGGTGCCGGAGGTGCTGCGGCCCTACATGCGCGGCCTGACGGTCATCACCCGCGGGCGGACGTTGTAGGCGGGGCGGGCGGCCTGCTGCGCATAACCCCCCTGCCCCCCTTCCCGCGGCGGGAAGGGGGGAAACGCCAGAAACAGACTCCCCTCCCAGCGGCGGGGAGGGGCGGGGGAGAGGTTCGTCCCCGCGCCGGGATGCCACACGATACTCAGCACTCCGCCGGGGCCAGCGGCAGCTCAACCGCGAAGGTGGCGCCGGCGCCGGGGGCGCTGTCTACGGTGATGGTGCCCTGGTGCATGTCGACGATCTTCTTGGCGATGGCGAGGCCCAGGCCGCTGCCGCCGGTGGGCGCGGTGCGGGCGCGGTCGGCCTTGTAGAAGCGCTCGAACAGGCGCGGCTGGTCGGCGGGGGCGATGCCGATGCCGGTGTCGGTGATGCGGAAGGCGACGGCGGCGCCCTGGGGCGCCAGCGCGACCTGCACCTGCCCGCCCGCCGGAGTGAACTTGATGGCGTTGCTGAGCAGATTGGTCCAGACCTGGCTCAGCAGGTCGGCGTCGGCGGTGATGCTGACCGGGGCCAGGCACACGTCCAGGTCAAGCTGCTTGCCCGTCCATTGGGGCTCGCAGGCCAGGATCAGAGCGCGGATCTGCTTGTCGAGGCGGTAGGGTTGGGGATGGAACCCGGCGTGCTCGGCTTGCAGGGCGGCCAGGCGCAGCAGATTGTCGCTCAGGCGGGCCAGGCGCGTGCTCTCGCTCAGAATGATGTCGAGATACTGCGCGCGCTGCTCGGCGCTGAGGTCGTCCTGTTGCAAGGCCAGCGCGAACCCGTGGATTGAGGTCAGCGGCGACTGGATCTCGTGCGAGACATCGGAGATGAACTCCTGCCGCAGTTGTTCCATCTGGCCCAGGTCGCGGGCCAGCGTATTGATGCTGTTCACCAGGACGCCGAACGGCCCGTCGCCGAAGGGGTTGTCCACGTGGACGTTGAAGTCGCCGCGGGCGATCTGCTCCATCGCCCGCAGCATGGCCTCGAAGGGGCGCCCTTGCGGCGACCAGCCGCGCCGTTGCGCCAGCCGGACCAGGCCGCTGACCACCAGAAACCCCAGCCCTAGCGCCAGCAGCCCATTGATGATCTGCACGGCCAGGTCGGGCGGCTGCCGGCCCAGCCGGGCATAGGCCCAGGCGGTCAGGTAGTAGGCCGCGACAAAGGTGCTGACCTGGACGGCCAGCGCGAAGGCCACGCCCTTGACCAGGTTCCAGACGCGGGTGCGCAGGGGCGGCTTCACGGCGCCGCCTCCAGGCGATAGCCCAGGCCGCGCATGGTCTGGATGCGGAAACCGTGCTCGGCTTCGGGGAAGCGCTCGCGTAGGCGGTTGATGTGCACGTCGAGCGTGCGCTCGTTGCCCTCGAAATCGTAGCCCCAGATGTCTTCGATCAGCCGGTCGCGCGAGAGGGTTTGCCCGGCGTGGGCGGCGAGCTTGAACAGCAACTCGAACTCCTTGCGCGGCAGCGTCAGACGCGCGCCGTGGACCGTCACCTCGTAGGTTTTGCGGTTCATGCTCAGGCTGCCCACCTGGACGGTCTGCGAGGTAGCGATGCGGTAGCGCTTGAGCAGGGCGCGTACGCGGGCCACCAACTCCAGCGGCTCGAACGGCTTGACCAGGTAGTCGTCGGCCCCCAGCTCGAAGCCGCGCACCTTCTGGCTGGTCTCGCCGCGGGCCGTGAGCATGAGCACGGGCGTCTCCCCGGCGGCGCGCACCCGGCGGCAGACCTCCCAGCCGTCGAGGCGCGGCAGCATGAGGTCGAGAATGACCAGGTCGGCGCCCTCGGTGTGCAGGGCGTCGAGCGCCGCCACGCCGTCGGCGGCCTCGCTGCAGTCGAAGCCGGCCTGCTGCAAAAACGTCCGCGCCAGTTGCCGGATATGGGGATCGTCGTCCACGATCAGGATCTTGCTCATGCGCGCTAATAGTCCCTTCGCTACACCCTGGGCCGGCGGCCCCACGCCGGCCCTGCTGCCCCTAAGCATAGCACGTTTTCTTAAACTGGATTTAAATGGCGGGCAACCTCGCCCCCGGCCCCTCCCCGCCGCGGGGAGGGGAGTCACTTTCTCTCAAGTCAGCGATTCCCCCCTTCCCGTGGCGGGAAGGGGGGCAGGGGGGTTAGGTTGGGCGCGCGCCGGGATGCTGGCGGCCTCGACGCGGCGCGGACGAGACTCTTCGCTGCGCTCAGAGTGACAAGCGCGCGAAGGGTGCGAAGATCACTAATATACATCGTCTTCTTCGCGCCCTTCGCGCCTTCGTAGTGGAAATACGGGGGCAGGTCAGGCGGCGCGGGCGTGGTCGGGGCCGGCCAGGATGAGCGAGACGTTGTGGCCGCCGAAGCCCATCGAGTTGGTCATGGCGTATTCGATGGCCCGGTGCCGCGCCTCGTTGGGGATGTAGTCGAGGTCGCAGTCGGGGTCGGGCACCTCGTAGTTGATGGTCGGCGGCAGGATGCCGGTTTCGAGCGCCTTGATCGCGAAGATGGCTTCGAGCCCGCCCGCCGCGCCCAGCATGTGCCCGGTCATCGACTTGGTCGAACTGATGGGCACCTGATACGCGGCGTCGCCGAACGCGCGCTTGATGGCGATGGTCTCGTACTTTTCGTTGAGCGGGGTGCCGGTGCCGTGGGCGTTGAGGTAGCCGATCTGGTCGGGGCGCAGGCCGGCCTTGCGCAGCGCGATCTGCATGGCGCGCGCCGCGCCCTCGCCGGTCTCCATCGGCGCGGTGACGTGGCTGGCGTCGGCGGTCGAGCCGTAGCCCAGGATCTCGGCCAGGATCGGCGCGCCGCGGCGCAGGGCGCTCTCGCGCTCTTCCATGAGCAGCACCGCCGCGCCCTCGGCCAGGACGAAGCCCTGGCGGTTCTTCTCGAACGGGCGGCTGGCCTTCTGCGGCTCGTCGTTGCGGGTGGACAGCGCGCCCATCACGCCGAATGCGGCGACGGCGAAGGGCAGGATGGTCGCCTCGGCGCCGCCGCAGATCATGGCCGTGGCGTCGCCGCGCTTGATGATCTCGGCGCCCTCGCCGATGGCGTTGGCGCTCGACGCGCAGGCCGACATGACGGCGAAGTTGGGGCCGGTCATGCCGAACTGCATGGCGATGCGCCCGGCGGCCAGGTCGGTCAGCATCATCGGGATGGTGAATGGGTTGACGCGGCGCGGCCCCTTGTTGTCGAGCACGTGCAACTGCTCGTCGATGGTGAGAATGCCGCCGATGCCCGAGCCGATCAGCACGCCGCAGTCGGGCGCGTTCTCGGGCGTCACCGTGTAGTTGGCGCTCGCGATGGCCTGGCCGGATGTGGCGACGGCGAACTGGATAAAGCGATCCATGCGCCGCACTTCCTTGGCCGGGATATAGGCTTCGGGGGTAAAGCCCTTGACCTCGCCGGCGATGCGCGTCTCCAGGCCCGACGCGTCAAACCGCGTGATCGGCCCCAGGCCCGACCGCCCGGCGCTGATATTGGCCCAGCATTCCTCCACCGTGTTGCCGACGGGGGCGATGGCGCCCATGCCCGTGACCACGACTCGCTTCTGCTCGCCCACCTTGCCTACTCCTTTGCGTTGGGGGCGCGCGGCCCCATGTCCGTGCCTCTCTCCGTACCGCCGAGTCTACCACAAAGCGCGCCGGGGCGGCAACCGGGCCCGTTTATGTTCACCGCGGAGACGCAGAGGACGCAGAGATTACCAGCGTTCGTATGATTTGTGGTTCTGGTTCTGACGCCGGAACACTTGCCGGCAGGCGTTACGGTTTCTCTCCTGATCACCATTTTCGAATCTCTGCGTTCTCTGCGTCTCCGCGGTGCAAATCGCGGTTGCCGCGCTTGACACCCGCCCGCCGCCGTGCTATGATCGCGCCTGCTTCACCAAGGTTGTCAGATACCGCTATTGTTCGCGCTGTTTACTGCTTTGTTGGCGAGGGAACCGATGCCGCTCGTGCCGCTGGGCTGTGCCTGGATGCTGGGGGTGCTGCTGGGGACGGGGTGGCCGGGGGCGACGCCGGATGGGGCAGGCATCGCGGCGGGGGCGGCGGTCGGGTGTGCGGGGGCGCTGGCGCTGGTGTGGCCGCACCGCGGGGCGCGCTGGGTGGCGCTGGCGCTGCTGGCGGGGTGGCTGGGGCTGGCGCGCGGCCTGCTGGCCCTGCCCCCGGCGGTGCCCGACCCGCAGAGCCTGCGCGCCCTCAACGTGCCCGCCGCCGACGCTCGCTCGGTCCTTGCGCCGCACCGCGAGGTGCGCGGGCGGGTGCTGGCCGACCCTGACCCGGCGCGGGCGGGGCGCGCGGCCCAGGTGCGCGTGGCGGTGGAGGCGGTGCGCGTGGACGGCGCATGGCGCCCGGCCACGGGCGGGTTGCTGGCGGTGGCCGGGCCGTTCGTCGCCGCCGTGCAGGGCGACCTTGTGGAGTGCGCGGGCGTGGTGCAGGACCCGCCCGCCGTGGCCGGCTTCGACTACCGCGCCTGGCTGGCCCGCCACGGCATCGAGTCGTACATGGACGGCGCGACGGTGCACGTGCTGGCGGCGGCGGTGGACGCGCCGGAGACGACCCTGGCCCGCTGGCGCCGCGAGGCCGGGCTGCGCACGGCGGCCATGCTGCCCGAGCCGGAAGCGGGGCTGCTGCGCGGCCTCTTGCTCGGCCAGCAGAAGGCCATCGACCCGCCGCTCTGGCAGGACTTCAACACGACGCAAACCTCCTGGCTGATCGTCGTCTCCGGCGCGCAGATTACGATGCTGTTGCTGCTGGTCTTCAGGCCGGTGCGCCGGGTCTTGTATCCCTGGCCGAGCGCGCTGCTGGCGGGCGCGGTGGTCGTCCTCTACGCCGTGTTCGTGGGCCTGGGCGTGCCGGTGGCGCGCGCCGCGGTCATGGGCGTGCTCTACCTGGGCGCGCTGGGGCTGGGCCGGCCGGTCACGCCGATCAATCTGCTGGCGGTGGCCGCGCTGGCGCTGACCGCGCTCGATCCCAACACGATAGCGGATGCGGGCTTTGAACTATCGTTTGCGGCAGTCGCGGGCATTGTGGTGTTTGCTCCGCCCCT
>DASSGZ010000522.1:0-7721 GCA_035693165.1 Chloroflexia bacterium | reverse complement strand
AATTGACCGCCGTGCTGCGCCCCATGCTCGACGACGGCCAGGAGCCGCTTGGCTCGATGGGCGACGACACGCCGCTGGCGCTGTTCGCCAACCGCGCCCGCCCGCTCTATGGCTACTTCAAGCAGCGCTTCGCCGAAGTGACCAACCCCCCCATCGACCCGCTGCGCGAAGAACTGGTCATGTCGCTCTCCATCGGCCTGGGGCCGCGGGGCGACCTGCTGGAGGAGTCGCCGCGCCACGCCCACCTGCTCTGGCTCACCAGCCCCGTGCTCACGGCGGCGCAGATGGCCGAGATCCGCGGCGGGACCGACCCGGCGTTCTCCGCCGTCACGCTCGCCGCGCTGTTCCGCGTCGATGAGGGTGAGGCCGGGCTGGATGCCGCCCTCGACCGGCTCTGCCAGGCCGCCGCCGACGCCGGCGCCGCCGGTTGCACTTCACTAATCCTCAGCGACCACGGCACCGACGCGGAGCACGCGCCCATCCCGGCGCTGCTGGCCCTGGGTGCCGTCCACCAGCGCCTGATCGAGTTGGGCCGCCGCGGGCGGATCAGCCTGATTGTGGAGAGCGGCGAACCGCGCGAGGTGCATCACCTGGCCTGCCTCATCGGCATGGGCGCGGAAGCGGTCCACCCCTACCTGGCGCTCGCCACGGCTCGCGCCCTGGCCGTCGAGCGGGAAGAGATCCGCACCAAGGGCGCCGTCGCCGTGGACCCGGCCATCGCCACGACCGCCGAGGCGAACTATATCCACGCGTTGGAAAAGGGCCTGCTCAAGATCCTCTCCAAGATGGGCATCGCCACCATCGACAGTTACTGCGGCGCGCAGGTCTTCGAGGCCATCGGCCTGGCCGGCGACGTGGTGGCGCGCTGCTTCGCGGGGCTGCCCGCCCGGCTCGGCGGCGACGGCCTGGACAAGATCGCGGCGGGCGTGCTGGCCCACCACGCCGCAGCCTTCGGCGAGTCGACCGGGCGCCCGGCCCTGCCGCACCCCGGCTTCTATAAATATAAGAAGGAAGGCGAGTATCATGCCTTCTCGCCTGCCGTGGTCCACGCGCTGCAACGGGCGGTGAGCGCCGACGGCGACTACGCGGCCTACCGCGCCTACAGCGACCTCGTCCACAGCCGCCCGCCGACCGAGTTGCGCGACCTGCTCGATTTCGCGCCCCGCACTCCTGTTCCGCTTGACAGCGTGGAGCCGGCCACCGCCATCGTGCGCCGCTTCTCGACGGCGGCCATGTCGCACGGCTCGCTCAGCAGCGAGGCCCACGAGACGATGGCAATCGCCATGAACCGGCTGGGCGGCCTGAGCAACTCCGGCGAGGGCGGCGAGGACCCGGCGCGCTACCACGACGAGCGCAACAGCCCGATCAAGCAGGTGGCCTCGGCCCGCTTCGGCGTCACGCCCGGCTACCTGGCCTCGGCTAGCGAGCTGCAGATCAAGATGGCCCAGGGGTCCAAGCCGGGCGAGGGCGGTCAGCTTCCGGCGCACAAGGTCTCGGAAGAGATCGCGCGCATCCGCCATGCGACGCCGGGCATCCAACTGGTCTCGCCGCCGCCGCACCACGATATCTACAGTATTGAAGACCTGGCCCAGTTGATCTATGATTTGAAGCAAGCCAACCCCCGCGCCGCCGTCTCGGTGAAACTGGTGGCCGAGGCGGGCGTGGGCACGGTCGCGGCGGGGGTCGCCAAGGGCGGCGCCGACGTGATCCTGATCAGTGGGCATTCGGGCGGCACCGGCGCCTCGCCGCTGTCGTCGATCAAGAACGCCGGGATCAACTGGGAGTTGGGGCTGGCCGAGGCGCAGCAAACCCTGGTCATCAACGGCCTGCGCGGCGTGGTGCGGCTGCGCGCCGACGGCGGGCTGAAGACCGGGCGCGATGTCGTGCTGGCGGCCCTGCTCGGGGCCGACGAGTTCTCGTTCGGCACGGCGGCGGTTGTGGCCGAGGGCTGCCTGATGGCGCGCACCTGCCAGTCGAACAACTGCCCGGTGGGCATCGCCACGCAGCGGCCCGAGTTGCGCGCCAAGTTCGCGGGGACGCCGGAGGCGATCATCCATTTCTTCCTGCACGTCGCCGAAGAGGTGCGCGAGATCCTGGCGTCGCTGGGCGCGCGCACCCTGGACGAAGTGGTGGGCCGGACCGACCTGCTGCGCCAGGTGCCGCGCGGCCATGCCGCCGCCGACGCGCTCGACCTGAGCGCGATGCTGGAGCGCGTGGACGCGGGCGGCGCGGCTATCCGCAACACCCAGGCGTGGAACGGGCGGGTGCATACCAGCGAGTTGAACACCCGGCTGCTGGCTGCGGCCCGGCTGGCGTTGCAGCACGGCGAGCCGATCGCGTTGAGCTATCCAATCGGCAACCGCGACCGCACCGTGGGCGCGACCCTCTCCGGGGCCATCGCCTCGCAGTACGGCGAGGCGGGCTTGCCGGAGGGCACGATCACCGTCCGCTTCGCGGGCAGCGCCGGGCAGAGCTTCGGGGCCTTCCTGGCCCACGGCGTGCGCCTGCTGCTGGAAGGCGAAGCCAACGACTACGTGGGCAAGGGCATGGCCGGGGGCGAGATCGTGCTGCGACCCCCGGTCGCGGCGCGCTATCCCGCCCAGACCGCGGCCATCGTCGGCAACACGGTGCTCTACGGCGCGACCGGCGGCGAGTTCTACGCCGCGGGCCGGGCGGGCGAGCGGTTCGCCGTACGCAACAGCGGCGCGCTGGCCGTCATCGAGGGCGTGGGCGACCACGGCTGCGAGTATATGACCGGCGGCGTGGTGCTGGTGATCGGCCCCACCGGGCGCAACTTCGGCGCGGGCATGACCGGCGGGCGCGCTTACGTCTTCGACGCCGACGGCGGCTTTGCCCAACGCTGCAACCAGGATCTGGTCGAGCTTGGCCCGCTGGAGGCCCTGGACGAGCAGCACGTCCGGACCCTGCTGATCCGGCACCTGGAGCGGACGGGCAGCGGGCGCGCCGACGAGTTGCTGCTCAACTGGGACAAGGTACGGACGCAGTTCTGGCGCGTGCAGCCGCGCGGGCTGGCCCCGGCCAGCCTGCCGCACCCGGTGCTGCAGTTGCCCGCGCGGGTCGAAGACGCGGTGTCGGCGGCGTAAGGCCGCTGTCCGTGGTCCTTGTCCTGCTGAACGGGAAGCATCTCGGCCTGTAGGCCACGAGACGAGACTCTTCGCTGCGCTCAGAGTGACAAGCCTCCATTGTCATGCTGAACGGAGTGAAGCATCTCGTCTTGTAGCTCACGAGACTCTTCGCTGCGCTCAGAGTGACAAGGGCGCGGTGAGACGAGACTCTTCGCTGGGCTCAGAGTGACAGGGGCGCGACGGGAGGACGGTTGGCGTATGCGGGTGGCGTTTCTCGGCCAGGTGGGGTCGAACAGCGAAGGCGCGGCGACCGAATACTTCGGCGCGGATCTCGTACGCGTGCCCTGCGATTCGTTCGAGGCGATCTTCGCTGCGGTCGAGCAGGGCCGCGCCGACCGGGCCATGCTGCCCATCGAGAACGCGCTGGCCGGGAGCATCCACAGCAACTACGACCTCCTCCTGGAGCGCGATCTGCACATCGTGGGCGAACTCAACTTCTACGTGCAACACAACCTGCTGGCCCTGCCGGGGGTGGCCCTCACCGACATCGTGATCGTATGGAGCCACCCCCAGGCGCTCGGCCAGTGCGCCGGGTATCTGACCCGGCTGGGCGTGGCCCGCGAGCCGACCACCGACACCACGGTGGCGGCCCGCCGCGTGCGCGACGAGAACCGGCGCGACACCGCCGCCATCGCCAGCCTGCGCGCGGCGGAGAGCTACGGCCTGGTCGCCCTGGCCGAGGGCATCGAGGACAGCGGCGAAAACTACACCCGTTTCCTCATCCTGGCCCGCGAGCCGATCCCGCCCAGCACCGAAGGCGAGTGGAAGACCTCGCTCGTGTTCTCGCTGGATAACGTGCCGGGGTCGCTGTACCAGGCGCTAGCCGTCTTCGCGCTGCGCGGGCTGAACCTCAGCAAGATCGAAAGCCGCCCCCTGCGGCGGCGGCGCTGGGAATACTTCTTCTACCTCGACTTCACCGCGAGCATGGCCGACCCCACCGCCCAGGCCGCCCTGGCCGAACTCGGCGGGATGGCGCCGTTCCTGCGCGTCCTCGGCTCGTACCCCCGCGATTTGACATAATCCTCTACCCGCTATCAGCGGTATGGAATCTGCATCCCCAGCACCAGCGGGCGGACTGAGTCGTGATGCCGCCCGCCGGTATGATTCTGTGCGTGCGGGTCGGTCTGCAACCGGCCCCTACAGCTAGCGATGGGGGATGGGAACGATGGTGAAACCGCGCTTGCCGATCCGCCGGTTCGACGTCTTTGCCGAATATAACCGCCGCAAGGCGCTGGCCGATGGGATTCCGCCGGACGAGGCGGCGGGCTACGGGCTGTGGGTCGCCAAGGTGGTGGCGTCGCGCCGCTTCGGCAGCGGTATCTCGTCGCAGGCGCCGTCGCAGGTGCGCGAGTCGGCCCCGCACGAACCGGGGGAAGCAGAGGAGCCGAAGCGCCCCAAGTGGCACAGCCTCGGCGGGGAGCCGCAGACCGACGATCTGTTCGAGAAAGAGATCGTCAACCGCATGGGCCGCGAGTTCTACGACACGGTGTTTGCCCCGGCCATCGCCCAGGCCGTCGCCGAGGATCGCACCTACAACTCCATCCGCGACACTATCCGCAAGGACTGGCGCCCGTAGAGAACGGGGCCGCCCCAGCCGGGATGTTAGGGCGGCACCCGGATCAGGGCGCGCTGAGCGCCGTGTCGAGCATCTTGCTGAGTTGGGCGCGGGTGGCGGCGTTATTGGGGCGGAAGGTGCCGTCGCTGTAGCCGCCGATCACGGCGTGGGCTTTGGCGGTTTCCACGAAGCTGTAGGCCCAGTGCGTGGCGGGCACGTCGCCGAAGCTGGGACGGGCCGGGGTCAGCAGCGACCAGCCGGTGGCGGTCACGATCATCTTCGCCAGTTGGGCGCGGGTGATGTCGCTGTTGGGGCGGAAGGTGCCGTCGCTGTAGCCGGAGATGGCGCCATGGGCGCGGGCCGTCTCCACGTAGGCGTAGGACCAGAGCGTGGCCGGCACGTCGCTGAAGCTGGGGCGAGCGGGCGCGGTGAGGGTCCAGCCCATGCCCAGGACCAGCATCTTGGCGAACTGGGCGCGGGTGGTGTTGCTGCCGGGGCGGAAGGTGCCGTCGCTGTAGCCGCTGACCACGCCGCCGCAGGCCAGCGCGTGGATCGGCGCGTAGGCCCAGTAGTCCGCCGGCACGTCGAGGAAGACGCCGCAGGCCGCGCCGGGCAGGGGCAGCACGCCCCGGCTGTAGTAGGCCGCCGCCTGGGCGCGCAGGTAGCCGCCGTCGTCGTCGGCCACCGTGGCCTGGCCCGTGTTGCCGTTGATCGGCGCCGGGTTGGTTACGCCGTCGCCGCGGGCGTCGACGTTCATCGTGGTGTCCCACTCGCCCGCGCCCCAGAGCAGCCCCACCACGCCCGCGGCGATCCAGGCAGGCAGCGCCGCCCCGTTGTTGCCCAGCAGGCCCTGCACCCGGTTGTCCTGGTAGTGCCCGGTAGTGTTGTCGCAGCTCCGCATGAGCGTGTTGCCGATGGGCAACTGCCAGAGCACGATGCGCCGCCCGGTCGCGGCGTTCAGCGCGGCCACATAGGTCCGGTAGCGGTCGAAGTTGGGGAAGGTCTGGTTGCTG
Source organism: Chloroflexia bacterium (assembly GCA_035693165.1). Classification (GTDB taxonomy): domain Bacteria; phylum Chloroflexota; class Chloroflexia; order QHBQ01; family JAICKM01; genus JAICKM01. The sequence continues at coordinate 2,007 of DASSGZ010000522.1, read as the reverse complement.
AGGTCCCACCAGTGGGCGCCGCCGTCGCCGGCCACCAACTGGTACCAGGCGGCGTCGCGGTCGGAGAGGTCGGTGAAGACCAGGTCCCACGATGAGGTGCCCGCCGGGTTGCCCACCAGCCCAGCGGTGCGCAGGAACGCGCCGGCCTTACTGCCGACCGCGGTGGCGTCCAGGGTCGGGTCGGTGCTGATACCGATGTCGGCGCCGCCCCAGCCCCAGTCCGAGGCGTGGATCGCCAGTAGCGCGTTGGGGGCAATGCTGTCGCGCAGGTGCAGCAGCGCCTGGGCGAATCCCTGCACCGTGTTGGGATAGGCCGCCACGGCGCCGAAGCCCGACGAGGCCACCGACGCGGGCACGTCCGCCGCCGAGTTGCTGCTGTGCACCACCCGCTGCTGCATGTAGCCCCACAGATCGGGTTCGACGTGGATCAGCACCGGGCGCCCGAAGGCGGCCACTTTGGTCAGCAGCAGTTGGAAGTCGGCATAGTAGGCGGCCATGGTCGCCGGGTTATTCAGGTTGCTGAAGTCACGTTCGGGTTCGCTGCCGCCTGCGCCGGGGCTGGACTGCAACAGTTGATAGTAGGTGAAGACCGGCAGGTAGTGGGCGCCCGCGCTGGAGTCCATGTAGTAGCGGGCGAACGCGCCCGCCGGGGTGTTCCAGGTGCTCCAGCCGGTGCCCGTGTTCACGCCGCCCGCCAGGTACTGGTAGCGCGCGTTCCAGGGCACGCCCGAGCCGGTCATCCAGTCGAGGCCGTCGGGCTGGCTGGCGACGCCGAGCCAGAACGTCTGCGGCAGCGCGGCGGGCAGCCCGCCCACCGGCCCCGCCGGGTGCACAGCCGCCGGGGGCGGTTTCGGCCCGGCCTGCACGGGCACGCCGCCCACAACCATCATCAGAGCCAGGACCGCCAGACCGATCCCCCATCGCCGTTGCTTCGCCATCGTGCGCCTATCCCTCCGCCGCTGTTCGCTGCGTGATCGTGGACCCTCGCGCTGAGTATAGCGAACTCAACCAGGGCCGGACAATAGCCTATTGGTCCTGCTGGAGAGGGGTACCGATAGTGTGAGTACGTTTGGTCCCGGCGTCTGGCAACGGCTTCGAACCCGCCGGTTCAGCACGGTTCGGGGATGATACAGTTTACGAGCGCGATGCGGCGATGGTATAATGAAACCAAGTTTACTGCGAACGCAGGCCCGCCCATGGCACGACTGATGCCTCTAGATAACGAGAGACAGCATTATGGAAGTACATCTAACACCTGATATTGAACGAGCTTTGGTAGAGGAGGCACGGCGGCAGGGAACCACTCCTGAGGAACTGGCGCTGGAGGGTTTGCGTCGGCAGTTCGTGCATCCTGAGCCGAGTGAAGATTCCGTAACAGCTTCAGGTACTCTCGCTGATTTCCTGGCGACATTTATCGGCGTTCTCCACAGCAGTGAATATGTTCCAGGTGGTGTACGGCTCTCGGAAAGTACAAGCGAGGCTTTCACAAAGGCATTAATTGAGAAGCGCCGGCAGGGTCACCTGTGATCCTGACCGATACTGGCCCTATGGTCGCCCTCGTGGACGCCGACGACCCTAATCACGATCCGTGTTTAGCGGTCGCCCGACGCTTGCCGGCGCAGCCACTGCTTACTACGTGGCCGTGTTTTACGGAAGCGATGTATTAACTGGGATCTGTGGGTGGTTATCGTTACCAAGCCCCGCTTTGGCAATTGTGCCGAACACAGCGCCTGCTCTTGCACGATCTCACCTTCGCCGAATTACAGCGTGTGCCGACACTGATGGAGAAATATCAGGACAGGCCCATGGATCTGGCCGATGCCTCCTTGCTGGTGGTTGCAGAAAGCCTATCTCTACGACAGATCTTTTCAATAGACAGCGACTTTTATATTTACCGTCTAGCAGACGGCACCGCGCTTGAAGTGCTACGCTAAGTTCTGGCGTGAGCGGTAAGAGCTGGGCGGCTGACCCGTGCTGACGACGGGGCGCAGCCGCCCGGCGCCGTGG
>DASSGZ010000521.1:0-9559 GCA_035693165.1 Chloroflexia bacterium | reverse complement strand
TGGCGCTCGACTATCGGCAGCCCGGCCCAGAAGACCGGGTGGAAGAGCGTGGTCGCCACCTGGCAGATGCCCCCCGCTTCCGAGGGGATGGTCGTCGCGTTGCCGGCCTGGACCAGGATGGCCCAGCCCATCTTGAACCCGGCATCCAGGGTCAGTTCGCCGAGTGCATCGTTGGTGCTGAAGACGCCGCCGGGCGGGATCAGCCAGCCGTCGAGCTTTTGCGCGCCCAGCGTCACGTTCCAGTTGCGTTCGGGCGAGGAACCGCCGTAGTAGGTGCTGTCGGCCTGCAGCAGGTCGGGCGTCAGGATCTGGTCGACGAGATCGGTCGCGGCGAACTGCGGCTTCACGGTGAGCAGCGTCAAGTCGGCCGTCGCCTTACCGTTGAGGACGGCGTCTCTGATGGCCGCCCCAGTCTTGGCTTGATCGACCCGGATACCGTCCGCCGGCTGGCGCACCAGGGTGACCTTGTTGTTCACCAGGCGATAGGTGGCGTTTTGCGCCGGCACATCGACATCGTCTGCCACCTGGGCGGCGAGGCGGGCCAGGTCGCGGTCGTTCACGGTAATCTGGTACGGCAGCGGCGACCCGGCGGGACTTTGCTCGACATAGAGGATCAGCGCGAGCCGGCGGCCCGACACCTGGTACGTCTTGCCGCCGCCCGACAGCGTCAGGCCGTTCGTCATGGCGGCATCGAGCTGATCCTTGAGCGGTTGCAGCATGGCCGCATTGACGGCGGCGGGCACGGGGTCGAGCACCAGTTCGGCGGAGCGGCTATCCCCGGCGGCGGCAGCCTGCACCAGCGGCAGCGATGCCGCCACGTTCAACTGCTGCCCGGCCACATCGGGGGTCAGGTTGGCCGAGGTCGCGTAATTGGGTAGCGCGATGGCGGCATCCTTGGGGGCGCGCTTGAGGTCGCCGGCCAGCCCCTGCAAGTAGGCGCTCATCTTCGCCGCGTCCAGCTTATCGGCGGCTACCGGGGCGCCCTTCGCGTCGGCGCTGATCTGCAGCCAGGTGCGCAGGGTAGACGGCGGCACGGTCCAGCTCAGCACCTTGCCGTCCGGCCCGGCGCCGGTCAGCGTCAGCGGCTTATCGGACAGGCGGTGGACGGTCGCCAGCGCGGGCGCCACGGCGCTGTCGGCCACCTGGGGCAGCACTTCCGCGACCTTGACTGTGATTTCGCTAAACGGATAGTTCTGGGTAGCGGCCTCCAGCGCCTGCCAGGTGGCGTCCAGATCGAGCCGGCGCCCGGATTGCGCCGCGCCCACGCGCACGCTGTCGGCGTCCACGTTAAGCGTAGCATCGCGCGGGGGCACCGCCACGTCGCCGGCCACGATCTGCAGGGCGTGTTCGGCGGCGGCGCGGTCGCGCGTCACCACCAGCGGGATCGCGGGCGGCGCGGCATTGCGGCCCGCCTGCTGCGCGGCGTGGGCCGTGGCCGCCGCGTCGAAGCTCAGCCCCAGATCGCGGGCCGTGAAGGTCCAGACCTGGGCATTGTAGCGCAAGACAACCTGGCTGTCGGCCATCCCGGCAAAATGCTGCTCGATGGCCGCCTCAGCCTCGCCCGTTTTCAGCCCGGCCACCGGCAGCCCGGCTACCTCCACACCCTGTGGGACCCGCGAGATCGCATCCTGCCATTGGAGGAATATCGCCCCGGCGCCGAGCAGCAAAAACACGCCCAGGACCAGGAGGACGATACGCCCGCGCCCGCGGGTCCACCCGGCGGCGCGCCGATTTGCCGGGGAGTCCGGCTGCGTGGTAAGGAGGGATTTGGTTGCCATGCGCTGAAGATTCCTCTATCTGCTGCCACCCACCAGCCGCCCACGCCGGCGATGGGCGCCGGCCGTCACATGCGGACTTGTGGTAGATAAATAAATGAGAATTACGGTCTTACTATAACCGATGGCCGCGCGTTCGTCAAACATGAGGCCGCTGCCGCGCCCGGCGCGCCGCACCCATCCCGCCGGGCAAACATCGGTATCTTTAGTTACTTAACGCAGGGTCCGCGGAATTGGTTGCGTCATCCGGGGCGATTTATCGGAGGAAAATTGGCGCGCGTTGGGCGCGCGCGGGTCGCGGAAAACAGCGGCGGCGCCTCGTTGAGCACGAGGCGCCGCCGGCGACTGCACCGCCGTCCGGCTTACGGAGCCGGGGTCACGACCACGTTACCGTTGGACGGCAAGGTGATGATCATCGGGGTGTTGGTGGCGGCGCCGGGGGGCGTAGTCGGCCCCGGCGTGGCGATGACGACCGGGTACCCGGCATCCTGCCAGGCGTGCCAGCCGCCCAACAGCACCTGCAACTTGTCGTAGCTAAAGCCATATTGATCGTGAAGCTTTTGCGCCACACGGGCGCTTTCATTTTCAGCCGGTCATTGGCAGTAGGCGACAATCAGCTTGTCCTTGGGTAGCTCGGCCACCCGCGCGTCCACGTCGGACTCCGGAAAGTTGATCGCGCCCGTGATATGCCCGGCGTCAAAGGCTTCTTTGGCGCGCACGTCGAGGATCAACGGGCGCTTGGCCGGGTCGTCATACAGGGCCTTGAACTCGTCCAGGGCCATACGCGGCGGCTGTTCGGTCGTCGGCGCGGCATTCACGTCGCTGGCGGCAACGGCCGGCGTGCTGGTCGGCAGCGGCGCCGCGTCGGACACGCCGCCGGGGTTGGCGCCGCCCGGCGCGGGCGTGCCGGCGCTGTTGCTGTTGCTGAGCAGGAACACCGCCATCAGCCCCGCGATCAACAAGACCACCACCCCGCTGACCACGAGCGGGAAACTATCCCGCGGCGGGGCCGGGCGGGGGGCGGGGCGGCGGGGGGCCGCGGCGGCCGGCGGCGCGGGGCGCGGGGCCGGGCGAGCAGCGGCGCGTGGAGCGGGTCGCGGGGCGCGGGGCGGCGGGGGAATATAATCTTCCTCCTCGTCACCTTCCTCCCGGTCTCCGGGCCAATCTCGACTCATAATCTCCCATCTCCCTGAGTGGCGGCAAGGGACACGCCACAGATAATACCCGGCTTGTTTCAGTGGAACATGCAGCAGCCGGGGGTAGCAGTACGCCCATTATAAGAACTGGCGCCCGCTCTGTCAACTTAGGGCGCCGGTCATCCGGCGGCAAATGGCCCGCCGCAGCGCAAAGCGCGCCCGGCTCAGGGCCATCCGGCCAGGCCGCCCGCTGCGCCGCCCGGCATCGGGCAACCACGGCACAGGATCTGCAGGGAGGCTGCCCCATTGCCGGAGCGCCAACGACCCCGCTTTCTGCTGTATTTCGGGGCCTTTTGCTATTGACACATACGCGGCAAAGATATAGTATATTCACCATTATGCAACAGACATCGCCAACGGCGACGACAATCAAAGCTGTGATCTTTGACTGGGGCGGCGTGCTCGAAGCGTTGCCCGATACGGCTGCTTTCGCCGAATGGGAAACCCGCCTGGGCCTGGCCCCCGCCAGCCTGCACACGATCCTCTGGGGGCCGATCTGGGAGCAGGTCGAGCAGGGCGCCACCACCGTGGCCGCCTACGAGGCAGAGATATGCCGGCAATGCGGCTTCACGGACCGCGCGCAGCTCGAAGCCTTCTATACCGCCTTCTACCCGCAACGACTCCACGACGAGATGCTGGCCGCCCTCCACGCCCTGCGCCGCCGATATCGCGTCGCCTTGCTCACCAATGCCTTCCAGGGCCAGGATCAGCACATCGAACACCTGACCGGTGTGCATCCCACGCAAATGGTGGACCATTATGTCAACTCAGCGGATGTCGGGCTGCGCAAGCCGATGCCCGCCATCTTTGACCTGACCCTGCAGCGGCTCGGCGTGCAGCCCGCCGAAGCCGTCTTCATCGACGATAATCCCGCCAATATCGCCGCGGCGCGCGCCGCGGGCTTGCAGGTCATCCCATTTGAAACGCCAGCCCAGGCCCTGGCAGCCCTGGAGGCGCTGCTGGGCCACCCGATCCACCCAACCGTCGAGTAACCAGCACCGGGCGACCAGGCACGCATTGAAGCTCACACTTCCTTAACATGGCGGTAAATTGGCGCGAGTAGCATCGTATTGCCGGCGATCGCCTACTCGCCAGTGCAACGCGGCCACGTTGCAACAGCACAAGGAGGGTGTTCCATGCGCAAGGCTCGACAGGTCCTATCGCTTCTCGGTATCGCGGCGGTCGTTGCCACCGCCGGCTATTCCCCAGGGGCCGCCGCGGCCGGTCCCACAGACAAGATCAACCACGTCATCGTGATCTTCCAGGAGAACTGGAGCTTCGACGGTCTCTACGGCAGCTTCCCCGGCGCCAACGGCCTCGCCAACGCCGGCGCCGCCGCGACGCAGGTGGACAAGAACGGCGTGCCCTACACCGTGTTGCCCCAGCCCATCGACACGACGAAAAAACCGCCCGCGCCCGACCCGCGGTTCCCCGCCGATCTGCCCAACGGCCCGTTTGATGTCTCCAAGTATGTCCCGCCCGACCAGAAGACCGGCGACCTGGTCCACCGCTGGTTCCAGGAGCAATATCAGATCGACGGCGGCAAGATGGATAAGTTCGTCGCCTGGTCGGATGCGGCGGGCCTGGCGATCAGCCACTATGACGCCACCAACATGCCCGAGGGCCTGCTGGCCCAGCAGTATGTCATGGCTGACAATGACTTCCACGCGGCCTTCGGCGGCTCCTTCCTGAACCACCAGTGGCTGATCTGCGCCTGCACGCCCGTCTGGCCCAACGCGCCCGCTTCCCAGATGGCCCAGGTCGACGCGAACGGCAACATGGTCAAGGACGGCAACGTCCTGCCCGACGGTTCGGTCGTCAACACCTCGTTCACCATCAACACGCCACACCCGGCCAACATCACTAACACGATGAACCTGGTGCCCGAGCAGACCGCGCCGACCATCGGCGACCGGCTGAGCGACAAAGGCATCTCCTGGGCGTGGTACTCCGGCGGTTGGAACGACGCCGTCGCCGGGCACCCCGATGCGCTGTTCCAGTATCACCACCAGCCGCTCGCCTACTTCGCCAACTACGCCGACGGCACGCCGGGCCGCGCCGCCCACCTCAAGGACGAGACCGACTTCATGCGCGCCCTGACGACCAACGACCTGCCCGCCGTGTCGTTCATCAAGCCGCTGGGGCCGGACAACGAGCACCCCGGCTATGCCAGCCTCCTCCAGGGCCAGCAGCACGTCGCCGACCTGGTCAAGGCCGTGCAGAACAGCCCCTACTGGGCCGATACCGCCATCATCATCACCTATGATGAGCACGGTGGCCGCTGGGACCACGTGGCCCCGCCGATCGTGGACAAGTGGGGGCCGGGCAGCCGCGTCCCGATGATCATCATCTCGCCCTATGCCAAGAAGGGCTTCGTGGACCACACGCAGTACGACACGACATCGATCCTGAAGTTCATCGAAGTGCGCTGGGACCTGGCGCCGCTGACCAGCCGCGACGCGAACGTGAACAACCTGACCAACGCCTTCGAGTTCCCGGCGACTACGCCGGGCATGCCGACGACCGGCCAGGGCAACGCCTTCGATCTCTGGGTGCCGGTGGGCGCCGGGGTGCTGCTGGCGCTGGCCGGGCTGGCGCTCCGCCGCCGCTCCGCCGCGCGCCAATAACCCGCAGGCGCAAGCCGTAAAGCGCGAGGGGTGGGTCCTAGGACCCACCCCTCTGTCTATCCGCTATGGCCGCCGCCCGCGCCCCAACCACCTGCCGGACCCTGCGCTACCGTTCGAGATAGCGCGGATAGTCGATCTTGTAGACGCCGGGAATGGCCCGCAAGCGGTCGACCAGCGCGATCAGGGCCGGCTCCGGACTGCGCGGCAGGAACAACTGGATGCGGTCGCGGTGCGGTGCATCCTCGCGCTCGGTCACCACCTGCAGCACCCGCAGCCCGGCGGCCTCGACCTCGGTCATCACCGCTACCAGCGAGGTCTCGCGCCGGTCGACCGTCAGAAAGATGCGCGGCGCGCGACGCTTCGGAAAGAGCCGCCGTTCGAGCGGTTTGATGCCGGCCAGAATCACCAGGATAAGCACGGTGGCGCTGATGGCGGCAAAATAGAGGCCGCCGCCCACGGCCAGGCCCACGGCGGCCACGGTCCAGACGCTGGCCGCGGTCGTCAGCCCGCGCACCGCCTCGCGCCGCAGGATGATCGTGCCCGCGCCGAGGAAGCCGACGCCGGACACTACCTGGGCGGCAATGCGCGACGGGTCCAGCCCGATGCCCGGCGTGCCCAGGATATCGGCGAAGCCAAAGGCCGACACCAGCATAAACAGGGTCGAGCCTAAACAGACCAGCATATGTGTGCGCAGCCCCGCCGCCCAGTCGAGGCGCTCGCGCTCGATCCCGACCACGCTGCCCAGGACCGCAGCCAGCATCAGGCGTAGCAAGATTTCTTCGAGTCTCGGCATCGATCCTCCTTTCGCCACCGGCGCGCTAGCGCGGGCGGCGGGCCGGCGCTAGCGCGCCGCCATAGCGCCCCGCCCGCACGGCTATAACGCATGCCCCCGGCATGCTGCCCGCATCGATCGTGCCCGGCGCCGGAGCGCGGGCAAAAAAGAACCCCGGCAGAACTGCCGGGGTCTTTGCAGGCCAATTGCTCGCGGCTTACTGGCCGGTCTGCGCGGCGGCCAGGGTCGGCGCCACGTCCAACGGGATGCCGGGGCCCATCGTGCTGGTGAGCGTGATGCTCTTCACGTAGGTGCCCTTGGCACCGCTCGGCTTGGCGCGCACAATGGCGTCCACCAGGGCCAGCATGTTCTCACGGATCTGGCTCTCGTCGAAGCTGCCCTTGCCGATGCCGACGTGGACCAGGCCGGTCTTGTCGTTGCGGAACTCCACCTTACCGCGGCGCACGTCGGCGATCACGCGGGGCAGGTCCTGCGGGTTGGCGATGGTGCCGCTCTTGGGGTTGGGCATGAGGCCGCGGCGGCCCAGGATCTTGCCGAGCTTGCCCACGCGGCCCATCATGTCGGGCGTGGCGATGGCGACATCGAAATCGACCCAGCCGCCTTCGATCTGGCGGATCAGGTCGTCGGCGCCCACAAAGTCGGCGCCCGCCTCGCGGGCCAGCCGCTCGCCGTCACCGGCGGCGAAGACCAGGATGCGGATCTTCTTGCCGGTGCCGTGCGGCAGGATGGCCGTGCCGCGCACCACCTGGTCGGCGTGGCGGGGGTCAATGCCCAGGCGCAGGTGGACCTCGATGGTCGGGTCGAACTTCACATAGCTGGTCTCCTTGACCAGCGTCGCCGCTTCACCGGGCGCATACGCCTTGGTCTGATCGATCAGGGCGGCCACGCGCTCGTAATTCTTACCGTGTTTGTTACCCATGGTTCTGCAATCCTCCGGGTGGTCTTGCCTCGTCCGAGGCGCCGGGTGGTTCGATTGCCACCCTCCCACCTGCGTGTAGCGTCGTTAGGCGACAACCTCGATGCCCATGCTGCGGGCGGTGCCCTCGACCATCTTGACGGCCGCGTCCACATCGTAGGCGTTGAGGTCCTTCAGCTTGGTCTCGGCGATCTCGCGGATCTGCGCGCCAGTGACACGACCCACCTTCTGCTTGTTGGGCACACCCGACCCCTTGGCGATCCCGGCGGCCTTGCGCAGCATATCGGCGGCGGGCGGGGTCTTGAGCACGAAGGTGAAGGTGCGGTCCTCGAAGACCGTGATCTCCACCGGGATGATCTGCCCGGCCATGGGGGCGGTGCGCTCGTTGTACTCTTTGATGAAGCCCATCATGTTGATCTGATGGGCGCCGAGCGCGGGGCCGACCGGCGGGGCCGGCGTCGCCTTGCCCGCGGGCAGTTGCAATTTGACGATTGCGCGTACTTTCTTAGCCACAGCGTTTCCTTTTCTTCGGGAGCCGGCCACACGGGGCCGCTCCTGGTGCTAGCGGGCAGCAACGATGCCGCCCTCCCATACAGTAAAGTGGGCGGGGCCAGGTGGCCTCGCCCAAGCTCCAACGCAGGGAGAAGACCCTAGACGGCCTTCTCGACCTGCAAGAAGTCGAGTTCGACGGGTGTCTCGCGTCCGAAAATCGACACCAGCACCCGGACCTTGCCCTTCTCGTGGTTCACATTGTCCACGCGGCCCTCGAAATCGGCGAACGGGCCGTCGATAATCTTGACCGCCTGACCGGGGCTAAACGTGACTTTGACCTTCGGCGCCTCCGCCTCCATCTGGCGGAGAATACCCGCGGCTTCGTCCTTGCCCAGCGGCGTGGGCTTGTTGCCCATGCCGACGAACCCGGTGACGCCCGGCGTATTGCGCACCAGATACCAGGCGTCGTCCGACATCGCCATTTCGACCAGCACATAGCCGGGGAAGACCTTACGCTGCACCGTGCGGCGCTGGCCGTCGCGGATCTCGATTTCTTCCTCGGTGGGCACGACGATCCGGAAAATCTTATCGCCCAGATCGTTCGTCGCGACCCGATATTCCAGGTTCTTCTTGACTTTATTCTCGTAGCCCGAGTACGTATGAATCACGTACCACTGACGATCGTTCTGTTCGTCCTGGCTCTCGGTCTGAACCTGATCGCTCATCGGCAGTTCTGCCCTTACATCCATAGCGTTCGTATCTATTCCCAACTACCCGCCTTTCGCGACCATGTCGCGAAGGCCGGCGGTGCTAAAAGCCCCCGCCCGTCAGCATCTTGACTAACTGCACCAGCACCAGGTCCACAATACCCAGCACCCCGCCGACAAATACGGAGATACCGATGACGACAATGGTCAGGTTGCGCGTTTCGGTGCGGGTCGGCCAGGTCACCTTCTTGATTTCGGAAGAGACCCCTTCCCACAAGTCGCGCAGCCGTTGGATCGGGCTCCGCCGCCGCGACTCGCCCCCTTCATTGCCGGTGCCTGTGCGCGGGGCCGGACGGACCTGGTCCTGTTCGCGCTCTTTGATGCTCACGCTGCTCTCCTTGGTCAGGGTCGCCAATGTATCGCTCCTAAAGATTGTCGGTCTGTCGCCCTTGGGGGCCCAGGGATGATCGCCATCAAGCGGGGGCCTCACAGGAGGCAAAAAACTGGCACGTGCGGCAGGAATCGAACCCGCAACCTGCGGTTTTGGAGACCGCTGCTCTGCCAATTGAGCTACGCACGTGTGCAAACCCCGCTGGAGTGACCCCGTTGGGGTGCCATTAATTATACGCCAAGGACTCTACGCTGTCAAGCACGAACGCCGCTTACTTGGTCTCGCGGTGCACGCGATGGCAGCGGCAGCGCGGGCAGAACTTGTTCAGTTCCATGCGCGCAGCATCGTTGCGCTTGTTCTTGGTGCTGGTATAATTCCGCTCCTTGCACTCGGTACAGGCGAGCGTCATCAGGATGCGGTCGGCCTTCTTCGCCATGGTCGTTTACTCCCCTTAGCACGATCCAGGGCGGAGACCGGAAGCAAATCGCCCCCCGATCTCCGCCCGGCTCGCGCTACTTAATTCACTCGATAATCTTGGTGCAGACGCCGGCTCCCACCGTGCGCCCGCCTTCCCGGATCGCGAACCGCAACCCTTCCTCGATGGCCACCGGTACGATCAACTCCACCGTCATCTGCGTGTTGTCCCCCGGCATCACCATCTC
>DASSGZ010000520.1:0-5778 GCA_035693165.1 Chloroflexia bacterium | reverse complement strand
CGTGAGCCGCCTGGCACCGTTCTTAAGCATATCCCAACCCCCCGCGCGCGCTACGGACCAAGATGCCTATGCCGCCTGCGACCTAGTACCGAGGGTAGAATCCGCCTTTCGGTGGAGCACAGTCCCTGCCCGCGACTCCAGGTGGCCGGGACATCCGCTGCTATAATGACAGCGACACAGCAGAGAGCGGACCGCGCCCGCACCGGCGGCGCCCAGCCCGTCCATCAGCCCCATGGAGGTGCCACATGACTATTCTCGCCGTCGAGATCCGGCGCTTCGATCCGCAAACCGCCAGCGACGCCGAGTGGCGGGCGCTCAATGCGCTAAACAACATCCTGGAAGCCGAAGCCTTCCCGGACGACCCGCCCGAAAAGCTGGAAAGCACTATTAAATATGTGCGCGACATCCCGGCCTATGTCGATTCGCGGCGCTGGCACGCCTGGCAGGGCGACGAGATCGTCGGGCGGGGCCTGTTCTCCGTCTGGAGCCCTAACGACAACCGCCACATTGCCGACTTCTGGATCGGCGTGCGCCCCGATATGCGCCGCCAGGGCATCGCCCGGCGCTTGCTCGCGCCCATCGTCGCCGCCGCCGAGCAGGAGCAGCGCCGCCTGCTGGTCACCTGGAATAACGACCGGGTGCCGGCAAGCGATAGCTTCCTGCAGCGCCTCGGCGCTCATATGGGGCTGGAGACGCACACCAACCAGTTGCTCATCGCCGACGTGGACCACGACCAGTTGCGCGCCTGGCAGGAACGGGCCAAGGAACGCGCACCGGAGTTCCATCTGGGCTTCTGGGAAGGGGCCCACCCCGAGGAACTGATCCCGGCCATGATCGAGGCGCGCAAGGGCATGAACCTGGCGCCCATCGGCAGCATCGAGTGGGAAGACCACATCACGACGCCCGAAGAGTTGCGGGAGCAAGACGCCGCCCGCGCCCGCCGCGGCATTATCCGCTGGACCATGTACGTCCGCGAGGGCGACTCCGGCCCCATCGCCGGCTATACCGAAGTGTTCTGGGATCCGCAATACCCCGAACGGCTCTGGCAGGAAGAGACGACCGTGCTGCCGCCCTACCGCAATCGCGGTCTGGGCCGCTGGATCAAGGCCGCCATGCTGGAAAAAGTGATCCGTGAGCGTCCCCAGATCCGATACGTCCGCACCGGCAACGCCGACTCCAACGCCCCCATGCTCAAGATCAACTATGACCTGGGTTACAAGCCCTACATGGCCGAGCGCGTCTGGCAGGTCGAAACCACCCAGGTCCGCGCCTACGCCGGCCCCGGCGCCGCATAGCGCCAGGGCCGCCCGCCGGCGTGAACCCCCGGCCCCACCCAACAATATACCGCAGCGGGCAGGCGCAGGTTCACCTGCCTCTGCCCGCCGCCCCTGATCCCCCGCTTCTGTAGGGGCCGGTTTGAAAGCGGCCCGCCGCCCCCGCACCCCCGCGTACCCTGCCCCGCCGGCCCGCAATATAATACACGGACACCGCGCCCCGCACAGGCCCGTCACGTCCTGCCACATTATGCCAACACAATCGCGCCGGGTAGCTCCGCCATATGAGCCGGGGTGCTACCCGGCATGAGCGCCCACAAGCGCGCCCCGAGGAGCAAGATGATCGTGGAGAATCAGGCGGCGGCCACCGGGGCCGCCCGAGTCTATCACCTGCGCCACATGTACCTTTACGCCGGAGGCTTCCTGCTGCTCTGCCTGGGCATGGCCGGCTTCATGCTCGGGCTGCCGCTAAGCATGGACGAACCGCTCGATACCGCCTCCCAGGTCGTGATCGTCGTGGGTGCGGCTATCCTGGCCGCGCTCGGCATCGCCATCTGCGTGGCCTTCCTCAATATCCGCCTCGTCGCCGGCCCGGTGGGTATTACCTACTACAATTGGGGTTTTCGCCTGCGCACCACCTGGGACAACATCGAGGGCACGGGCGAACTCTGGACCACGCGCGGCATGATCCGCGGCCTCCAATTGCGCGAGCCGGCCCTGGAAATGGACGGATGGATGCGGATTGGGCGGGGCGCCATCCCGGTCATGTCGACCATCGGCGCGCTGAGCGGGCGGGGCCTGCCGCGCTCCGGCAGCATGGCCGGCTACGACCGCATCATCCCCGTCGGCTACTTTGCACAAGACTGGGAGACCAGCGACCTGGGCGCGCTGATCCGCCGCTACGCTCCCCATGCCCTGGATCCCGTTCCCCGCGACGGCTGATTCGGCGACTTACGGCGGTCCCGGCGTGGCTCCGACCGCGTTGCCCAGCACGCGCGCCCGCGAGCGCTCGGGCTGGCCGTCCTGCGGCTGCGGGATCATCTGGATGCCGTACTTGGGCTGCAACGTCAGGCGCATCGCCTGGTCCACTCGCTGCCCGCGCACCAGGTCCATGCGGAAGCGCGGCAGCGTCATTGCCAGCACCGTCTTGATCTCCATCATGGCAAAGGGCGCGCCGATGCACGAGCGTGGCCCCGCCGCGAAGGGGATATAGGCATAGGGCGGCGGGTTCTCGGGGCTGTCCGGGGCGAAGCGCTCTGGGCGGAACGTCTCCGGCTCCGGGAAGATGTGCGGCATGCGGTGGCTGATATAGGGCGAGTAGAAGACGACCTCCCCCGCGCGGATGGTGTAGCCCTGCCACTCGAAGCCCTCGCGTGCTGTGCGCACGGCGCTGGGCGCGGGCGGGTAGAGGCGCAGCGACTCCTTGATCACCTGCTCCAGGTACGGCAGCCGCTCCAGATCGGCGGGTGTGGGCGCTGCGCCGTGCAGTTCGCGGTCCAGTTCACTCAGCAGCCGCGCCGTGATATCGGGATGCTGGGCCAGCAGGTAGAAGGTCCAGGCCAGCGCGTTGGCGCTCGTCTCATGCCCGGCCACGAACAGCGTCAGCAGGTGGTCGCGGATCTGCTTCGGGCTGAGCCGGCTGCCGTCTTCGTCGCGGGCCGCGACCAGCATCGAGACCACGTCGCCGGTGTCGGTGCCCTCGCGCTCGTGCTCGGCGATAATCGCGCCCAGCACGCGGTCGATACGCGCCAGCCCCGCCCGCACGCTGCCGCCGCGCCCACCCAACAGCGGCAAGTTGAACGGCACGCGGGCCAGCGTCGCGTTGAACACGCTACCCAGCGTCCCCACCAGGGTGGCGACCGCCACCCCCAACTCGTTCGCGTTGCCGCCCAGGTCCATGCTGAATAGCGTGCGCCCGGCGATGACCAGGGCCAGCCGCCGCATCTCGGCGGCCACGTCCAGCGCCACCCCCGGCGTCCAGCTATCGAGCATGACCTCCGTCTCCCGGCGCATCACTTCCTGATAATTCTCGATCCGTTTGCGGTGGAACGCGGGCATGATCAGGCGGCGCTGCTTGCGGTGACGCGGGTCGTCGATAAACAGCACCCCTTCGCCCACCAGCAGGCGCACTCCCAGCCGGTCCACCAGTGGCTCGACCAGGAAGTTCTCCACGTTGTCCACCAGGATATAGCGGTTCGCCGCCGGGCCATAGAGCGCCGCGCCATGCACGTTCAACAGGTGGACGCCGACCACCTCGCCGTAGCGCCGGTAGTTGCGGATCGGGTAGCCGATGGGGTCGCGCATCGACGGAAACAGCGTGCCCACGCCGGGCAGCCGCGGCGGATGCGGCGGGAGTCTGGTAGCCATGGGGCAGAAACTCGCTTTCTAAGGCGCTATTGTTGCTCGCGCGGCGGCACATTGCCGAAGACAGGCGGCGTGCCTCCGGCGGGCGCGGCCCAGCGCACGGCGTTGCCGATCACCTGGCGCACGAGCGGGTCGTAGTAGGTCGGGAAGCTTTCGTGGCCGGGGCGGAAATAGAAGATCTTGCCCAGCCCGCGCGTATAGCAACACCCGCTGCGGAAGACCTCGCCGCCGCTGAACCAGCTTACCAGGACCAGCGTCTCGGGCGCCGGGATGTCGAAGCGCTCGCCGTACATCTCCTCGTGCGCCAGCTCGATGTACGGCGGCAGCCCGGCGGCGATGGGATGGCCCGGCTCCAGCACCCAGAGGCGCTCGTGGTCGTTGCCCTCGCGCCATTGCAGGTTGCAACTGGTGCCCATGAGCCGCTTGAAGATCTTGGAGAAGTGGCCGGAGTGGAGCACAACCAGCCCCATCCCGGCCAGCACGCGAGCCTGGATGCGGTCCACCAGCGCATCGGCCACCGCGTCGTGGGCGGCGTGGCCCCACCAGATCAACACGTCCGTATTATCCAGCACCTGGGCGGGCAAACCCTGGTCCGGCGCGTCCAGCGTGGCAGTGCGCACCGCCAGCCCCGGCTGCTCGCGCAAATACGCCGCGATAGCCTCATGGATGCCGTGCGGATAGACCCGGCTGGCCGGGTGGTCGCTATGCTGCTCGTGCCGGTACTCGTTCCAGACAGTTACGCGTAAGGAATTGCTCACAAACTCGTCCTTTCATACACACGATAGATTACGCCGGAACACCGCTCATGGGGCGCTCGCCACGCCGGGCAGAATCGACACCTCGGCGCCCGCCGCCGCCGACTCGTAGCAGGCGGCGATGATCTCGGCGCGGCGCAGGCCGTCGGCGGCGCTGGGCACGGCAGGCGCCCCATCCAGGATGGCGTCGACAAACCGGGCGATCACGGCCTGGTGCCCGCCGCCCGGCGGGATACGCGGCGCCAGGTCGGCGGGCACGCCCGCGACATCGCTGAAGACGCGCACGGTGCGCTCATAGCTGTAGTCGCGGACCAGCAGTTCGACGCCGCCCTCGCTGCCGTAGAGCGTCACGCCGAAATCGTCGCTCGCGGCGCTATGCGTGGCCCAACTCGCTTCAAGCAGCAGCGTGCCCCCGCCGTCGAGCCGCAAGAACGCCGTCGCCAGGTCCTCGACATCATAGAGCAGCCCCTCGGACCCCACGGGCACCAGGGCCGGGCCGGCGCCCTTCAGCCCGCGCGGCCCGAACTCGGCATAGGTGCTGGCGCTGACCGCGCGCACCCGCGGCTCATTCATCAGGTAGAGGGCCATATCGAGCACATGCACGCCCAGGTCGATCAGCGGGCCGCCGCCCGCCTGGGCCTGGTTGCCGAACCAGCTCCCCAGACGGGGGATCCCCGCCCGGCGCATCCAGTGCGCCTTGGCGTAGTAAATCCGGCCCAGCGCCCCGCTCTCGACATAGCGCTTGACCCACTGCACATCGCCCCGATAGCGGTGGTTGAACGTGATCATCAGGATGCGGCGGTGGGCCTCGGCGGCGGCGATCATAGCCCGGCCCTCGGCGGGCGTCATCGCCAGCGGCTTCTCGACCAGCACATGCTTGCCGCTCTCCACAGCAGCCATCGTGACCGGGGCGTGCAGCACGGTCGGCAGGCAGATGCTCACCGCGTCAATCTCGGGGCGTGCGAGCAGGTCTTCATAATGGCGGTAGGTTTGCGGCACGCCATATTTCTCCGCCGCCGCGCGCACCCGGTCGTCGTCCAGCCCGGCCAGTGCGGCGATCTCCACCCGCGGCAGTTCCTTGTACGCCGCCAGGTGCAGCGTCCCGATTCCCGCGCCGATCACGCCGACGCGGAGTTTGCTCTCAGGCATACGGTTCTCCCTTGCTGGAAGTGATCCACGGGCTGCAACCACGCGCCCCGCGGTCCCGTACTATTGTACCGGAGATGGCAAGGCCGCGTCTGTAATCCGGCAGGGCCGGCCGCCGTTGCCACTATGATACACGAACGGATCGACCCGTGCCCGGCGCGTGCGACGCCACGGGCGCTGCCCCACGGGCCAGGGAGACAGCACAATGGAGACCGTACAAGAACTGGAGATCCTGGGCA
>DASSGZ010000519.1:0-6372 GCA_035693165.1 Chloroflexia bacterium | reverse complement strand
CGTCAGCCAGAACGACCAGAGCGCCGCGCCCATGCGCACGCCGATTTCGGCGTCGCCCTGGTCGAGCGCCCAGGCCAGCGCGGCGCGCAGGTTATCGTGCTCCCGCTCCAGCCGGGCCATCCAGCGCGCCTGCTCCGGGCCCTGCAACTCAGAGGCTGCTTGCTCGGCCAGGGCCAGGTAATAGGCGGCGTGGGCCTGGCGACCGCTGGGGGCGTAGCCGGTCGCGTCCAGGCGTTCCAGCGCGTACTCGCGGATCGTCTCCAGCATCAGGAAGCAGGGTTCGCCCTCGGCGTCTTCGCTCTGGCGCAGCAGGCTCTTGTCGACCAGCGCGGCCAGGCCGTCGAGCACATCCACCTCCAGGTCGCCCGCGGCGTTGCAGACGGCTTCCGCCGCCTCGAAGGTGCAGCCGCCGACGAACAGCGCCAACCGGGCGAACAGGGCCTGCTCGCCGGGTTCGAGCAGATCGTAACTCCAATCGACGGCGCCGCGCAGCGTCTGCTGGCGGGCGGGCAGATCGCGCCCGCCGCCGGTGAGCAGCTTCAGGCGGCTGGTCAGCCGGGTCAGCAGGGCCTGCGGCGGCAGCAACCGGCTGCGCGCGGCGGCCAGTTCAATGGCCAGCGGCAGGCCGTCCAGCCGGGCGCAGATTTCGGCCACGGCGGGCGCGTTGTCGTTCGTCACCTGGAAGTCGGCCTTCACCGCCTGCGCCCGCGTGATGAACAGGCGCACCGCCTCGTATTGCGTCAGTTGTTCCAGCGGCGGCAGGCGGTGGGGATCGGGCAGGGCCAGCGGCGGCACCGGGAAATCACGCTCGCCGTAGACCCGCAGCACCTCCCGGCTGGTCACCAGGGCTTTCAGGCCCGGACTGCCCGCCAGCATGGCCGCCACCAGCGGCGCGGCGGGCACGACCTGCTCAAAGTTGTCGAGCACCAGCAGCAGTTGCTTGTCGTGGACAAACGCCTTGAGGCCGGCGTCGAGCGCCTGGCCCGGCGCCTCCTTCACGCCCAGCACCCCGGCGATGGTCGAGGCCACCAGGGCGGGGTCGCTGATCGGCGCGAGGGGGACAAAGAAGACGCCGTCGGCGAAGTCGTCGAGCAGATCGGCGGCCACTTGCAGGCTCAACCGGGTCTTGCCGGTGCCGCCCGGCCCGGTAAAGGTCAGCAGGCGGACATCGGCCTGGCGCAAGAGCGCCGCCGCCGCCGCCGCCTCGCGCTCGCGCCCGATCAACGCGGTGGGCTGCACCGGTAGGTTGTTGGGGCGGCTGTCCAGCGTCTTGAGCGCCGGGAAGGTATCGGCCAGATCGGGTGCCAGCACCTGGAAGACCCGCTCGGGCCGGACCAGGTCCTTGAGCCGGCACTCACCCATATCGCGCAGGCGGATACCGTCGTTGAGGTGGTCACGCAGCAGTTCGGCGGTGGGGCCGGACACCAGCGTTTGCCCGCCGTGGCCCGCCGACAGCAGGCGCGCCACCCGGTTGACCGGCGGCCCGAAGTAGTCGCCGTCGCGCTCCTCGGTGGCGCCCGTGTGCAGCGCCATGCGCACGCGGATCGGCCCGGTCTCGCCCCAGGGTTCGGCCAGCAGGGCGCGTTGCGCGGCCAGGGCGGCGGCCAGGCCATCCTGCGCGGTCCAGAACGCGGCGCAGAAGGCATCACCCACCGTCTTGAAGACATAGCCGCCCCCGCCCTCGATGGCCGCGCGCAGCAGGTCGTCGTGCCGCGCCAGGGCGAGGCGCATCGCCTCGGGGTGATGTTCCCAGAGCTTGGTGCTGCCTTCGATATCGGTAAACAGGAACGTCACCGTCCCGCTGGGATGTTCCGCCACCCGGCCCCTCCTCGCAACTGTCCGAACCTGCTCCGGCGGCAGGCTGCGATCCTCCATCAGTGTACCTATACTTATATTGTCCGCAAGCCGCCGGGAGTACGCGCCGGAGCCGGTTCGCCCAGCTCCGGCGCCTGCGCGCCGCTGCTCGCGCAGCATAGCACTACAGCGCCCCCGCCACCGCGTCCCCGCCGACCACCGTGGCCGTGACTCGCGTCTGGGGGATGGTCTGCGGGTCGGCGGTGAAGATGTCCCGGTCGAGCAGGACGAAGTCGGCCAGCTTGCCGGGGGTGAGCGAACCGAGCAGGTGATCCATGCCGCCCGCGAAGGCCGCATCGAGCGTGTAGGCGCGCACGGCATCGACCACCGGCAGCCGCTCGTCGGGATACCACCCGCCCGGCGGCTGGTTGTGCCGGTCCTGCCGGGTCACGGCGGCGTGGATGCCGAGCAGCGGGTCGAAGGACTCCACCGGGCAATCCGAGCCGAAGGCCAGGCGGGCACCCGCCTGCTGCAAGCTACGCCAGGCATAGCCGCCCCGGCCCGCCCGCGCGCCCCACAACCGGTCGGCGGCCTCCATATCCGAGGTCGCGTGGATGGGCTGCATTGAGGCGATCACGCCCAGTTCGCGGAAGCGGCCCCAGTCGGCGGGATCGACCATCTGAGCGTGCTCGATGCGGTGACGCAGCGTGTAGCGGGCGTAACCGTCCCCATCGTCGCCGCCGGGCGGGGGCACGCCGCCGGACTCGACCAGACGGGCGCGGGCGAAGGCGTCAAGCACGCGCCGGTTGGCCGCGTCGCCGATGGCATGGACGGCCACGGCGATACCGGCCCCGCTCGCCGCCAGGATGGCGGCCTCCAGGTCGGCCTGCGAGATCGTCCCCATGCCGTAATTGTCGGTAGTGCCCTCGAAGGGGGCCAGCATCTCGGCGGTCTGCGACCCCAGGCTGCCGTCGCTGAAGATCTTCACCGGGCCCACGCGCAGGCGGGTGCTGCCGAAGCCGCTGCGCAGCCCCACGGCGATGCTTTCGTGCAGGGTGGGCAGCGCCAGCAGCATCACCACGCGCAATGGCAACTGCCCCGCCGCCTCTAACTGCTGGAAGGCGGCGAACGCTTCCGGCGACTCGCAGTCGTGGAAGCCGGTCAGCCCGGCGGCCGTGGCGTTCTGTAGGGCCTGCTGGAGGGCGCGGCGGATGTCCTCCGCGCTGTCATCGGGCAGCAGGCGGTAGACGCTGTGCATGGCCGCACCCTCGTAGAGCATGCCGTCGGGCTCGCCCTGCGCGTCGCGCCCGATGCGCCCGCCCGGCGGGTCGGGGGTGTCGCGGGTGATGCCGGCCAGGGCCAGCGCCGCGCTGTTCACCCAGATCGAGTGCCCGTCCTTGCGCGTCATCAGCGCCGGGTGGTCGCCGGTCACGCGGTCCAGGTCGTGCCGCGTGGGGAAGGCGGTGGGCGACCAGAGGTTGTTGTTCCAGCCGCGCCCGCGCACCCAGGTCCCGGCGCGCGCCGTCGCCGTGCCCGTCGCGACGCGGTCCAGCGCGGTGTCCAGGCTGGACACGCCGTCCAGGTCGATGTGCAGCAGGTTGGCGGCATAGCTCATGAAGTGGATATGGCTGTCGATGAGGCCGGGCACCACCGTGCGGCCCCCGCCGTCGATCAGTTGTGCCCGTGGCCCCGCTGCTTCCATTACGGCATCGACTTCGCCCACGGCGATCAGCCGGTCGCCGCGCCAGGCCAGGGCCGCCGCCTCGGGCTGCCCGGCATCCATCGTATACGCGCGCACATTGCGCAACACCGTTACCGCTTCGGTTTCCTTCGTCATGTGCCCTCCTGGTGACATTAATCGACCACGCTGCTTTCGCGTTGTAGGGGCCGGTTTCAAACCGGCCTGCCGCCCACCCACGCTGCTTTCGCGTTGTAGGGGCCGGTTTCAAACCGGCCTGCCGCCCACCCACGCTGATTTCACATTGCTATGACTCGCCCGCCCCGCGGAACCGCCCCACGGGTGGGGGCAGCACCGGCGAGCGGGCGGCCAGGTAGTCGGTCAGGGTGCGGCCCAGCGGCCCGGCGGCCAGGTCGAGGTCCGTGGGCCGCGGCGGGCCGATCTCGTCCAGCACGCCGAAATGCAGGTCGTAGTAAGCCGAGCCGACGCGGTAGGGCGCGGCGGGGTCCAGCGGCGTGCCGTCGAGCAGGGTCAGGGCAGCGATACGCGCGCCGGGTGGGCCATCGGGATCGAGCGTCACCCGCAGGCCGGAGACGGCGGGTTGGCCCATCGGCTTGTTGCGCAGCGGCATCGGCTTGGCCGCCATGCGCGCGGGAGCCAGGCGCCATTCCAGCAGCGCCCGCACCTGCGCGCCGGTCAGCGTGACCACCGCCGGGTGCGTCGGCGTGCCCAGCGTGCGCAGCATGTCGCCCACCGTGACCGGCCCGGCGGCGAAGCCGTGACGCAGGTGCCCCGGCAGGATCACCGCGAGGTCGGCGCCGGTGCGGTCGCGGATGGCGTCGGCCAGCAGGTTCGCCAGCGGGCTTTCGGTCGCATAGTCGAGCGGCGCGGGCGCGGCCAGCGTCGCCACCACCCGGTCCAGGCCCGCCTGCCCCGCCGCCACGGCGCGCTGCCAGGCCGCCTCCACCTCCGGGTCGCCCGGCTCGTCGCGGTCGAGCGGCAGCAACGTGCCGCGCAGCGCCCGCACGCCGTTCCGGCCCAGCCGGATGTCCATGCGCCCCAGGTAGGCGCCCCGGTGGCCCGTCTCGCTGATAGCGACGCCGTTGACCCGGAGCGGTTCGTCGTAGACGGCGTGGTCGTGTGCGCTGATGATCCAGCCGAGCGCCGGGCCGAAGTGGGCGGCCAGTTCCTGGTCGCGGCCCGACCCGCAGTGGGAGAGCACGGCCACCACGTCGGCGCCCGCGGCGCGCACGCGCGGCAGCCAGGTTTCCAGCACCGTGCGCGGGTCGGCCACCTGGAAGCCCAGGCTGCGGTACTCGCGGATCGCCACGGTGATCGCGATGACGCCGAGGGTGAGGCCGCCGAGATCGTGCAGCGCGAAGGGCGCCGTGGCCGGGGACGGCGCGCCGGTCGCCAGTTCGGTCAGCCCGGCCAGCAGCACCGGCTTGCCGAAGGCGGCGGCGGCCCCGGCCAGTGCCCCGCTGCCGTAGGTCAGCAGCAGGCCGTTGCCCACCGTGGCCTGGTCCACCCCGGCGGCGCGCAGCAGCGCCCACATGGCGGCGCCCTGGCTGGCCGCGCTCTCCAGCACGGTCCACTCCTCGACATCGCCCGCGTCCCACCAGAGGCAGGGCCGCCCGGCGGCGGCGCACTCGGCGCGGATCGCGCGGGCCAGCCGCGCCGCGCGGGCGATCCCGGCCACCGAGCCGTGCATGTCGTTGGTATGGAGGAGCGTCAGCTCGATCTCCGCGGGGTCCTGCTTCATCTGCGCCCATTATAAAACCCTGCCGGACGCCGTGCAACGCATGGTATAATAGCTGACAGCTACGGAGGGCAACGCCATGACCGGCGCGGAGACCGGCGAACCGAAGATCACCGTGGTGGGCACGGGCAGTTGGGGCACCACGCTGGCCGTGTTGCAGGCGCGGCTGGGGCGGCCGGTGACGTTGCTGGCGCGCACCGCGGCGGAAGCGTCGCGGTTGCGGGCAGAGGGTCAGAACGCGCGCTTCCTGCCCGATGTACCCTTCCCGCCCGGCCTGCGCGTGGAGCACGACCCGGCGGCGGCCCTCGCCGGGTGCCGGGTGTTGCTGCTGATCGCGCCCGCCCAGACCATGCGCGCCAATGTCGCGGCCCTGCTCCCCTATTTGCCGGAGGAGCCGGAGCAAGGCCCGCTACTCGTGAGCGGGGCCAAGGGGCTGGAGTTGGGCAGCCTGGCGCGCATGAGCGCCGTCATCCGTGCCGAAGTGCCGCCCGCCTACCATGCCCGCGTGCTCAGCCTGAGCGGCCCGAACATCGCCAAGGAGGTGGCCGCGGGCAAGCCCGCCGTGGCCGTCGCCGCCACCGAAGACCCGGCTATCGCGCAGGAGGCCCAGGCGCTGCTGACCGGCGGCTATTTCCGCATCTACACCAACACCGACCTGATCGGCGTGGAACTGGCCGGGGCGCTGAAGAACATCATCGCCCTGGGCGCGGGCATCGCCGACGGCTTGCAGGCGGGCGACAGCACGAAGGCGGCGTTCATCACACGCGGGCTGGCCGAGATCGCCCGGCTGGGCGTGGCGGCGGGCGCCAACCTGTTCACCTTCGCCGGGGTGGCCGGGGTGGGCGACCTCATCGCCACCTGCGCCAGCCCGTTCAGCCGCAACCGCCGCCTGGGCGCCGCCCTGGTCGCGGGCCAGACGGTGGAGCAGTTCCACCAGGAGACCGGCCAGGTGGCCGAGGGCGTGCCGACCACGCGCGCCGCCCGCGCCCTGGCCGCGCAATACGGCGTCGATATGCCGATCACCGAGGAGATGTACCAGATCCTCTTCGAAGGCAAGCACCCGCTGCTGGCCCTCGCCGCCCTCATGGAGCGCGACCCCACCGACGAACTGCGCGGCATGGGCGTGCCCGGCAGCGAGTAG
>DASSGZ010000518.1:0-33940 GCA_035693165.1 Chloroflexia bacterium | reverse complement strand
CGCGATTGTTCGCGAAGCGGTGCGCAGCACATCGCGCCAGCCTCCTTACGCGGATGCCGCACCATGGACGCGCGTCCGGCAAGCATCCCGGCGCGGCGACAGGCGCGATTTATCGCGCCGCTACGGATAATCGGTGGATGGCATCCGCACTAGGCGTCCATGCGTAGTTCTTCCAGGTCGAGTTCGCGCTCGATGTCGCGCCAGATCGTGTCGTCGATGTCGCCGCGCTCGCGCAGATGCAGCGCCGCCGAGCGTTCGGCATCGATCACCGCCCGGCGGATCATGTGATGTTCCAGCAGTTCCTGGTCCGCCGGATTCTCCTCCTCGGGTTCCGCGGGCAGGTCCTCCAGGTGGCTGGCGCGATGCTCGTACTGGGCGCGCAGGGCGTTGATCAGCGGCAGGTGCGTGGGCCACTGGCCGGCGAGCTGGTTGATGCGCGCCAGGGCGGCCTCGGTCACGGTGCGCCGGGCGCGCAGTTCCTGCTGGGCCGGGCCGTTGCCGTCCTGGGCCACCCCCAGCGCGCGGATGAGCAAGGGCAACGTGAGGCCCTGGCCCACCAGCGTCACCAGGATCACCAGGAAGGTCAGGAAGATCAGCGAGGCGCGTTCGGGCGTCGTCGCCGGCAGGGCGAGCGCCGCCGCCAGCGAGACCACGCCGCGCATCCCGGCCCACCCGGCGACGAGGTTCTCGCGCCGGCGCGGCGCCGGGGCGGTATCGGGCCGCCCGTGGGCGCGTGCCTTGCGCCGGTCGAGCCACCAGCGCAGGTAGCTGTCCCCGAAGATCCAGGCCAGGCGCACCACGATCATCGCGAGGCTGACCAGCAGGCCGATGCCGATCAGCGGGATCAGCAAGTGCCCGGCCAGCGCGGGCAGGATCAGCGAGAGTTGCAGCCCGATGAGGATGAAGACCAGGCCGTTGAGCACAAAGTCGACCATCTGCCACACGGCTCGCCCGCCGAGCCGCGATTCCGACCCGGTGATGTACGGCTCGCGCCAGCCCAGGTATAGCCCGGCGGCCACGGTGGCCAGCACGCCGGACAGGCCGAGTTGTTCCGCCGGCAGGTAGGCTGCAAACGGCGTGAGCAGCGTGAGGGCGATTTCCACCGAGGGGTCTTCGATGCGCCGGCGCAGGGCGGCGACGAGGACGGCTACCACCAACCCGACGAGCACCCCGCCCACGCCGACTACGACGAAGCGGACGCTCGCTTCGCCCACCGAGAAGGCGACGGCCATGGCCGCCACCGCGGTGCGGTAGGTGACCAGAGCGGTCGCGTCGTTGACCAGGCTTTCGCCTTCCAGCAGGGTGACGAGCCGGCGCGGCACGCCCAGCCCGCGGAAGACGGCCACGGCGGCCACCGCGTCGGGCGGCGAGACGATGGCCCCGAAGGCGAAGGCCGCCGCCCAGCCGATGCCCGGCAGCAATGTGTTCACCACCACCGCCACCACCGCGGTCGTAACCAGCACCAGCCCCACGGCCAGCGAGAGGATGGGCCGCAGCAGCCCGCGGAAATCCCGGACCGATGTGCTGAAGGAGGCGCTGTAGAGCAGGGGCGGCAGGAAGAGCAGCAGGGCCAGGTTCGGATCGAGGGGGATATCGGGCACGGCGGGCAGCAGCGCCAGGATCAGCCCGGCCAGCACGAGCAGGATCGGATACGGCACCCGCAGCCGCCGGGCAATGGGCGTCAGCGCAGTGACGACGACCAGCAGCGCGAGGACCAGTTCCAACTCATGCATCGCAGCGCTCCTCCCCCTACCCGTCGCCGGTGCGCCGCACCTCGCGCAGGGTCTGGTCCAGCGAGCGGGCGCGCCCCAGGTCGAAGGCGGCGCTAAAGGCAGTCAGGCCGAGGGTGTGGCACACGGCGGCCACGGTGCGCTCATGATCGACGCGGTCGGTATCGTCGAGCACGCGCCCGCCCGCGTCGAGGAGCACCTGGGCGGTGCCCAGCAACTCGGCGGCCTGCGCCGGCTGCCCTTGCGCGGCGCGCGCCCAGGCCAGCCCGATCAGGCTCAAGCCGCTCAGGTGGCCGTTGCCCAACTCCTCCGTCACGGTGAGGCTTTCGAGGACGCAATCCTCCGCCGCGTAGGGATCGTCACGCGTCACGAAGCCCAGGTTCGCCAGGGCGACGGCGATATAGCGCTTGTTGCCCAACTCGCGCGAGAGCTTCAGGCTCTCGCGGTAGAAGGCGGCCGCCTGCCGGTCGGCGCCCCGCCAGCGCGCCATTTCGCCCATGCCGATCAGCATAGTGGACAGGATCCAGCGGTCGCCCACGGTCCGCGCCACGGCCAGGCTTTCTTCCAGCAGCGCGCGGTCGCGGGCGGCATCGCCCAGCCCCGACATGGCCGAGGCCAGCATCCGCAGGGCCAGCGCCAGCCCCCAGGCGTCGCCCGCGGCCCGGCAGAGGGCC
The DNA here is from genome assembly GCA_035693165.1 of Chloroflexia bacterium. Lineage (GTDB taxonomy): Bacteria > Chloroflexota > Chloroflexia > QHBQ01 > JAICKM01 > JAICKM01. The sequence continues at coordinate 31,536 of DASSGZ010000518.1, read as the reverse complement.
ACGCTTTCCTCGGCGCGGCGGCGGGCGCCGTGGTAGTCGCCCTGGTCGAGCGCGGCGCGGGCCAGGAAGATCAGCGCGTGGGCCGCCGCAGAAGGATCACCGCAGGCGCCGGCCACGGCCACGCTCTCCTCCAGGTAGCCCCAGCCTTTGCTCCCGTCGCCTTGCAGCCAGGCCAGCAGGCCCGCGCCGCAGAGCGCTCGCGCCTGGGCCGCGCGCAGATGGGCCCGGCTGACGCGGGCCAGGGCGCGTTCCAGGTAGGCACGGCCCTCGCGCCAGTAGCCACGCAGTTGCCAGAACCACCAGAGCGCCCCGGCCAGCCGCAACTCGCCGTCGCTGCCCGTGGGGCTGTGGTGGAACCAATCGAGCGCCGCGCGGATGTTGGCGTGCTCGGCTTCCAGGCGCGCGATGGCCGCCAACTGGTCCGCGCCGCGCACGGCGGGTTCCTCGGCCTCGGCCAGGGCCAGGTAATAGACCGCGTGCCGGGCCTGGATCGCGGCGCGCTCGCCGCTCACCTCCAGGCGCTCGGCGGCGTACTCGCGGATCGTCTCCAGCATGCTGAACCGGCGCTCCTGGTCCCCGGCGGCGTCCTGGCGGACCAGGCTTTTGTCGACCAGCCGGGCCAGCCCGTCCAGGGCAGCGGGGGTCTCGTGGCAGATGGCGGCCACCGCCTCGGCAGTGCCGCCGCCCGCGAAGACGGCGAGCCGCGCGAACAGAGTCTGCGCCGGTGGATCGAGCAGGTCGTAGCTCCACTCCAGCGCGGCGCGCAGCGTCCGGTGCCGCGCCGGCAGGTCGCGCGCCCCGGTGGTCAGCAGATCGAGCCTGCCGCTCAGGCGGGCCAGCAGCGCCGCGCTGGAGAGGGTCTTGCTGCGCGCGGCGGCTAACTCGATGGCGAGCGGGAGGCCGTCGAGCCGCGCGCAGATCTCGGCCACGGCGGCGGCGTTCGCGTCCGTGACCGCGAAGTCGGGCTTCACCTCCAGCGCGCGCGCCAGGAACAGCCGCACCGCCGCCACCTGGCTGAGCGCCTCCGGCGACGGCAGGCGGCGCCGATCGGGCAGCGCCAGCGGCGGCACGGCGAATTCGTGCTCACCGCGCAGCCGCAGCGCTTCCCGGCTGGTGACCAGCACTTTGAGGCCGGGCGCGGCGGCCAGCAGGGCGGCCACTTGCGGCGCGGCTGCGATCACCTGCTCGAAGTTGTCCAGCAGCAGCAGCAGGCGGCGATCGCGCAGGTAGCGCTGGAGGTCGTCGGTGAGCGCGGCGCCGCTGCTCTCGCGCACGCCCAGCGCCTGGGCGATGGCAGGCACGACCCCGTCGGGCTGGGTGACGGCGGCCAGCGGTACGAAAGTCACGCCGTTGCCCTCTTCGTCCAGGGACTCGGTGGCCACCTGCAGCCCCAGGCGGGTCTTGCCCACCCCCGCCGGCCCGATGAGTGTCACCAGGCGGGTGGCGGCGGCCTGCAAGAGCGCGCGCACGGCGGCCACGTCGGCGTCGCGCCCGATGAGCGGCGTCGGGGGGACGGGCAGGTTGGGGGGGACGGGCGGCGGCGCGGGCGCCATGGCCCGGCGGCGCAGCCGGTGGGCCAGCGCCGCGAACCGCGCCTGGTCGCCTTCGTCCAGGTGCAAGGCTGTGCTCAGGAGTTGCACGGTGTCTTTGCGCGGCGTCTGGTTGATGCCGCGCTCCAGGTCGCTGATCGCGCGCGCGCTGACGCCCGCCGCCCGCGCCAGTTCCTGCTGAGTCATTTCCGCCGCCAACCGCCGGCGTTTGAGCAGATCGCCGAACTCCGTCCGGGAGCGTATAGGCATAGGGCCGCATCCGTGAGTAGAAATGGTGTTGGCTCCGGTGCTGGTTGCGCGCGGTGCCGGCGTCTGGATTCCGGGGACGGTCTATGCGCCCGCCCCGGTGCCGGCAACCCCTAAAGATGTGGATGGAAATGTGAGTCGCGTGCCGGCTTTTGGAACCCCGGATAGTATATTCTGGTATATACTACACATTATACAACAACAGCCGCCGGGAACGAGATCATTATTCCCGGCTCACCGCAGGGCGATCCATCCTTTACGCCTTGCCCTCCTTGCCGAACCGGCACCTACCACGAGAGACCCAGACCTATCCCGCCCGGAGGTCTTACATGCACCGGTATCCGTCCCGTCGCGCTCCTGCTGGATTGCGGACGGGGCTGCCCGGCGATCACCGGCGCCCGATTTCGCACCCTCGGGCGCCGGCGGGCGGGCGGATCTATTCCTGCGGGGTTTGCGGCCACTGCGCCGCGACCCGCCAGCAAAGCCGGGGGCCGCCGCCGGACCCCGTGCGTCCGGCGAGTATAACCCATGCCGGGCGCGGAAGCAAGCGTTCTCGGTCGATCGAAATTTCTTGCGCACAGATCAGGCCGGCCGAGGGATTGGGGTACGTTGGGGAGCGTGCCCTCTATTCCTCGGCCGGCCTGGTCTCGTTTGTTATGGGGCGTGCTTATGCCGGGCGGTGCGCCGTCGCGTTGCCGAACACCCGCAGCATGGCCGCCACGAGATCGGGGTCGAACTGCCGCCCGGCGCCCTGCGCCACGATGTCGAGCGCTGCGGGGAACGAGCGCCGGGGCCGGTAGGGCCGGTCCATGCAGATGGCGTCCAGCGCGTCGGCGATGGCGATGATGCGGGCGGGCAGCGGGATGTCGGTGCCGCGCAGCCCGTCGGGATAGCCGCTGCCGTCCCACTGCTCGTGATGGTGGCGCACCCCCAGGTGGACGGCCAAGAGGCCCGGCCCCGCCGGCAGCAGCGCCGCGCCGAGCGTCGGGTGCAGGCGCATACGCTGTTGCTCGCCCGGCGTCAGGGCGCCGGGCTTGTCCAGGATCGACGCGGGGAGGGCCAGCTTGCCCAGGTCGTGCAGCAGGCCGGCCAGGTACATCTGCGCGCGGTCGATCTCCAGCCCGCCGCCGATGCGGATGGCGAACCAGGCCACGCGCTGCCCGTGGTGCCAGACGGCCGGTTCCTCCACCGCGAGCGCGCGCAGCAGGCGCGCGATGCGCACGGGCGAGGCTTCCGCCGGGAGCTGGTTGGTGATGGCCCAGCGGTGTTTCACCTCATCGCGCATTTGTTGTTCCATGTTGTAGATGTTGGGCATCATAGCTCTACGGTCATCCTTCGCTTGCGGCGGGTTGGGGGCGGGCCGCCTCGTGGCACGGCGCGCCGGTAATTGGCTCGGTCACGGATCGGCCGGTCCGATCCTTAGCGCTTCCTGATGCTTCTATTAGAGCATAGATTCGGCTGGTTTGATCTCGACAAAAAGCTGACAAAAAAGCGGACAGGAATCTGCTCTGTTGTGCCTTACTAATGGGTAAATTGCCGCCGGGGATACGGGGATCGGGGCGCATTAGGGCATATGTCCATTGCCCTGCGCCGCGCGGCGTAGCTGCGCGAGGGACAGGAGACGAGATGCGGAGGGCAGCGAAGCATGACAGGACAGGCTGGTCACTCTGGGCGGAGCAAAGTGTCTCGTCGCGGTGGGGGATGCGGAGCGATCGGCAGCCGCTGCGTGGCCGGGCGCACAGCGGGCACGCCAACAGCCCGGCCCCCATTGGCGCGCGTCGCGCGGGATGGGGCCGGGCCGGTGGGGAGTGGCGGACGGCGCTAGCTGCTGATCTGCTTGCTCAACAGGATCGCTTCGGCGATGGCCTTCATCGGCTTGCGCGTGTTCATGCTGGCCTTCTGGATGCGGCTGAACGCTTCTTCCTCGCTGAGGTGAAGCTGGTTCATCAGCACGCCCTTGGCCCGCTCGACCAGCTTGCGCGTATCGAGCTGGTCGCGCAGGTCTTGCGCCTCGCGGCTCAGCTCCTGGAACTCGCGGAAGCGGGCCAGCGTGACCTCGATAGCCGGGCGCAACTCGCCCTCGCTGAAGGGCTTGAGCAGATAGCCGCCGACGCCGGCCTCGGTGGCGCGCTGCACCAGGTCCATATCGCTGAAGGCGGTCAGCAGCAGCACGGGCGCCAGGCGCTCGGCGGTCAGGGTGGCGGCGGCGTCGATGCCGTCTTTATCGCCGGCCATGCGCACGTCCATGATCACGAGATCGGGGCGCAGCGAGCGCGCGGTGTTGATGCCGCTCTGGGCGTCGCCGGCCTCGCCGACCACGAGATAGCCCATGCGCTGCAGCAGATCGCGCAGGTCCATGCGAATAAGCGAGTCGTCGTCTACGATGATGATGCGAGTCTGGGCCATAGGGTTCACTCCTGCTTTCAAGCCGGCCACGGTTGATGGCGGTTGGTCGGTTTCTCCCGGCCCGCGCTTCCGGCGTTGGAGCAGGTCCCAGGAAACAAACAGCCCCCAGCCACTCCTCAGCGATGAGGCGACTGCGGGCATCGTTGCATGCAAGCTCTGTGACGTGGAATATACACGATGGTTGTGTGGATGTCAATGCTTGCTTACCATTCGACGGCCCGCGCCGCTCGGCAACAGCGGCGCGGCCGGCCTCAGCCCATGTAACCGCACATGCCGACGCGCGGCGAGTTCACGACCGGCAGCAGCATTTCTTCGCCACAGCCGTGCGCCGGAGCGCACTCCGCGCACAACCAGCCCCTGCCTTCGTAGATGCATTGCGAGCAAACCTCGCTGGCCGGCGCGCCGCAGTTGTCGCAGGGGATCACGGGCGCGACATTCTGCGCCAGCAGCCGGATCTCGTTGCGCCGGGCTTCGGCTTCCCGCTCGCCGACCACGCGCAGGTTGAGTTCGGTCGTGGTGCCGAAATCGTATTCGTGATAGAACTTGGCTCCTGGGCCGGCCACGGCGCCTAGCTTGACCCCGCGCATATTTCTGTCATCCAGCCCCCACATCGGATCGACATCGGACGCATAGCGCACCCCGTCGATGGTATAGGCGCTGAGGTGGCCGCAGCATTCCAGCCATTTGTTGCGCAGGAATTGGTCGAGCGCGTTCAGGGAGATGTCGGCGGGCACTTCCAGATGCATCCAGTATATCGGCTCGTACCGGCCCTCCACGATCAGGTGAAACAGCCGGGCCGGCTGTGCCTTCGCGCGGCTTGTTGGTGCCGTCCCGGCGCGTTGCGGGCAGTTGGCGAGGTGGCGGGTCATTTGTGCTTTGCCGAATTCCCCGCCACAGAACTCGCACTTCCCCCTTGAAGTGGCTCTAGGCATCGTTGTTCCTCCCGGCAGGCCCCCGCGATAAGCCGGCGGGAGCAGATAGCGTAGTATATGCCCTGGACACGCCGGCTTGCAAGCAGTACGTGCCGGACATAGGCGCGCCGGAGCGACCCGTCACACCCGGCGGTTACCTTCGCTCGGCTGGCGCCGGAACCGGCGGCGAGTACAGGCCGGCGGCGGATAGTTGCGCGCCGGTCTGCCGCGCGGCATCCGGGGCGCAGAGGTGCAGCGTCTGTTCCAGCACGGCGATCCCGCGCAGGTAGTCGGCCAGAACGATATGCTCATCGGGCGTGTGGTCCAGAGCGGCGTCGCCGGGACCGTAGGCCAGGGCGGGGCAGCCCCAGGCCTGGGCCACCAGGTTGAGGTCGGCGGTGCCGGTCTTGAGCAGGAAGCGCGGCGTGGCGCCCTGCGCGCGGATGGCCCGCCCCAGCGCGCGGTGCAGCGGCGTGGTGCGCGGGCCGGCCCACGCCGCTGTGCCGCCCAGGACCGTCATGCGGCACGCGGGTGCCTGCTCGTGCAGCCAGACGGTCGCCGCGGCGGGCGGCAGATCGGGCGGCAGGCGCAGGTTGACCTGCAACTCGGCCCAGTCGGCGCAGCCGTCGCCGCCGCTCTGGATGCCGACCAGCGCGGGCAGCAGTTGGTCGAAGGCGCGTGCGCGTCCCTGGTTGAAGGCGGCGGCCCCGGCGCTGACCTGCGCCCAGGCGGCGCAGGCGCGCTCGGCGGCCGTGGCCGTGGCGTGGGCGCTGTGGCGCGCGCCCTGTTCCAGTCGCAGCGTGGCCCGCAGCGTGCCTTTGTAGCCCAGGGTGATGCCGTCCCAGCCGCTCGGCTCGCCGACGATGCAGAGATCGGGCCGGTAGCGCGGCAGCACATAGTGGGCGCCGCGCGAAGACGGCGCTTCCTCCTCGACACAGCCGATGACGACCACGCGCAGCGGCAGCGCACCCGCCTGGTGCAGCCGGGCCGCGGCGGCGATGAAGGCGGCCAGCGGCCCCTTGGCGTCCACCGCGCCCCGTCCGTGGAGCCGGCCATCGGCCACGCGCACGGGGATCGCTCCCGGCACGGTGTCCATGTGCCCTAGCAGCACGACCGTTTGCGGGCCGTGGCCGATACTCCCCACCGCGTTGCCGGCCCCGTCCACGGCGGCCTCGAAGCCGAGTTCGGCCATGCGCCGCACCAGGAACGCGGCCAGCGCTCCCTCGTCGCCCGATACGCTGGGGATGCGCAGCATGGCCTCCAGCAGCGCGATCGCTTCGCCGTCGTTCATGCCGCCTCCCGCGTGAGGACCGTCGCCAGCGCCTCGACCGCGCGGTCCAGTTCGTCGTAACTGATGACCAGCGGCGGGAGCAAGCGGATCACGGTCGGCCCGGCATTGAGAGCCAGCACGCCCGCGTCCTGCAGCGCCTGGAGCACGGGCACCACCCGCTCGCGCAACTCGATGCCCACCAGCAGGCCGAGGCCGCGCACCTCGCGGATGCGGCGGCAGCGGATGGCCTGCAGTCGCTCCCGCAGATAGGCGCCCTTGGCGGCGGCCTGGGCGGGCAGATCTTCGGCGCGCAGCACGCGCAGGGTGGCGCGCGCCGCTGCGCAGGCCAGCGGATTGCCGCCGAACGTGGCACCATGCACGCCCACCGTGAGCGCCGCTACGCGCGGCCCCAGCGCCACCGCGCCCATCGGGAACCCGCCCGCGATGCCCTTGGCGAGGCAGAGCAGGTCCGGCGCCAGGGCGTGATGCTCCACGGCGAAGAAGCGCCCGGTGCGCCCGAAGCCCGTCTGCACTTCGTCCACGATCAGCAGCGCGCCGCGCTCGCGGCAAAGGCGCTGCGCCCCCTGCAAGAACGCAGTGGTGCCGGGCACCACGCCGCCCTCGCCCTGCACCACCTCCAGCACCACCGCGCCGACATCGTCCGTTAGCGCGTGGTCCAGCGCGGGCAGGTCGTTGTAGGGCACGTGGCGGAAGCCGGGCACCAGCGGCGCGAACGGATCGCGATACTGCGGCTTCCAGGTCGCAGAGAGGGCGCCCATGGTCCGCCCGTGGAAGCCGTGCGTGGCGGCCACCACGCCGGGCCGCCCGGTGGTCAGGCGGGCGAACTTCAGCGCCGCCTCGACGGCCTCGGTGCCGGAGTTGCAGAGGAACACGCGGTCCAACCCGGCGGGCAGTACGGCAGCCAGTTCTTCCAGCAGCAGAGCGCGCTGGTCGTTGGCGAAGATGCCGGGGCAGCTGATCAGCGTCTCCGCCTGCACGCGCAGGGCCGCGACCACCGCCGGGTGGCAGTGGCCCAGGCTCGCCACGCCGTAGGCTGCCGTGCAATCGAGGTAGGCGCGGCCCGCCGCGTCCCAGACGGTGGCGCCCGCGCCGCGCACCCAGGTGATGCCGCGCAGGCCGTACACCCCCGCGCCGTGCTCGCTTTCTAGCCGCTCATAGTCCAGTGTCGTGTCGATCATGGCGCGTTCCTTTCGCTTTCGATAACGGTGCCTTCGCCGCTCAGGGCGGCGCGTACCGGGTGGGCGACGCGCCCGTCGGCGATAATCACGCGGGGCACGCCCCCATCCAGCGCCTCGGCGGCGCCCAGCAGTTTCTTGCGCATGCGGCCCGCCGCCACCCCGGCCACCTCGTCCAGCGCCGCCCGCGGGACGTGGCGGATCAGCGTGCCTTCGTCGGGATAGGCGCGCAGCAGGCCGGGCACGTTGGTCAGCAGGACCAGCGCGTCCGCACCCAGCGCCCCGGCCAGCGCGGCGGCGCCCCGGTCGCCGTCGATGTTCAGCATCTCCCCCGCCGGGCTGATCGCCAGCGGCGCCAGCACCGGCACGTACCCGGCGTCGAGCAGCGTCTGGAGCAGGGCCACGTTGACGCGGGTGGGCGTGCCGGTCCAGTCGTCGCGGATGATGCGCTGCCGCCCATCCTCGACCACGCGGATCGCCTCCTTGCGACGGGCCTCGATCAGCCGCCCGTCGATGCCCGACAGCCCAACGGCGGGCACACCCCGCGCCTGCAACCCGGCCACCAGCCGCCGATTGATCGCCGCCGTCGCCATGACGAAGATCTCCAGCGTGCGCGGGTCCGTCACCCGGCTGGTGTGGCCAGAGACAGAGATGACGAAGCGCGGCGGGTGGCCCAGCGCCCCGGCCAACCGGTTGGTCTCGTCCGATCCGCCGTGGATCAGCACCACCTGTTGGCCCGCCGCCCGGAGAGCGGCCAGGTCGGCGCAGACCGCGTCCGCGCTGATATCGGCGGCTCCGCCCATCTTCACAACATACATCGCTGCTGTCCTCCCTCCCGCTAGACCGGGTGCAAGCCGGGGAAGCCCAGCCCGGCGTTCTCGGCGAAGCCGCACATCAGATTGAGGCACTGCACTGCCGTGCCCGCCGCGCCCTTCATCAGGTTGTCGATGGCGCAGAGGGCCACGACGCGGCCCGTTGTCTCGTCGACCGCCCAGCCCACGTCGGCGTGGTTGCTGCCCGCCAGGATCTTCGGCTCCGGGTGGCGGTAGATGCCGTCGCGGTCGTGGACGATACGGACGAAGGGGTCGCCGCCGTAGGTCTGGCGGTAAAGGCGCCACAGGTCACGGTCGCCTAGCGGCTCACGCAGGAAGGCGTGGCAGGTCGCCAGCGCCCCGCGCACCAGGTCGATGGACGTGACCGACAGATGCACCGCGTCCAGGCCCAGCGCCGCCTGCACCTCGGCGGTATGGCGGTGGCCGACCGGCGCGAACGAGCGCACGGCGCCGCTGCGTTCGGGGTGGTGGCTGGCTGCGCTGGCCTCGTTGCCGCCCTCGGACGACCCGGCCTTGACCTCGGCGATTACGCCGCGCGGCGCATCCAGCACGCCCGCGCGGACCAGCGGCAGCAGGGCCAGGTTCACGGCGGTGGCGTTGCAGCCCACGCCGCTGACGTAGGGTGCTTCGCGGATGGCCTCGCGGTGCAGTTCGGGCAGGCCGTAGGTGAAGCGGCCCAGCCAGGCGGGCGCCGGGTGTGGCGTGCCGTACCAGCGTTCGTAAGTCGCCGCGTCGGACAGGCGAAAGTCGGCGGAGCAATCGACCAGGCGCGGGGCCAGGGCGCTCAGGCGGTCGATGGCGCGGGCGGCGTGGCCGTGCGGCAGGGCCAGGATCAGCAGATCGCACGGCTCCAGCGCGTCCGCGGGCACAAAGCGCAGGTCGGTATGGCCGCGCAGGTTGGGGTGCGCGTGGTAGACGAACTCGCCCGCGCGCCGCTCCGCCGTCACCTGGCCGATCTCGACGTGCGGGTGGCTCAGCAGCAACCGCACCAGCTCGCCGCCGACATAGCCGGACCCCCCGGCGATGGATACCCGGACTTTCATCAGGCCGCCTCCCCCTGCGCCAGCAGATAGTCGATCATCCGCGCCGGGATGTTGACCCCGGTGGTGTCGATGCTGTTGCGAAACTCCATCGTGTGGTTGACCTCGATCACCTGCAAGCGGCCGTCCGGCGCCTCGACCAGGTCGATCGCCAGGATGCCGCCGCCCACGGCGCGGGCCGCCCGCAGCGCCGTCTCGCCGACCGGCCCGCAGACGGGGCAGTTGGAGGCCCGGCCCCCGCGCGCCGTGTTGGTGATCCAGTGCTCGCTGGTGCGGTAGATCGCGCAGATCGGCTCGTCGCCGACGACGAAGGCGCGGATGTCGCGGCCCGGCTTGGCGACATATTCCTGGATATAGACCACCTGCTGCTGCCAGGAGCCGAGCGTGGCGCGGTCCTCTAGCACCGCCTCCGCCGCGTCGCGGTCGTTCACGCGGGCGACCATGCGCCCCCACGAGCCGACCACCGGCTTGATCACCGCCGGGTAGCCCAGCTCCTCGATGGCGGCCAGCGCCGCCTCCGGGGTGAAGGCCACGGCGGTGCGCGGCGTCGGGATGCCGTCACGCTCCAGGGCCAGGCTGGTCAGCAACTTGTCGCCGCAGGTGGCGATCACGTCCGCCCGGTTGAGGCAGCGCACGCCCCAGCTTTCCAGCGTGCGGATCGCGTAGAGCGAGCGGCCATAGCTGATCGAGCGCTCAAAGACCGTGTCGTACGGGAAGGCGCGCCGGTCGAGGCGCAGCACCAGTTCGCTGTCGTCGACCCGGTCGTAGGCGACGCCTCGCCGCTCCAGTTCGGCCAGCAAGAGCTTCTCTTCGACGCGGATGCGCGAACACAGAACGGCGAGGCGCATGATCACTCCCCCCAGTCTTCCTGGACTTCGGGGGCCAGGGCCAGCGTCACCGGGGCGACGCTGACGACTTCCAACTCGGCCCCGCAATCGGGGCAGGGCACGATCTCGCCCTCCATCGCGTCGGCAGGGATGGTCAGGGTGGCTTCGCATTCAGGACAGGTGTTCATGGTCGTTCTCCTTTTGTCTCAGCGCGCCAATGCGCCGGTTAGTTGGTTGGTATGTAGCAGGTGGATCACCGCGTCCGTCACGTCCGCTGTCGTCGCGGCCCCGCCCAGGTCGGGCGTGTGCGGGCCGTTGCGTAAGATGCTATCGACGGCGGCGCGAACGCGGGCCGCGCGGGCGCTTTCGCCCAGGTAGTCGAGCAGCAGGGCGGCGGCGCCGATAGCGGCCAGCGGGTTGGCGATGCCCCGGCCCGCGATGTCGGGCGCGGAGCCATGGACCGGCTCGAAGATGGCGGTCTGCGCGCCGATGTTGGCTGAGGCGGCCAGACCCAGCCCGCCGCCCCAGGCGCTCGCCGCGTCGGACAGGATGTCGCCGAACAGGTTGGTCGTCACCAGCACGTCCAGCCGTTCGGGCGCGCGGACGATCTCGTAGGCGGCGGTGTCCACCAGCAGTTCGTCCACCGCGATGTCCCCGGCATCCGCCAGCACCGCCAGTGCGGTTTCGCGGAACAGGCCGCAGGTCTCGCGCAGCACATTGGCCTTGTGGACCAGCGTAATCCGGCGCCGCCCGTGCCGCCGGGCGTAGTCCAGGGCAAAGCGGGCGATGCGCGTGCTGGCCTGGGCGGTGATCACCCGTTGCGCGGTCGCCCGGTCGCCGTCGCGTGCCTCCAGGCCGCTGTACAGCCCCTCGGTGTTCTCGCGGATGACGACCAGATCGACGCCGGGCCGCGCGCCGGGCAGCGGCGGCGACTGGACGGGCCGCACGCAGGCATAGAGGTCGAGCGCACGCCGCAGGGCGACGACCGGGCTGCGGTAGCCGGGCGCCCGGTGCAGCGGCGACCCGACTGCGCCCAGCAGCGTGGCATCGGCGGCGCGCACGGCGGCCAGTGTCTCCGCGGGCAGCGCCTCGCCGCCGCGCTCGAAGGCAGCCCACCCGGCAGCGGCCTCGGTGAAGCGCGCGGGCAGTCCCGTGGCTGCCAGCACCGCGCGGGCGGCGGGGATCACCTCGCCGCCGATGCCGTCGCCGGGGATCAGGCAGATGCGATAGCTCATAGCGGGGCGGCTCCGGGGAAGCGCCCGTACTGGCGGAAGTAGGGCACGATGCCGCCCGCGGCCCACACCTCGCGCACGAAGGCGGGCGGCGGGGGCAGCAGCACGGTGTGTCCGCCCGATTCCAGCCGCCCGGTTTCGAGGTCGAGCGTGGCTTCCGCCCCGTCTTCCAGCCAGGGCAGGTCGGCCTCGAACACCGGCAGGCCCAGGTTCAGCGCGTTGCGATAGAAGATGCGGGCGAACCCTGGCGCGATGATCGCGCCCACGCCCGCCAGCTTGAGCGCCTGCGGCGCGTATTCGCGCGACGATCCGCAACCGAAGTTACGCCCGGCCACGATCAGGTCGCCCGGCTGCACGGTCACGGCGAACTCGGGACGCGCCTCGATAAACGGGTATTTGCGTAACTCGGCCTCGGAAGTCATGTAGGGGGCATAACGGCCGGGCACGATCTGATCGGTGTTCACATCGTCGCCGAAGCGCCATACGCGGGACATGGGTTTGCTCCTTTACATAATGTTAGCGAACGGTCAGGCGGGTAGCGCTTCCAGTTCGCGCGGGTCGGCAATATACCCGGCGATGGCCGTGGCGGCGGCGACTTCGGGCGAGGCGAGGTAGATGCCCGCCTCCGGCGCGCCCATGCGCCCGCGGAAGTTGCGGTTGCCGGTGAACAGGCAGATCTCGCCGGGGGCCAGCACGCCCATGTGGCGGCCAATGCACGCCCCGCAGCCGGGAGTGCCGATGGTGGCGCCCGCGCTCAGCAGCGTGGTGAGCGTGCCGTCGGCGATGGCCGCTTGCAGTGCTTCGCTCGACGCCGGGACGACCATCATGCGCACGCCGGGCGCGACGTGCCGCCCTTGCAGGATGCGCGCGGCGGCGGCCATATCGGCGTGGCGGCCGTTGGTGCAGGTGCCCAGATAGACCACGTCCACCGCCACGCGGCCCAGGTCGCGCAGATCCACCACGTTGTCCACCGTGTTCGGCACGGCGATCTGCGGGTTGAGCGTGTCCAGCTCGACCTCGATGATCCGCTCGTAGCGGGCGCCGTCCTCGACGCGCAGCCAGTCGGGGACGGGATAGGCGGCGGGCAGGCCCGCCGGGGCGACGATGCCCGCCTTGGCCCCGACCTCCAGGGCCATGGTCGTTAGCGTCGTGCGATCGCCCACAGTCAGGGTATCGAAGCCGTGGTATTCGACGGCGCGGTAGGTGGCGCCGTCGGCGCCGAGCGTGCGCGCCAGCCACAGGGCCAGGTCCTTCGGCCCCACGCCCGGCCCGAAGCTGCCGCGGGCGCGGACCAGGATCGTTTCCGGCACGCGCAGCCAGGTATGGCCGGTGGCGAGGGCCAGGGCGATGTCGGTGGCGCCCATGCCGGTGCCGAAGGCGGCCACCGCGCCATAGGCGGTGGAGTGCGAGTCCGAGCCGGTGATCAGGCGACCGGGGCGGGCCAGCCGCTCCTCGATCAGCACCTGATGGGCGATGCCGCGCCCCGACTCGAACCAGTGGGCGATGCCCTGCTCGCGCACCCAGCCGCGCAGGCGGCGCTGCGCCTCGGCGGTCTGCACATTGGCCGCGGGCGAGACATGGTCGATCACCACGGCGACGCGGTCCGCATCAAACACCCGCGCGCAACCTAGCTCGTCCTGCAAGACGCGGATCACGCTGGGGGCGATGCTGTCGTGGACCATCACCAGGTCGACGGCGACGGTATGCACCTCGCCGGCCCGCACCGGGCGCCCGGCGGCGTGCGAGAGAATCTGTTCGGCGAGAGTCTGAGCCATCGGTCGTTCCTTTCCTGTTGGGGCGTTGCAATCAAGCATGGGGGGCCATCCCATCGAGCGCGGCGTGCTCGTGGAGCAGCGCATCGACCTGCACCTGGGTCAGCGGGTTGGCGTCGGCCAGCGCCTTCACGCGGTCGGTGGTGGCGCGCAAGGCGTCGTCGCTCAACTGCAAGCCGAGGCTGGCCGCGCGGTGGGCCAGGGCGTGGCGCCCGGTCAGGCGGTGGCCCATCAGTACGGCGCGCTCGCGGCCAAAGGCCGCCGGGTCGAGCGCCTCGTAGGCGCGCGGCTCTTGCAGCACGGCGTTTGTGTGCATGCCGGCCTTGTGGGTGAACGCCGTCGCCCCGGTGATGCAGGCGTTGAAGGGGATCTCCACGCCCACCAGCCGGGCCACCATGGCGTCCAGGTCGGGCAGCAGCGGCAGGTGGTACTGGGCGACCAGGGCCGGATCGGTCAGGTAGAGGCGGGCGATGAGGCCGCTCAGCGCGGCGATGCCGTTGCGCTCGCCGATGCCCAGCACGGTGGTGTCAATATGGGTGGCCCCGCCGTGCAGGGCCGCGTCGGCGTTGGCGATGGCGCAGCCGCCGTCGTTGTGGCCGTGGAACTCGATGTCGCAGCCCACCGCCGCGCGCACCGCCGCCACCACCTCCGTCACCTGGCGCGGCGTGGCAATGCCCACCGTGTCGGCGATGCCCACGCGCTGGACGCCCAGGGCATCGACCGCGCGGTAGACGCGCAGCAAATCATCTAATGACGTGCGGAAGGCGTCTTCGCAGGAGAAGCGGACTTCGATGCGGCGCTCTTGCAGGAACCGGATGACCGTGGTGGTTTCAGAAAGAATAGTGTCGAGGCTGCGCCCGTGGCTGTAGGCGCGCAAATAAGGGGAGGTGCCGAACAGGAGATTGACCCCGTCCACGCCGCAGTCGGCGGCAAGCTGGACATCGGCCAGGCGGCAGCGGGTGTGGGTCAGTACCCGCGCCCGCAAGGGGAGGGCCGCAATCGTCCGCAGATCCTGGGCGGATTGCGGCGAGGCGACCGGCGAGGTCAGTTCGATGTACTCGACGCCGAAGGCATCCAGGGCCTCGGCGATGGCGATGCGGGCGGCGCTGGTGAAGTGCGCCCCGGCGAACTGCTCGCCCTCGCGGAGGGTGCTGTCAACGATCTGTACGTGTAGAGTCGGGCGCATGGGGTCTTCTCCTTTGCTCCAGGGCAGGCATCAGGTTGCAGGGGGTGGCCGCACAGGTGACGAACATGCGCTTGGACTTCAGTTGCTTCTTCAGGCTCTTCATGGTGTTTCCTCCACAGCTACTAAAATTGGGACACAAAAAACCGCCGGACCTCATGAGGTCCGGCGGGCATCCGTCTGCTGGTTTAGCACACAAACGCCACTATCCAGACCTCTCGGCCGGCTTCTTGGAGCGCTTGTCCTGCTTGTTGGCGCTGATATGCAGTTGGTAGTGCATTAACGACATGCCCTGATCCTTCCGCGAACGGTTGTTGGGGCCTATCCTAGCAAAACTTGCGCGGTTTGTCAATAGGTTGTCCGGCATATCAGGGCAACATCGAGATGCGCCTCTCGCTTTTCGAGCAAGCAGAAGCCCTGTTACAGCAGATATTAATTTTGACGCAAAGCGAAAACCCGGCATATAATGGCTTAAGCTTTTGCCGTTCGCGGCCGTTGCAGCGGGTACGGGTAGCTAGTGTCTGCTGATTGCGCAGGCTCCAGTTTTCAGTACACCGCTGAATCAGGAGGACCGAATTATCCTATGTCCAGCACCACCCGGCAAACGTGTTCATTTTGTTCGCAGGCTGTCTCTGACACAGATACCCTCTATACCGGACCTGGGGGAATTGCCATCTGTCCCGCGTGCGTCGCTACCTGTCAGCAGATTCTCGATCCTCTGCCCCACGCCGATGCGGCGGCTATCAGGATAGCGCAGCAAACCATCCCGCACGGGGAACCCGCTACCCCCGCGCAGCTTCACTGCTCCTTTTGTGGCCGGCGACAGATGGATGTCGCGCGGCTGATTGCGGGTCCGCACGGGGTCTTTATTTGTGATATCTGCGTTCGTCGCGCGATCTGATAAGGCCGGCAACGATGCCGGCAGTGGCAGGCGCCCCAACAGGCGGATGCTGCCCACCAAGTCGCCGGCATGGGGCGCAGGTGAATTTGTGACGAATTGCACATTTATTTTATAGCTGATTTTAGCGCTATTTGCTGCGTTTGTATCGGGATTCGAGGTTTCGCCCTGCCGGAACCTATTGACAGCCTGTAAGAAATCCATTATACTCTGCCATAAGTTAACCGAGTCTTACGACAGGAAACAAAGTCATGTTGCAAGTCGCTGCCAACTTCATCCTTAGCCTCCTCCTTATTGCCCTTATTATTGTTGAGGGTCAATCGGCGTTGGGGAGGCAGGCAGCGTAAGCAGACAGGTTCAGTAAACAAAGCTCCTCCCCAACCGGGAGGAGCTTTTTGATTATCCGGGACATTGCGGCCTTTGGTCCGCGCAGCGAAAGTGACGTATATGCTGGATCGTATCAAAAAAACCTTGGAAAGTCTGCTGGCGCCGCGGACCCCGGCATTGGTGCCGGTGCCCGTGACGCGGCCAACCCGCTAGCGAACCCTCCGCGCGCGACCACAATGGTGTGGCGCGCACCCCTCTCGCTGCCAGTGCCGGCAGCAGCGCGGTCCCACCGCGTTTGCGAGCGCGACGCTCGACGAACCTGATTGCACAGGAATTGAATTCCGCCTGGTAACGGCGGATTGAGAGACCACGCGTGGTCTACCGATGCCTGGCGCTGCTCCAAAAAAGCGGCGTTGCGAGAGGAGAGTCTCCTTATGCGTTCCGACACGATCAAGCGGGGGTTCGAGCGTGCCCCGCACCGCAGTTTGCTGCGCGCCACCGGCCAGATCCGCGCCGAAAGCGACTTTGATAAGCCGTTTGTCGCGATCTGCAACTCCTATGTGGACATCATCCCTGGGCATGCCCACTTGCAGGAGTTTGGCCGGGTGGTCAAGGAGGCCGTGCGCGCGGCGGGCGGCGTGCCGTTCGAGTTCAACACCATCGGCGTGGACGACGGCATCGTCATGGGCCACGAGGGGATGCGCTTTTCGCTGCCGTCGCGCGAACTGATCGCCGACTCGGTCGAGACCATGGCCGCGGCGCACTGCTTCGACGCGATGATCTGCATCCCCAACTGCGACAAGATCACGCCCGGCATGTTGATGGGCGCGGCGCGCGTCAATATCCCCACCCTGTTCGTCTCGGGCGGGCCGATGCTGGCCGGCGTGGACGAAAACGGCACCAAGAGCGACCTGATCACCGTGTTCGAGGCGGTGGGCAAACATGCCTCCGGGCAGATGAGCGACGCCCAACTGCTGAAGCTGGAGCAAATCAGTTGTCCCACCTGCGGCAGTTGTAGCGGCATGTTCACCGCTAATTCGATGAACTGCCTGTGTGAAGCCCTGGGCATCGCACTCCCCGGCAACGGCACCATCCCCGCGGTCTCGCCCGCCCGCCATGAACTGGCAAGGCAAGCAGCCGCGGGGATTGTCGCGTTAACGCGGCGCAACGTCCGCTTCCTGGACATCGTCACCGCCGCCGCCATCGACAACGCCATGGCGCTCGACGTGGCGATGGGCGGCTCGACCAACACGGTGCTGCATGTGCTGGCCCTGGCCCGCGAGGCCGGCCTCGACTACCCGGTGAGCCGCTTCAACGACGTGTCCGACCGGGTGCCGCACTTGGCGAAGGTCTCTCCGGCGTGGGACGGCCCGCGCCAGTGGCATATCCAGGATGTCCATGCGGCGGGCGGCGTGCCCGCGATCCTGGCCGAACTGGCGAAAAAGCCGGGCGTGCTCAACCTCGACGTGCCCACCGTGACCGGTTGCACGCTGGGCGAGAACCTGCGCGGCGTCGAGAATAGCAACCCCGAGTGCATCCGCCCCATCGCCGACCCCCACTCGGAGCGCGGCGCGCTGAGCGTGCTGTTCGGCAACCTGGCGCCCGAAGGCTCCATCGTCAAGGTGGGAGCGGTCGACCAGCACCAGATGACGTTCCGCGGCCCCGCCCGCGTGTTCGACGGCGAGGAAGCGGCGACCGATGCCGTGCTCAACGGCCGCGTCCACCCCGGCGACGTGATCATCGTGCGCCAGGAAGGGCCGCGCGGCGGCCCCGGCATGCGCGAGATGCTGAGCCTGACCAGCATGGTCAAGGGCATCCCCGAACTGAGCAGCACCACCGCGCTGATCACCGACGGGCGCTTCAGCGGCGGCACGCGCGGCCTCTGCATCGGCCACGTCTCGCCCGAAGCCGCCGAACAGGGCCCCATCGGCCTGGTGCGCGACGGCGATATGGTCCAGATCGACCTGGCCGCGCGGCAAATGAATGTCGAAGTCTCAGACGACGAATTGGCGGAACGGCGCAAGGGGTGGCAGGCCCCCGCCCCGAAATATCAGCGGGGCTGGCTGGCGCGCTACACCCGCCTGGTGACCAACGCCAGCAACGGCGCCGTGCTGGTGTAGTACGGACCCGGTACGAACCCGGTAGGAGGTTTGTAATGACTGAAAAGCGAACGGGCGCCCAGATCATGTGCGAGGCGCTCATCCGTGAAGGCGTGGAAGTCATGTTCGGCATCCCCGGCGGGGCGATCATGCCGTTCTATCACGCCATGTGGGAGTACCGCGACCAGTTGCGCCATGTGCTCTGCCGCCATGAGCAGGGCGCCGGGCACGCCGCTGAAGGCTACGCCCGCTCGACCGGCAAGGTCGGCGTCTGCATCGGCACCAGTGGCCCCGGCACCACCAACCTGGTGACGCCCATCGCCGACGCCTGGATGGACAGCACGCCCCTGGTGGCGATCACCGGGCAGGTGTCCAGCGCCGTGCTGGGCAAGGACGCCTTCCAGGAGACCGACATCACCGGCATCACGATGCCCGTCACCAAGCACAACTACCTGGTGACGCGGGCCGAGGACCTGCCCTACGTGTTCCGCGAGGCGTTCCATATCGCCTCGACCGGGCGCCCCGGCCCCGTCCTCATCGACATCACCAAGGACGCGCAGCAGGCCCAGGTCGTCCCCAACTGGGACGTGACGCTCGACCTGCCCGGCTACAAGCCGACCTACCAGGGCAACCGCAAGCAGATCCGCGAGGCGATCAAGCTGCTGATGGCGGCGCAGAAACCGCTGATCATGGCCGGCAACGGCGTGATCATGGCCGAGGCGTGCGGCGAACTGCGCGCTATGGCCGAGCGCACCGGCATCCCCGTGGTGACGACGCTGCATGGGCTGGGGTCGTTCCCCGAAGACCACCCGCTGAGCATCGGCATGCCCGGTATGCACGGCTGGGTCCACGTCAACCGCGCGATCCAGCAGTGCGACGTGCTGTTCAACATCGGCGGGCGCTTCGACGACCGCGTGACCGGCAAGGCATCGACCTTCGCCCCGCACGCCAAGGTGATCCACGTCGATATCGACCCCTCGGAGATCGGCAAGAACGTGAAGGTGGCCGTACCCATCGTGGGCGACGCGCGGCTGGTGCTGCAGGCGCTGCTGGAAGACTTGCCGGAACGCCATGCGTGCGAGTGGCTGGCCCAGATCCGGGCCATGCAGGCCGAGCACCAGCACCGCCAGCTTTACCTGAACCGCCCCGACACCTCGCAGTTGATGCCGCATGATGTCTACGCGGCCATGACGCGCATCCTCAACGAGCGCGGCAACTACCGGGTCGTGACCGACGTGGGCCAGCACCAGATGTGGGCCGCCCAACTGATCGACTGGCACCGCCCGCGCACCCACATCACCAGCGGCGGCGCGGGCACCATGGGCTTCGGCCTGCCCGCGGCCCTCGGTGTCGCCCTCGCGCACCCCGACGAGATCGTCTGGGCCATCGTCGGCGACGGCGGCTTCCAGATGACTTTGCAGGAACTGGCGACGGTCAAGCAGGAAGGCATCACCAACCTCAAGGTGGCGATCATCAACAACGGCTACCTGGGCATGGTGCGCCAGTGGCAGGAACTGTTCGAGAACAAGCGCTACAGCGGCACGCCGCTGACCAGCCCCGACTTCGCCCGGCTGGCCGAAGCCTACTATCTGAGCGGCATGACCGTCGAACGGGTGGCCGATGTGGCCGACGCCATCGCCTGGGCCTGCGACTACGAAGGCGCGGTCGTCCTTGACTTCCGGGTGGAGCGCGAAGTGAACGTCTTCCCGATGGTGCCGGTCAACAAGAGCATCGGCGAGATGATGACCGAGGCGCCGCAGCCGGTGGCCGTGTAGGAGGAGCCAAACGTTGACACACACCCTGGTTGCCCTGGTGCAAGACCGGCCCGGCGTGCTGAACCGCGTCGTCAGCCTGTTTCGCCGCCGGGGATTCAACATCGAGAGCCTGGCTGTGGGCCACAGCGAGACACCGGGCGTCAGCCGCATGACCATGGTCATCGAGGCTCCCGATGTCGAGCAGGTGGTCAAGCAACTCTACCGCCTGATCGAGGTGCTCAAAGTCACCGACGTGACCGACGAGCAGACGGTGGAGCGCGAAACCGTGCTCATGAAGCTGCATGCGCCCAGCGCCCAGCGCGCCGAGATCATGGCCCAGACCACCGTCTTCGGCGCCCAGGTGGCCGACGCGGGCACCAACACCATGATCATCGAACTGACCGCGGCCCCGGCCAAGGTCGATACCTTTATCGAAACCGTCCGGCCCTTCGGCATCAAAGAGCTGACGCGGACCGGGCGCATCGCCATGATGCGCGGGGCACAGGGCGTGCAGGCGCCCGCCCCGCTCGCCGAACTGACCAACGGCCACGTGCCGGCATGAAGCCCGCCCGGCGGCCGGCCGGGCACTCACCGACGATCGCGTTGCAATGAAGGAGGACACAATGCGCCAGACGAATTCGACCACCGCTACCGACACCCGCCCCAGCTTCGACGACACCATGCGGATGCTGCTCACGCGCGCCGAGGCCCCGGCCCGGCCCGCCGCCACCGAGACGCCGCGCCCGGCAGCTCAGGACCACACCGAGGAAGACGGTACTGATTGGTGCGCGCTGTGGGCCCACTACAGCGAGATGATGGACTAATCAACCGGTAGGCATCGGGCCGGTTTGAAACCGGCCCCTACAGCCAATCGATTCGGGGCCGGGTGGGTGCCGGATCAATAAAGGCCGATGTAGGGGCCGGTTTCAAACCGGTCCGCGCCCGATACGACCGATGTAGGGGCCGGTTTCAACCCGGCCCACGGCAGACAAGGCCAATGTAGGGGCCGGTTTCAACCCGGCCCGCGCAGGCGGAAGACTTCTAACGGCTCGAAAGGAGCAGAACCCGATGGCAGAACTCTTCTACGACAAGCAGGCCGATGTGGCGCGGCTGCATGGGCGCCCGGTGGCGATCATCGGCTTCGGCAGCCAGGGCCACGCCCATGCACTGAACCTCAAGGAGAGCGGGCTGGACGTGCGCGTCGGCCTGTATGAAGGCTCGAAAAGCTGGGCCAAGGCCGAGGCCGCCGGGCTGCGCGTGCTGCCCGTCGCCGACGCGGTGAAGGAAGCCAGCGTGATTATGATCGTCACGCCGGACACCGGCCAGGCGGCGCTCTACAACGACGCCGTCGGCCCGAACCTGAGCGCGGGCAAGACGCTCATGTTCGCCCACGGCTTCAACATCCGCTACGGCCAGATCGTGCCGCCCGCCGACGTGGACGTGAGCATGATCGCGCCCAAGGCGCCCGGCCACCGTGTGCGCGAGGTCTACACGCAGGGTGGCGGCGTGCCTGCCCTCGTGGCCGTGCACCAGGATGCGTCGGGCCACGCGCTCGAGGACGCGCTGGCCTACGGCAAGGCCCTCGGCGCCACCCGCGCGGGCGTGCTGCTGACCACCTTCACCGAGGAAACCGAGACCGACCTGTTCGGCGAGCAAGCGGTGCTCTGCGGCGGCGTGTCGGCGCTGGTCAAGGCCGGGTTCGAGACGCTGGTCGAGGCCGGGTATCAGCCGGAGGTCGCCTACTTCGAGTGCATGCACGAACTCAAGCTGATCGTGGACCTGTTCTACCAGGGCGGCCTGAACTACATGCGCTACTCGGTCTCCGATACCGCCGAGTACGGCGACTACATCGCGGGCAGCCGGATCATCAACGAGCAGACCCGCGAGGCCATGCGCGAACTGCTTACCAATATCCAGGACGGCACCTTTGCCGAGGAATGGATCGCGGAGAATCGCAACGGCCGCCCGAACTTCAATCGCATGCGCCGGCAGGATGTCGAGCACCCGATTGAAGGTGTCGGCCACAAGCTGCGCCGGATGATGCCCTTTGTCAACCCCAAGGAAGTTGTTCCGGGGCAGGGCGGCGCCTGAGGAGCCTGAGCACCATGAGCGAGCATGTACGCATTTTCGACACCACCCTGCGCGACGGCGAGCAAGCCCCCGGCTGCACGATGACCCGCGACGAGAAGCTGGAAGTCGCGCGGCAGCTTGCCCGGCTCGGCGTGGACATCATCGAGGCGGGCTTCCCGGCGGCCTCGCCCGGCGACTGGGAAGCGGTTCACGCCATCGCCGAGGAGATCGGCACGGCGGATGGCCCGACCATCGCCGGGCTGGCTCGCGCGAACGCCGGCGACATCGACAAGTGCTGGACGGCCATCGAGCCGGCGGCCCATCGCCGCATCCACCTGTTCCTCGCCACGTCGGACATCCACCTGCAGTACAAGCTGCGCCTGACCCGCGACCAGGTGCGCGAGCAGGTGGGCGCCATGGTGGGCTATGCGCGCGAACGCTGCGACGATGTCGAGTTCTCGCCGGAGGACGCGGGCCGCTCCGACCCGGCGTTCCTCTATGAGGTGCTGCGGACAGCGGTGGCCGCCGGGGCCACCACGCTCAATATCCCTGACACCGTCGGCTACCTGACGCCGGACGAGTACGGGGCGATGATCGCCGGGATCCGCGCCAACGTGCCGGGCATCGAGGGCGTGACCCTCTCCACCCACTGCCACGACGACCTGGGTCTGGCCGTGGCCAACTCGCTGGCCGGGGTGCGCGCGGGTGCCCGGCAGATCGAGTGCACGATCAACGGCATCGGCGAGCGGGCGGGCAACGCCTCGCTCGAAGAGGTGGTCATGGCGCTGCACACGCGCCGCCCCTTCTTCGACCTGGAGACCGGCATCCAGACCCGCGAGATCGCGCGGGCGTCGCGGCTGGTCGCCGCCTGCACCGGCGTGCATGTGCCGCCCAACAAGGCCATCGTCGGCGCCAACGCCTTCGCCCACGAGGCCGGGATCCACCAGGACGGCATCCTGAAGAACCGGCTGACCTACGAGATCATGAGCGCCGAGACAGTGGGCCAGGACGGCAGCGCCCTGGTGCTGGGCAAGCACTCCGGGCGGCACGCCTTCCGCCAGCACCTGCAGGAGCTGGGCTACACGCTGGCCGACGACGAGTTCCGCCGCGCCTTCGCCCGCTTCAAGGAACTGGCCGATAAGAAGAAGGTGATCGACGACCGCGACATCGAAGCGCTGCTGGCCGGGGAGGCCGGGCGTCCGGTCTCCATCTACGAACTGGACCAGGTGCAGGTGGCCTGCGGCACGCATGCCATCCCCACGGCGACGGTACGCATGCGCGGCCCGGACGGCGCGATGCACGTCGAGTCGGCGCAGGGCACCGGCCCGGTGGATGCGGTCTGCCAGGCGGTGAACAAGATCGTCGGCCAGCCGGGCGAGTTGATCGAGTTCGCCGTCAACGCCGTGACCGAAGGGATCGACGCGGTCGGCGAGGTGAGCATCCGCGTGCAGGAATACGGCACACAGACCGCCGAGACGGTGCCCACCGAGAACAGCCTGGCCCCGCGGCCCGGTCGCCCGCGGGTCTTCACCGGCTACGGCGTAAACACCGACATCGTGGTGGCGGCGGCGGAAGCCTACGTCAGCGCGCTCAACAAGCTGTTCAATGCGCGCCAGGAGGCCCAGCCCACGGCGGGCGCCGCGGTGGCGCAGGCCGCCCAGGCCGCCCCGGTCGCGGCGAGTTACGCGTAAGCAGAGGAGTCGCCCATGCAGATCCTACTCTACGACACGACGCTCCGCGACGGCACGCAGCGCGAGGGCCTCTCGCTCTCCGCCGCCGACAAGGTCAAGATCGCCCGCGAACTCGACAGCCTCGGCGTCCACTACATCGAGGGTGGCTGGCCGGGGTCGAACCCCAAGGACGCCGAGTTCTTCGTGCGTATCGCCGCTGTGCCGTTGCGGAACGCCCGTGTCGCCGCCTTTGGCAGCACCCGCCACGCCAATACGCGCTGCGAGGCCGACGCCAACACCCAGGCGCTCGTCGCCGCCAATACGCCGGTGGTCACGCTGGTCGGCAAAAGCTCGACGCTGCATGTGGAGCGGGTGCTGGAGACCACGCGCGAGGAAAACCTGCGCATGATCGCCGACAGCGTGGCCTACTTCAAGGCGCGGGGCAAAGAGGTGGTCTACGACGCCGAGCACTTCTTCGACGGCTACCGGCTCGACCCGGCCTACGCGCTGGCGACCATCGGCGCGGCGAGCACGGCGGGCGCCGACTGGATTGTGCTCTGCGACACCAACGGCGGCGCGCTGCCCGACCAAGTCGCCGAGACGGTGCGCGCGGCGCGCGGGCAGGTGGGGACGCCCCTGGGTATCCACACGCACAACGACGGCGCGCTGGCCGTCGCCAACGCCATGGCCGCCGTGGACGCGGGGTGCCGCCAGGTGCAGGGCACGATCAACGGCTCCGGCGAGCGCTGCGGCAACATGGACCTGGTGCCGCTGATCGCCAACCTGCAACTCAAGCGCGGTTACGAGTGCGTGGCGCCGGAGCAGTTGCGCCGCCTCAGCGAGGTCTCGCAGTTCGTGGCCGCCGTGGCGAACCTGAACCCCGACACCCACGCGCCCTACGTAGGCCACAGCGCCTTCGCCCACAAGGGCGGCATCCACGTCGCCGCCATCGCCAAGGTGGCCGAGAGCTACCAGCATATCGACCCCGCGCTGGTCGGCAACGAGATGCGCGTGGTGGTGAGCGAACTGGCCGGGCGGGGCAACGTGCGGATGCGCGCCGCCGCGCTGGGCCTGCCGCTGAACGGCAACGAGCGGGCGGTGCTGGAGCGCATCAAGGAACTGGAGAACGACGGCTTCCAGTTCGAGGCCGCCGAAGGGTCTTTCGAGATGCTGGTGCGCCGATCGGATCCCGATTACGTCGCGCCGTTTGAACTGCTCGACTTCACGGTGCTGGTCGAAAAGCGCGGCCCCAACGCCGTGATGTCGCAGGCCACGGTCAAGATCCGCGTGGGCGACGAGGTGATGCACACCGCCGCGCAGGGCGACGGGCCGGTGAACGCGCTCGACCGCGCCGCGCGCAAGGCGCTGCTGCCCCACTACCCCGAACTGGCCGACATCCACCTGGTGGACTATAAGGTCCGTATCGTCGACGAGCACCTGGGCACGGCGGCCCGCCCGCGCGTGCTGATCGAGTCGGCGTGCGGCGAGGAACGCTGGAGCACCGTGGGGTGCTCGGAGAATATCATCGCGGCAAGCTGGCAGGCGCTGGCCGATAGCCTGGAGTTGCCGCTGTTGCGTCGCGGAGCCAAGCCGCGGGCGGCGGCCCTGGCCGGAGCGCCGGCCCAGCCATAACCCATCTAAAGGAGACCTCGAATGCCTATTCCTGCTACAAAATATATCTGGTTCAACGGCGAGATGGTGCCCTGGGAGAAGGCGACCGTCCACGTGCTGACCCACGCCCTGCATTATGGTTCCTCGGTGTTCGAGGGCATCCGCTGCTATGACACGCCCAATGGGTCGGCCCTGTTCCGCCCGGCGCCGCATATCCGCCGCCTGTTCGACTCGGCGAAAGTCTACCGCATGGAACTGCGCTTCGACGCCGTGCAACTGCTGGCCGCCTGCAAGCGCGTGGTGCGCGAGAACGGCCTCAAGAGCGCCTACATCCGCCCGCTGGTCTGGCGCGGCTACGGCGAGATCGCCCCGTCGCCGCTCAAGAACCCGGTCGAGGTGATGATCGCGGCGTGGAACTGGGGCGCGTATCTCGGCGAGGACGCGCTGGAGAACGGCGCCGATGTGGCCGTGTCGTCCTGGACGCGCATGGCGCCTAACACGATCCCGGCCATGGCGAAGGCCGCCGGGAACTATCTTTCGTCGCAACTGATCACCATGGAAGCCGAGCGCAACGGCTACGTCGAGGGCATCGCGCTCGATGTGAACGGCCAGCTTAGCGAGGGCGCGGGCGAGAATCTGTTCGTGATCCGCGACGGGATCATCTTCACCCCGCCGATCACCGCCGCCCTGCTGCCCGGCATCACCCGCGATACGGTCATGACGCTGGCCCGCGATATGGGCTACGAGGTCCGCGAGCAGAATCTGCCGCGCGAGGCGCTTTACCTGGCCGACGAGTTGTTCTTCACCGGCACCGCCGCGGAAGTCTCGCCGATCCGCTCGGTGGACCGCCAGGTCATCGGCACGGGCAAACGCGGCCCGATCACCACCCAGCTTCAGCAGGCGTTCTTCGGCCTGTTCAACGGCGAGACGCGCGACCGCTGGGGCTGGCTTGACTATCTGGAGGCGTAGGGGACCGGCCTAACCCCCCTGCCCCCCTTCCCGGAACGGGAAGGGGGGAAACGAGTGACAAGCGACTCCCCTCCCCGCGGCGGGGAGGGGCGGGGGGAGAGGTTGGGCGCCTACCGGGATGACCGCTATAAACTTGTGAAATGACACGTAACATTTGGAGGTTTTTGGTTATGGCACAGACAGGTCCACGGACTCTGTTTCAGAAAATTTGGGAGAGTCACCTGGTTCGCGCGGAGACGCCGGAAACCCCGGCGGTGCTCTATATCGACCTGCACCTCGTCCACGAGGTCACGTCGCCGCAGGCGTTCACGCAGTTGCGCGAGCAGGGCATGACCGTGCGTCGCCCCGAGCAGACGCTGGCGACGATGGACCATTCCACGCCCACCACGCCGCGCGGCGCGGACGGCGCCATCGCCGTGGTCGATATGCAGGCCGCCGCCCAGTTGACCCAACTGGAGCGCAACTGCGCCGACTTCGGCATCCCGCTCTACGCGCTGGGCAGCGACCGCCAGGGCATCGTCCACGTCATCGGGCCGGAGCAGGGCTTCACCCAGCCCGGCATGACCATCGTTTGCGGCGACAGCCACACCAGCACGCACGGCGCCTTCGGCGCGCTGGCCTTCGGTATCGGCACCTCCGAGGTGGCCCACGTGCTGGCGAGCCAGTGCCTGATCCAGAATGAGCCGCGCACGATGGAGATCCGCGTGGACGGCCAACTGCCGCCCGGCGTGGGGGCCAAGGACATCATCCTGGCCGTGATCGCCCAGATCGGCGTCGGCGGCGGCACGGGCTACGTGTTCGAGTACACCGGCGAGGCCATCCGCGGCCTGAACATGGAAGAGCGGATGACCATCTGCAACATGTCCATCGAGGGCGGAGCGCGCGCCGGGCTGATCGCGCCCGACGAGACCACGTTCGCCTACCTGGCCGGGCGGCCCCATGCGCCGCAGGGCGCGGCCTGGGACGCGGCGGTGGCCGCCTGGCGGCAACTGCCGACCGACCCCGGCGCGACCTATGACCGCACCATCACACTGGATGCCGCCAGCCTCACGCCGATGATCACTTACGGGACCAACCCCGGCATGGGCATGCCCATCGACGGGCGCGTGCCCGACCCGGACGCCGTGGCCGACGCCAGCCAGCGCCAGGCGCTCGACAAGGCGCTGCGCTACATGAACCTGCAACCGGGCCAGGCGCTGCTGGGCAAGCCGGTGGACGTGGTCTTCCTGGGCAGTTGCACCAACTCGCGCATCTCCGACCTGCGGCTGGCCGCAAGCCTGATGCGCGGGCGGCATGTGGCGCCCGGCGTGCGCATGCTGGTCGTGCCCGGCTCGCAGTCGGTCAAGCGCCAGGCCGAGGCCGAGGGGCTGCACGAGGTCTTCCGCGAGGCCGGGGCCGAGTGGCGCGAGGCGGGTTGCTCGATGTGCATCGCCATGAACGGCGACCAGCTCGCGCCCGGCCAGTACGCCGTTTCGACCAGCAACCGCAACTTCGAGGGCCGCCAGGGCAAGGGCGGACGCACCTTCCTGGCGAGTCCACTGACCGCGGCGGCCACGGCCATCACCGGCGCCATCGCCGACGTTCGCCAATTGCTGGAGACTGGATGATCACTTTCCGTGGCTCGACCCGCCGCCCTTGTCACTCTGAGCGCAGCGAAGAGTCTCGTCTCGTATCCCAACAAGACGAGATGCTTCACTGCGTTCAGCATGACAACAAAATTGGAGCATAGCATGGACCCCATCACCACGTTTACGGCTACCATCGTCGCGCTGCCGATGGAGAACATCGACACCGACCAGATCATCCCGGCCCGCTACCTGAAGACGACCGATAAGGCCGGGCTGGGCAGCAACCTCTTCGCCGACTGGCGCTACGACGCGGCGGGCGCGCCCCGGCCCGACTTTGTGCTCAACCGGCCCGACGTGCAGGGCGCGGGCGTGCTGGTCGCCGGGCACAACTTCGGCTGCGGCTCGTCGCGTGAGCATGCGCCGTGGGCGCTGCAAGGGGCGGGCTTCCGCGCCGTAGTCAGCACCTACTTTGCCGACATCTTCCGCAACAACGCGCTCAAGAACGGTCTGCTGCCCATCGTGGTGGACACCGAGACACAAGCCGAACTGGTGCGGCGCTTCGACGAAAACCCGGCCACCGAGGTCACGGTCGATCTGGCGAGCCAGACGCTGACCCTGCCGGACGGGCGGGCGGTGCAATTCCCCATCGACCCGTTCGCCAAGCACTGCCTGTTGCACGGCGTCGATCAGTTGGGCTTCTTGCTGGCCGAGGCGCCCGCCATTGCCGCTTACGAGGCGGCGCACCCGGCCCGCGTCGCCACGCGGTAGCCGCGAAAGGAGCCGCTGATGCGTGCTGTCATTACCCTGCTGCCGGGCGACGGCATCGGGCCGGAGGTGGTCGCCGAGGGCGTGCGCGTGCTGGAGGCGGTTGCGGCGGCCTGGGGCCACCAGTTCGAGGTGCGCGAGGCCCTGCTGGGCGGCTGCGCCATTGACGCGACCGGCACGGCCCTGCCCGAGGCCACGCTGGCCGCCTGCCGCGAGTCCGACGCCGTGCTGCTCGGCGCGGTGGGCGGGCCGAAGTGGGACAACCCCGACGCCAGGGTGCGCCCCGAACAGGGTCTGCTCGGGATACGCAAGGCGCTGGGGCTGTTCGCCAACCTGCGCCCGGTCACGGTGTACCCGCAACTGGTCGCCGCTTCGCCGTTGCGCCCGGAACGCCTGGCCGGGGTCGATCTGCTGGTCGTGCGCGAACTGACCGGCGGCATCTACTTCGGCGAGAAGCGCCGCGAGACGCTACCCGATGGGCAGGAGCAGGCGCTGGACGCCTGCGTCTACACCAGCGACGAGATCGCGCGGGTGGTGCGCGCCGCCGCCCGGCTGGCCCGCGC
Organism: Chloroflexia bacterium; assembly: GCA_035693165.1. GTDB lineage: Bacteria > Chloroflexota > Chloroflexia > QHBQ01 > JAICKM01 > JAICKM01. Next base: position 2,776 of record DASSGZ010000518.1, on the reverse strand, counting down.
CCGGCGCGGCAAGCTGACCTCGGTGGACAAGGCCAACGTGCTGGAAACCTCGCGCCTGTGGCGCAGCGTCACCACGCGCATCATGCGCGACGAGTTCCCCGACGTGGCGCTGGACCACCTGCTGGTCGACGCCTGCGCCATGCACCTGCTGCGCCGTCCGGCGGACTTCGACGTGATTGTCACCGAGAACATGTTCGGCGACATCCTGACCGACGAAGCGGCGATGCTGGCCGGGTCGCTGGGCATGCTGCCGTCGGCCTCGCTCGGCCACACGGCGCGGTCCCCGCAGAACGGCGGCCACGGCACGCGCATGGGCCTGTATGAGCCGATCCACGGCTCGGCGCCCGACATCGCGGGCAAGGGCATCGCCAACCCGGTCGGCACGATCCTCAGTGTGGCCCTGCTGTTGCGCCATTCGCTGGGGCTGGAGGACGAGGCGCGCGCGGTCGAGGCCGCCGTGGCCGCGGCGCTCGACGCCGGGTACGGCACCGGCGACATCACGGCCCCCGGCGCGCCAAGCTACAGCACGGCGGAAGTCGGCCAGGCCATCGCCACGCAGGTGGCGGCGGCCACTGCCGGCGCATCCGGGGCGCGCCGCGTCTGGTGAAGTTCGCCCCTGGCGATAGCCGGTCACGCGATGAGGCGTCCGGCGCGCGAGATGCGTGCGAATTTCGTCACAAATGGCCCGCAGGGCTTGACAGCCCCGCGGCATATCGGCTATAGTCATCGTTAATTATCCTGGCGGCAACGATGCCCATGACTGTCTCGACGATAGAGACGGATCGTGGGCTGTTTGCGTCCTGGGGGTCCTGCCCCCGGCGCCGGGACAGGACTGCATCGACGGCGCAGCGTTAGCGTCTGCTCAACGGCGGCAAACAACGGATCTCCGCGCCGGAGATCCCGAATATCTAGCTTGCAATGATGCCCGCAGCGGCCTCCCCTGGAGGTCTCGCTGTGGGCTGTTTGCTTTCCGGGGCCGGGCCGATCTGCCCGACCGGTAGACTACGGAGGAGTGCTAGAGATGCCGTCACCTTTCCTTCCGCCCGCGCGGGGCCTGTACGATCCTCGCTTTGAGCACGACGCCTGCGGTATCGGTTTTGTCGCCCAATTATCCGCCGCGCCCAGCCACGAGATCCTGACCATGGCCCTCACCGCCGTGGGCAACATGGCCCACCGGGGCGGGATTCATGCCGACGGCAAGAGCGGCGACGGCGCGGGCGTGCTGACCCAGATCCCGCGCGCTTTCTTCGCCCGCGAACTCGGCCGCCTGGGCAGCAGCTATCCGGTTGACGATCTGGCGGTGGGCATGGTGTTCCTGCCGCGCCCCGGCGCGCAGCGTGCCGCCGCTCGCGAACTCATGGCCGGCGGCCTGGCCGCCCACGGCCTGACCCTGCTGGGCTGGCGCCCGGTGCCGGTGGACGAATCGGCCCTCGGCGGGCGGGCCGCCGAACTGCGCCCGGTGATCGAGCAGGCGTTGGTGGGCCGGGCCACGCCTGGCGCCGGGCCGTCCGGCGACTACGAGCGCGCGCTCTACCTGGCCCGCAAGACCATCGAAGCCGCCGCGCGCGCGCAGGATCTGGCCGGTTTCTCCATCCCGTCGCTGTCGTGCCGCACGCTGGTCTACAAGGGGCTGCTGGTCGCGCCGCTGCTGGGCCGGTTCTATCCCGACCTGCGCGACCCGCTATACGAAACCGCGCTGGCTGTCTATCACCAGCGCTACTCGACCAACACCTTCCCGACCTGGGAGCGCGCCCAGCCCTTCCACATGCTCTCGCACAACGGCGAGATCAACACGTTGCGCGGCAACGTGAGCTGGATGCGCGCCCGCGAGGCGGCCTGGCGGCAACACGGGCCGGTAGACTGTCCGCAGCCGGGCGAGCCGCCCACGGGCGCCGCGCTGGGCGCCCAGGTCGCCCGGCTGGGACCGATCATCGACGAGACCGGCAGCGACTCGGCGATGCTCGACAATGTGCTGGAACTGGTGGTCATGGGCGGGCGCGACGTGCGCCACGCGCTGACCATGCTGGTGCCGGAGGCGTGGGAGCGCGTGCCCGATCTCGATCCGACCTGGCGCGCCTTCTATCGCTACCATGCGGGCCTGGTGGAGCCGTGGGACGGCCCCGCCGCGCTGGCCTTCTCCGACGGGCAGGTGGTGGGGCTGGCGCTCGACCGCAACGGCCTGCGCCCGGCCCGCTATCTGCTCACCGACGACGGCCTGGTCCTCTGCGGATCGGAGGTGGGCGCGGTGCCCATCGACGAGGCGCGCATCGTGCGCAAGGGCAAGGTTGGCCCCGGCCAGATGATCGCCGCCGACTTGCGGACGGGCCAGTTTGAGGAAAACGAGGCGATCAAGAACCGCCTCGCCGCGCGGCAGCCCTACGCTGAGTGGCTGGGCGGCTACGGGCGCAGCCTCAGCGCCGGGTCGCATGTGTCCGGCACCGAGCCCCGCGAGTCCTTGCCGCTGCCGATCCATCAGTTGCAGCGTGTGTTCGGCTACACGTCCGAAGAATTGACCGCCGTGCTGCGCCCCATGCTCGACGACGGCCAGGAGCCGCTTGGCTCGATGGGCGACGACACGCCGCTGGCGCTGTTCGCCAACCGTGCCCGCCCGCTCTACGGCTACTTCAAGCAGCGCTTCGCCGAAGTGACCAACCCGCCCATCGACCCGCTGCGCGAGGAACTGGTCATGTCGCTCTCTATCGGCCTGGGGCCGCGGGGCGACCTGCTGGAGGAGTCGCCGCGCCACGCCCACCTGCTCTGGCTCACCAGCCCCGTG
>DASSGZ010000517.1:0-2448 GCA_035693165.1 Chloroflexia bacterium | reverse complement strand
CTGCCGGCTGCCAGGTGTCAGGCGCGCCGGTGGCGGGCAGCGGGGCGCCGCTGCCGCCGGTCGTCGGCGCCGGGCCGCTGTCGGTGGCCGCGCCGCCCGTCACCGTGAAGGTGAAGGTGCCGTCGGCCTGGCCGTTATCGTCCTCGGTCAGCGTGTGCCACTTGACGGTGTAGATACCCGCGCCCAGGCCGGGCTTGAGAGTCACGCTGGCCTTCGTGCGGTCGTTCACGTTCACCTGCCCATCGCCGTTGTCGGCCTGGACCTGCGGGCTGGAGGCGTCCTTCTGATAGAAGACCTGGAGGGTGCTCTTGTCTAGCGAGGTCTCCTCGCCGTAGGTGACGTTCACCGTGGTGGGCTGGCTGGACAGCTTGGCGCCGTCGCTAGGATCGGAGCTGACGAGCCGGGCGTGGGCGCTGGCGGGCGCAACGACCAGCGCGCTTACGAGCAGAACCGCGGCGCAGGTCAATAGGGTACGCATGGACATACGCAGAAATCGCTGCATGGCGAGATTTCCCTTTCGATGCGGGTGGTAGCCGGCAGGCGGCCACCGCGAAGTTGCGGTGTAGGGGCCGGTTTCAAACCGGCCGGCCACCGATCAGCGGTGTAGGGGCCGGTTTCAAACCGGCCTGCCGCCCATCAGCATGTGGCCGGCTACCAGGTCTCTAGTACTCAGATGCTTTCGGCGGGAAAACCGGCCAGGTCGCGCGGGGGGCGCGTGGGTGGGGCGGGATCATACTGGGAGGCGGGCGCGGGCGCGCCGAAGCGCACCGGCTGGGGCCGGCCCGGTGCGCGCGCGGGCGCGGCGGGCGGCACGGTGGCGTCAAGCTGGGGGTTCTGTTCGAGCGCGCCGGTCTGGCGGCCCAGGTTGGCGGCGGCGGTGGTCGCGGGCAGCGGGGCCTCGTCCCCGTACCCGACCGCGATCTCGCCCTCGTCGGTCACGCTGACCGACTGGCCGGTCGCCAGCGCCATCTCGATCAGTTGGTCGTCGGTCAGCGTGGCGGCGGCGGGGGCGCTGTGCGGGCGCGGAAGGAGCAGTAGATAGGGCGCGCTGCGCGTCTGGCCGGGCACAAACTGGCACAGGCAGACCAGCGGCAGCAGCCACAGACAAAACACCAGGCCGGCATACCCGGCCACACGCGCGCTCATGGGACCCATTATACATCCCCGGCGTGCGCGGATCCATTAACATTAGGTAAGAAGTGGGCTAGGGTAACGCAGATTCCCACGGCCCATCGGGTGTACTCGCGTGATTCCGCACCGGCGCGATTTATGGCGCCTGCCTCCCCACCCGGATCTCAGGCTGTGGCCGTGCCGCCGGCAAGCATGCGGGTAAGCCGCGGCTCCGTAGCGGCGCGATTTATCGCGCCGCTACGAAGGGCACGAATACGTAGCGGCGCCCTCATCGTGCTAGGCCGTGGCGCGCAGATAGTGCGCCCAGTAGCCCTGCCAGGGGCCGTACCCGGCGGCGATACGCGCGACCTCCGCCGGGGGCAGTGCCTGGCCGTTGCCGTAGCGCTGCGACACCGCCGCGATCAGGCGCTCCTCGGTGATCGGCACGCGGTCCAGCCGGCCCAGCCCGCGCAGCAGGATAAACTCGGCGCTCCACGCCCCGATGCCTTTGATGCCGCGCAGCCACGCCTCCACCTCGGCGTAGGGCGCGGCGCGCAGCCAGGACTCGTCCACGGTGCTGAAGGCCCGCGCGGCGGCGGCCAGGTATTCCGTGCGCCGGTCGTTGTTCACCACTTCGCGCAGCGTCGCGGGCGGCACATCGGCCAGTTGCGCGGCTTCGGGGAAGGCGGTATAGGCCGTGCCATCTACGGTCAGCGTGCCGCCGAACCGGGCGGCCAGGGCCAGCTTCTGCTTCTGCGCTACCGGCATCGGGTTGCGCTGCGACAGGATGGCCCAGGTCGCATTCTCGAACGGCGTCAGGAACTTGACCTGGTGGTAGCCGTACAACCGCCGGATGACCGGCGCGAAGGCCGGGTCGGCGGCGCCGAGGGCGTAGAAGGGCCGCAGGTCGTCGTCCAGGCTCAGGTAGAAGCCGATGCGGTCCTCCGCCGCCGCCTGCGTCTCCGGTGTGATGGGCGCGGCGGCGAACAGCGTGTACTCCAGCCGGGGTGCATCGGCGCTGCCCGCGCCGGCCATGCGGAACACCAGCGGCTGCCCGCCGATCATGACCGCTTTGGTCAGCGTGCGCGGGGCCAGCGTCTGCTCGCCGCGCGTGGGCGCGAACATGCCCAGGAAGTCCAGCGATTGCTCGAAGTCAAAGGGCGCCGCCGGGGTCAGCACCCCGCTCGCGGTAGACAGGTCCATACGATCCTTTCCGTTCCGACCACGGGGTCGCGCTTGTTCCTCATGGGACCAGTATACCGCGCCGCTGTGAAAACCCCTGTCAGCAGCGCTACTGCTATTCCGGTGGATTGCTCTCCGCCTGTGGGCTCCGGGATC
>DASSGZ010000516.1:0-4972 GCA_035693165.1 Chloroflexia bacterium | reverse complement strand
CGCCATCCACTGGCAGCAGAGCGCCGTGCCCCGCGCCACCCTGCAACACCGCGCCGGCCTGGCCGATGTGCGCGACGCGCTAATCCAGTACACCAGCGGCACGGCGGCCATGCTGCACGGGCCGCGGGCGCTTCAGGTGCTGGGCCTGCTGGCGGCCGCTGGGCTGCTGCTCGGCGGGTGGCTGGCCGGGCGTGATCCTCGTCGCCGTGGCCTGCGCCTGCTTCTCCTGCTGAGCGGGGTCGTCTTCCTGGCGCCTGCCCTCGTCTCGGCCCTGACCGGCCGCTGGCTCTTCGTCCCCCATTTCATGCTGTTCCTGCTGCCGGCGATCTTCGTCATCCTGGCGGCGAGTGGTCAGTGGTCAGTGGTCAGTGGTCAGCCGGCAGTGGTCAGTGATCAGCCGTCAGTGGTCAGCCAGGTGCCTGGGCTACCGCTGCGCGATCCGCCGGCAGCCGTCAGTACTCAGCACTTAGCCGTCAGCACCCCGCACTCGTCGCAACCGTCCGCCCTTGTCTCCCGACTCAGCACTCCGTACGCGTCTCTCGTCTCCCGACTCAGCATGCAGCACTCAGCACTCAGCACTGCGCTGCTCGTGGGGTGGATGGTGGCGCAGGTGGGGGGGTTGGCGCTCTATTATCGCCAGCCGCCGCACGGGGCCGACGGGGCGCGGGACCTGGCCGCCGTGCTGCGCCAGGATGCCCGGCCCACCGATGTCGTGCTGGTCACGCCGCCCGCGCTCATGCCGACCGTGCAGCAATACTACGCCGGGCCGTTGCGCGGGCTGCCGAGCGACTTCGATCTGCGCGCGGTCTACCTGCCCTATGATCCGGCCCGCTGGAACGCCGATTCCCTGGCCGTGACCACGGCGGCGCTGCCCGGCCACCCGCGGGCCTGGCTGGTCTACCGCCCTGAACTCGACGCGGGCGGCAGCTTCCTGGCGAGCTTGCAGGCACGCTACCGGCAGGTCGATCACCGGCCCTACCCGTTCGCCGATCTCTACCTGTTCGCCATCCCATGAGCACAAGTCCGCCCGCCCCGCTGAAGATCGCGCTGGTGGTACCCGGCTTCGCCACCGATGCCGCCGACTGGTGCATCCCCGCGCTGACCAACCTGGCGCGGGGGCTGGCCGCGCGGCCCGGCGTCGACCTGCACATCTACGCCCTGCGCTATCCCCACCGGCAAGCCACCTATCGCCTGCGCGGGGCCACGATCCACGCCTTCGGCGGGGCGCCGCTGGCCGGGCGGCGGGTGTGGGGCGCCAGCCTGGGCCTGCTCTGGACCACGTTCCTGGCCGCCCTGCGCCGCGAACACCGCCGCGCGCCCTTCGCGCTCCTGCACGGCTTCTGGGCCACCGAATCGGGCTACCTGGCCGCCGTGGCCGGGCGGATGCTGGGCATCCCGGCGCTGGTCCACCTGGCCGGGGGCGAACTGGTGCATGACCCGGCCACCGGCTACGGCAACCAGGCGCCCGGCCTGGCCCGCTTCCTGGTCGCCGGCAGCCTGCGCCTCGCTACGGCGATCACCGTGCCGTCGGGCACGCAGCGGGCGCTGTTGCATCGCCGCTTTCCCGCGCACGCCGGGAAAGCGGTGGATTGGGCGCTGGGCGTCGATACGGCCATGTTCGCGCCCGCCACGCCGCCTGTGCCCGCGCCGGCTGCCGGCGCCCCGCTGCGCCTGGTCCACGCCGCGTCGCTGTTGCCGGTCAAGCACCAGGCGCTGCTGCTCGACGGGCTGGCGGCGGCGCGCACTCTCGCACCGGATCGCCCCGTGGCGCTGACGGTGGTGGGCCAGGGGCCGCTGGAAAGGTCGCTGCGCGCGCAGGCCGCCCGGCTGGGCCTGGGCGACAGCGTCACCTTCGCGGGCAACCAGGACCACGCCGCGCTGCCCGCGCTCTACCGCGCCCACGACGCCTTCGTGCTGACCTCGCGCCACGAGGCGCAGTGCATGGCCGTGCTCGAAGCGGCGGCCTGCGGCCTGCCCTGGATTGGCCCCCCGGTGGGCGCGCTGGCCGACCTGGCCGCGGCCATCCCCACCAACGGCTGGTCGGTCCCGCCCGACGACGCCCTGGCGCTGGGCCAGGCCATCCTGGCCGCCGGCTACCCGACCGGGCGCATCCAGCGGGGCGCCGCCGCCCGCGCCGCCGTCGAGCGGGACTACGCCCTGGATCGGCAGATCGACCGCTTGCTGGACCTTTATGCGGGCGCCCTCGGTCGTGGCGCGCGCCCGCGCTCCCATCCTTGACAGCCGCCACGGGGCGCTGCTATCATAGCCCCAGCTACCGCGACCCTATGCCGGCGCCCTGGCGCCTAGCCGTCTGGAATGGAAGCCTGTTTATGAGTGCGGACGCCACCGCTCCCCTGTCCGATTCCGAATCACGCACGCCTATCGCCGTCTACAATGCCGAGTCGGGCCGATCCTTTGGCCGGGCGGCGGCCCTGTTCGACAGCGACGAGGCCGCGAACCCGCTGGCCCGCTGGGCCCGCCGCCGCAGCTTCGCCGCGCTCGACGCCGCCTTCGGCCCCGGCGACCTGGTACTGGAAATGGGGTCGGGCACCGGCATCGAGGCCACCCACCTGGCGGCGCGGGGGGTGCGCCTCGTCGCCACCGACCCGGCTACCGGCATGCTGGAACAATTGCGCGCCAAGCTGGCGCCGGGCGGGCCCGCCGCCCACCTGGCCGGCCAGATCACGACGCTCCAGTTGCCCGCCAACCGCATCGGCGAACTGGTGGATCGCTACGGGCCGGGCGAGTTCGACGGCGCCTATTCCAGCATGGGCGCGCTGAACTGCGAGCCGTCGCTGGCGCCTGTCGCGGCGGCGCTTGCCACGCTGGTCCGGCCCGGCGGGCGGCTGGTCTTCTCGCTGATCAATCGCTACTGCCTGTGGGAAACCGCCTGGTATTTACGGGCGCGGCAGCCCGGCATGGCCTTCCGCCGCTGGGGCGGGCAAGCCTCGGCTACCGTGCGCCCGGACTGGCAGGAAGAGCGCATCACCTGCTTCTACTGGACCCCCGGCGCGGTCGCGCGCACCTTCCAGCCGCATTTCCGCGTGGTGGGTCGGCGGGCACTGCCCTGGCTCCTGCCGCCGCTCTACCTCGACGGCCTGACCCGTCGCGCCCCGCGCTTCTTCCGGCGCGTGGCCCGGCTCGACGACCGCTTCGCCGCCCGCTGGCCGCTGTATGCCCTGGGCGACCAGTTCATCTTCGAGCTGGTCCGCGAGCCTGCCCGATCCGCATGAGCGACGCCGTGCCCCGCGCCACCGAGGCGGCGGTGCTGGCCCGGCTGCGCTGCCCGGCCTGCGGCGGCCCGTTGCGCGAATCCCTGCGCCTGGGTGGCGAGGGCCGGGCCACCTGCGTCGATTGCAGCGTCGCCTATACCCAGGCCGGCGGCATCTGGCGCTTGCTGACCGAGGCTGAGCGCCGCCGCTACGCGCCCTTCCTCGAATCCTACCGCCCGCTGCGCCAGGGCGACGGCTGGGAGCGGGGTGATCCCGCGTACTACCTGCGCCTGCCCCAGGTGCCCCGGAGCGATCCCACCGCCGGGGTCTGGCGCATCCGGCGGCGCAGCCTGGCCCGGCTGGAGCAGATCGCCGGGCCGGGCGCCGGGCGCTGGGCGCTGGACCTGGGCGCGGGCAACGGCTGGCTCAGCCGCCGGCTGGCCGAGCGCGGCTTCGCCGTCATCGCCCTGGACCTGAACGTGGGCGGCGCCGACAGCCTGGAGGGCGCGCAGGTGTTTCTGGACCACGGCGCCTGGTTTGGCCGGGTGCAGGCTGCGATGGACCGCTTACCCCTCGCGCCGGGCGCGTTCGCCCTCTGCGTGTGCAGCGGTGCCCTGCACTACGCCGATTTGCCGGCCACCCTGGCCGAGGTCTGGCGGGTGCTGGAACCGGGCGGGGTGTTCGTCTGCACCGACAGCCCGGTCTACACCGATCCGGCGGCGGGCGTGGCCATGGTGGCCGAGCACGCGGCCCGGCTGCGGACCACGTTCGGGCGCGAGCCGCACTGGCCGGGCGGCAGCGGGTTCCTGGTGGCGGATACGCTGATGGCCGCCATGCGCCGGGCCGGCTTTGCCGTCCAGATGCTCGCCAATGAGCATCCCCTCGGCCCGTTGCGCCACCGGCTGGCCCGCCTGCGCCGGCCCGCGGCCCGTGAGCAAGCGCGCTTTCCCGTGGTCGTCGGGCGCAAAGTCGCGCCGGTTGGGGCGTAACCCCCGGCCCGCGCGGAACCGGCACGCATGGCCCGTGACTTTCCGGGCCGGATCGGCGTTGTAGTTGAAGGTGCTTTAGGTCTATCGGCCATACCGGCCGGCTTGACGCAGCCAACTGTCTATGTCGTATTTTTAGACGAAAGCGCCGCGAACCTGACATCCGGTTGTCCGGTGTGGTATAATGGCCGGTGGTCTGCCGGTAGTCAGGCAAACGCGACTTCTATCGAAATTATTTTTCGCGTGTTCGTCAGTTTGGTTGCTATTCTGCAACGAGTCCTCGCCCTGGACGGCAATGGCGCCGTAAGAGCACCGCTGCAGGTGCAGTTTCCACGGGATGCGCCGCGCCGGGGCATCCGGCGGCGATGCGGGCAGTAGCCAGTCGCAGCCGATCGCGCTCGGCGCGAAGACCCGATTTAGGAAAGGATACTTGGCGCCAACCGGGGGTACCGCGTCTTGCCCAGGAGATCGCAGCCCATTTGTGAGTTAGCCGGTCCGGTGACCTGGCCCGATATGAGGTCACCGGCGCCCGGCGGCTGCATCCGAACCCTGCCCGGTTCACTCTGACCACTGAAGGCTGGCGTCCGCGCCCGGCGGCCTGGCGCGTGCGGTGGGCACCCCAGCCCTTGCCGCCCGCGCCCTGGCCGGTATGCATGAGGAGGGAGTATGAAAATCGCCATGATGGGCATCCGGGGCATCCCGGCCAACTACGGCGGCTTTGAAACCTGCGTCGAGGCCGTCGCCACCCGCCTCGCCGCCCGCGGCCACGCCGTC
>DASSGZ010000515.1:0-4402 GCA_035693165.1 Chloroflexia bacterium | reverse complement strand
GGTCAGCCCGAGCGGCGCGACGAGCTATCCCGCCGGCAACGTGGTGGCTTACAGCGCCGCCCCGGCGGCCGGGCAGGTCTTCCTCGGCTGGACGCTCGACGGCGTCTACGTCGGCTACCACAGCCCGCTGACGTTCACCGTCCATGCAAACCACACCCTCGTGGGCCGCTTCGCCGCGCGGCCGAGCTTCACGGACGTGCCGACGAGCGATCCCGACTACCAGGCGATCACCTTCCTGGCCGCCCTCGGCGTCGTCAACCCGGCCGGGGTCAACGGCTCCGGCCAGTTCCAGCCCGACCGCGATGTGCTGCGCGCCGAGATGGCCGCCTTCGTCGCGCGCGACTTCGGCTGGCAGACCGAATTCCACGCCAACGCCTTCCCGGACAAGTGCGACCCGCAGGGGCAGGCCTGCGTGGACGACGAGCTGTGGAACAACGTGGCGGCGCTGGCCGACTACGGGGTCGTCGGCGGCTACACCGACGCGCCGACCTGCGCCTCGGCGGGGACGACGACACCGTGCTACCTGCCGCGCGACCCGGTCAAGCGCGTCCAGGTCCTCAGCATCATCGCGCGCTCGTTCATCAAGACGCCCGACCTGCGCCCGACCGGCTTCTGGGACCGGCTGGACGCCAACCTGGCGCAGTACACCAACGTGCCCAACGAGGGCACCCAGCGCTCGGACCTGACGACCTACCGCACCAATGCCGGGCCAATCCCCGGCCAGGCGTCGGACACGACCTTCCCCGACCCGGAGGGCAACGGCCTGCGGCGCTTCGTCATCGAGGCCCTCTACCAGGCCTTCGTGGCCCAGTTCGGCACCGACCACGTCCCGTAGGCAGGACGTCGCTCCGCAGGAGCAGGACGGGTAAGGGCGACGCCCCGGCAGCACACTGCCGGGGCGTCGCCGTGGTATGGGAGCAACGCCCAAGGTGTCGGTAGCAGGACGGCACGGACCCAGATCTCGTCGCGCCCTCACGCCGCCGTGTACCAGTCCAACTCCTCCAGTAGGCTGTCGCCCTCCCGGCAATTGCAATCGGCGCAGGCCACCCGCAGGTTCTCGGCGGTGTGGTTGTCGCCCCGGGCAGCGGTACCTGTCCTGGCTGGTTGGCATATCCGTGCGCGGGTCCTGCCAGATAGCGGCGCAGCTGAGCGAGAATAGGGGCAGTAGCCGACACCGGCCCGCACGCAAAGGGGCTACCAATGCTCGCTCGCCTCCTGCGGCGCGTCGCCAGTACCGGGCGCGCCGTCCTACGCGCGGTCCGCGACGGTCTCTTGGCCGCTACCAAGCCCGCAGCCCCTGAGATGATCGTCGGGACGCTGGCCGACCTGACCCGCAGCATGCCCGAACTGGTCGCCGAGAATGCGCTCTTGCGGGTACTGTCAGGGTAACTGGTGGTCGGGCGAGTGGCCGCTTGTGCGATACTCCGGCGCATGAGAGCACAGGCATCGCCTCCCAGCTCCCGGCACCACCGCTTCCCGCCCGCGATCATCGGCCACGCGGTCTGGCTGTCCTTCCGGTTCGCGCTGGGCTACCGCGACGTCGAAGAGCTACTGGCCGAACGCGGCGTGGCCGTGACCTACGAGACGATCCGGCAATGGTGCCAGAAGTTCGGCCTGGCCTACGCCAACGAGCTGCGCCGGCACCGCCCTCGGCCTGGGGACAAGTGGCCCCTGGACGCTCTCTTCGTGTCGATCAACGGCGTGCAGCAGTACCTGTGGCGCGCGGTCGACCAGGACGGCAACGTGCTCGACATCCTGGTGCTGGCTCGCCGCGACAAGGGGGCGGCCGTGAAGTTCCTGCGCAAGCTGCTGATGGGTCTCGCCTACGCGCCGCGCGTGGTGATCACGGACAAGCTCGCCAGCTACGGCGCGGCGATGCGCGCGGTCCTGCCGAGCGTCGAGCATCGCCAGCACAAACGGCTCAACAAGCGGGCGGAGAATTCGCACCGGCCCACACGCGAGCGCGAGCGGCGAATGAGACGCTTCAAGAGCCCGGGGCACGCCCAGCGGTTCCTCGCCGCCACCGCCTGACCACCGCCGAGTACCATACGACCCGCGCCGAACGCTTCACCACCTGGCGGGCCGTCGCCAGCACCCCGCGCTGGCCTGAGAGGGTGTGAAACAATCGTCCGAGGGGGGGAGCGGTGGTGATGCTGCTGGCCTGGCACGGTAACCCGCGCCACCAATCGCCCCGGCTGCGCCGGGCGGGGGCCGGCGGCACGGCCTGGGGCCGCCCCGGCGGCGGGCGGCGGGCACAGCGCGGCCTACGCGGCCCGCGCCGGCGGGGCCACGGCCGGCTGATGGTGGACCCACAGGCGCAGGTTGTGGGCCAGGGCGAGCCACAGCGCCACGCCGCGCACCTTGGCCCGCCCGCGCACGCGCAGCAGCAGCAGGCCGTACTGGCTGCGCGCCTGGGCGTTGACGCACTCGATCGTCGCCGCGCGCAGCCGGTAGGTCATCTTGGCGTCCTCCGTGCCCATCCGCACGCGCCAGGCGGCCAGCACCGCCGAGTCGGCGGGCAACGGCCGGTGCGGGTCGCGCGCCGGGTCCTTGGGGGCCGGCACCGGGGCCAGCACCCGCACGCCCTCGGCGCTCGCGCGCTCGATCGCCGCCAGCCCCGCGAAGCCGCCGTCCATCAGCCAGTCGGCCGGCAGGCGATCCAGGCGCCGCCGCACCTGGGCGACCATCTCCGGGGCCTGCGCCGTGTCGCTGCCGCTGGTGGACACCGCGACCCCCACGATGACCTGGTGCGCCGTGTCGGCGGCCAGCTGGATGTTGTAGGCCGGGCGGAAGCCGCCGTCGGCCATCTTCATCACCCGCGCCTCCGCGTCCGTCTCCGAGACCCGCGCCTGGGCGCGCTTGCCGGCCGGCTTGGCCGCCTGCGCCGCCGGCAGCGCCGCCAGCGCCGCCTCCACCCGGGCCACCCGCTCGCGCGCCGCGCGCTCCCGCGCTGCCCGGGCCCGCGCGCCGGGCGGCGGGTCGTCGTCGGGCGGGCCGGCCGCCGCGCGCACCGCGGCCAGCAGCGCCTCGGCCTCGGCCAGCGAGCGCTCCAGGGTGGCCTGGCGATGGAAGGAGGCCGCCCCGGCGCTGGCGCGCACCCGCACCCCGTCCTGCGCCACCTGCTCGAAGGCGATCAGGCCGCCGTGGTGCAGGCGCCCCAGCACCTGGGTCATCAGGCCGTCCAGGGCGGCCTCGTGCCGCACGCGGAAGTCGCTCAGGCTGTGGTAGTTCACCGCCACCCCGCCGCACAGCCAGAGGTAGGCCACATGCTCGACGCACAGGCGGGCCAGGGCGCGGGCGCTGGTCACCCCCTGGGTGGTGGCGTAGCGCCACAGCGCCACCAGCAGCTGCGGGTCGGCCGCCGCCCGCCCCGGCCCGCCCTCGACGACGATCAGCCCCGCCGCGAAGGCGGCCAGGTCCAGCCGCTCCACCGCCGCCCACAGCAGCCGCGCCAGGTGATCGTCCGGCAGCAGCGCGTCCAGGTAGGCCGGCACCGGCGTCACCTGGTCGCGGTTCGGGCGGCGCAGCCGCAAGGGCGCGTCAGCCGGGCGGGGCGGCGGCGAGGTCGCGGCCATCAGGCGCTCCTTGCCACGCCCCGAGGGAGCGCCCCGGGCCACTCCCGGTCGCGCGGCGAGGGCGTGACGCCGCGCAGGATACCATGACCGGCACCCATAGATTCACAGACTCTGAGTCGTGCTCGCCACAATTGCTGGCAATCTACCCCGGAAAGACACAGCGATTCACTACCCGGTAACGACTTTTGCTGAAGGGAGAGGTACGATGGCGCGTTTTCTGCTGGCAACGATGCCGATGGTCGGCCACGTCAATCCGGGCCTGCCGATCGCGCGGCGGCTCGTGGCGCGCGGGCACGAGGTCCGCTGGTACACCGGCCGGCGCTTCCGGGAAAAGATTGAGGCGACGGGCGCGCGCTTCGAGCCGATGCGCGAGGCCCACGATTACGACGACCGCGACCTGAACGCGGCCTTCCCCGAGCGCAAGAAGCTCGCCGGGATCAACGGCCTGCGCCACGACCTGAAGCACGTCTTCATCGACCCCATCCCCGGCCAGATGGCCGACCTGCGGGCGATCCTGCGCGCCTTCCAGGCCGACGTGGTGGCGGCGGATACCGGCTTCGTCGGGGCGACGATGCTCCACCAGCTCGGCGAGGCCCCGCCCGTCGCCGTCTTCAGCTCGACTATCACCTCGCTGAAGAGCCGCGACACGGCCCCCTTCGGCCTGGCGCTGCCACCGGGGAGTTCGCCGCTCGGGCGGCTGCGGAACCGGGCGCTCGACTGGGCGGTCAACCGGATCATCTTCTGGGACGTCAATGCCTACGCGAGCGCGATGCGCCGCAGGATCGGCGTACCGACGACGCGGCGGGGGATCTACGAGACGTCGCTGT
>DASSGZ010000514.1:0-9214 GCA_035693165.1 Chloroflexia bacterium | reverse complement strand
GGCCTCCTGCATCAGCCCGGCCTGGTCGGGGTCGCTGAGCACCACGAGCAGGATCGGCAGGTCGCCCGAGATGCCGTAGGCCCAGAGCGCGGGCTGGCCCTCGGTGTTGCGGGCCAGCACGGCGGCGGGCGGGCGCATGGCCGGGCTGGGGAAGATCACCCGGCCTGCCAGGCGGATGGCGCGCATGGCGGCGGCGGGGGTCAGGTTGCGTCCGCTGAGTTGCAACTGGCTGTAGGTGACGGCCAGCCGGGCGACGCGGGTGGCCCCGGCGGCATCCTGGTAGCGTTCGGCCAGGTTCAGCGCGGCGGCGCGCGACTCGGCGATGCCGGTGGCGAAGTGGAAGCGCGCCGTCTCGCCGGGCGCCAGGCGCACCCGGCGGCGCAGGCAAACGATCGGGTCGAGCACGGCGCCGGTGGTGCCGCTGAGTGGCCCCGGCTCCAGCAGCGCCGCCGGGCGGGCGGGCGAGTGCCCCCGGCCCAGGAAGCGAGCCCGGTCGGTCTCATACTCGATAGCGCCGCGGATATCGCCCTCGCTGGCGACCACATGCACCAGCCAGGGGTGCACCTCGTCGGCGGCGCGCGGGCGGCGCGTCGCCAGCAGCGCCTCGAAATCGGGCACAAACTCGGTTTCGACGAACAGCTTCTGGAAGGCCGGGTGCGCCAGGTCGGCGCTCGGCGCGGCCAGCACCACCTCGGCATAACTGGTGATCTCGATCTCGCGCGGGCGCGTCGAGCGGTTGGTCAGCCGCAGCCGCCGCACCTCCACGTCCTCGTCGGGGCTGACCACCACGGTCAGGTTCGACTCGATGTCGTAGTCGCGGCGCCAGATGACGCCGTGGTCGGGCGTCCATTCGCCGCCGTAGCCCCCGGCCCGCCCGCCCACCGGGGTGTAGCCCGCCGACCAGACATGGTCCTCGCGCACGTCGCGCAGGTAGAGGAAGGTGCCCCAGGCATCGCGGGTCACATCATCGCGCCAGCGCGTCACCAGGATCGGCGTGCCGCCCCGCCCGCGCCACTGGCTGAAGCCGCCGCCCGCGTTGGTCAGCATCACCGTGTAGGCGCCGTTGGACAGCAGGTGCGGCATGGGCCGTAGCGTGTCGGGCGTGGCGAAGCGGATCACGTCGTCGCCCGGCAGTTCGGGCTCGGCGGGCCAGCGGCGGCTGCGCAGCGGCGCGACCGGCGCGCCCTCCGGGTGGGTCAGCGGCGCCTGCCAGGGGATGCGCTCCTGCAGCAGCAGTTCGGTCGCCTCCACCACCGGCTCGGCCAGGAAGCGGTCCACCAGCGGATAGTCGTGCAGCGCGTTGTCCATCGCCAGCAGGCTCATGCCCTGGTGATGGACCATGAACGTGCGCACGATGGCGCCCTTGCTGTCCGTCTGGGCCGACCTGCCGGGCCCGTCCGTTGCCCGGCGGGGGTCGCGCACCGCGCGGCCCGGCGTGTAGTCGATGGCCTCGTAGTAGCCGTAGCGGCCCTCGGCGCCCGCCGCCGTCAGCCGGTGCAGGTTGGCGATGGCGGCGGACGGGTCCACGCTGAGCGCGAGCATGGTTGCGTAGGGGGCGATCACCAGGTCTTCGTCGAGGCCGCGCTTGAGGCCCAGGCCGGGCACGCCGAACGCGCGGTACTGGTAGGTGTGCCCGGCGTCCATGACGTTGTAGGCCGATTCGGAGATGCCCCAGGGCACGCCGCGCTGTCCGGCATAGCGGCGCTGCTCCTCGACCACGGCCAGGCTGGTCTGATCGAGCAGCGTGGCCGGGTAGACCGGCATGACCAGGTTCGGCATCAGGTACTCGAACATGGTGCCGCTCCACGAGACCAGGGCCTGCGTGCCGTCCACCTGGGTGATGGCCCGCCCCAGGTGGAACCAGTGGTCGGGCGGGATGTCGCCGCGGGCCACGGCCAGGTAGCTGCCCAGCCGTGCCTCCGACGCCAGCAGGTCGTAGTACGAGCTGTCGCGCCGCCCCTCGGTCACGTTGTAGCCGATGGTGAACAGCTTGCGCTCGGGGTCGTACAGGAAGCCGAAGCGCATCCCCGTGGTCAGCACCTCGGCCCGGCGCGCGATTTCGCGCAGGTGGCGGGTCAGGGCTTCGCTGGCCGTCCAGGCCTGGGCGATGGCGTCGTGCAGGTCGTCGAGCCAGGTCTGCGCCGCCTGCTGGTCCGCGGGCGCCAGGTCCATGGTGCGCAGAGCGGCGCGCAGCCGGCGAATCACCGGCACATGGTGGGCGCACCAGGTCAGGTTGGCCGCGGGCGACGGCACGGCGATGGTGGCCTCCGGCGGCACGCCGAACGCCGCGCGCACCGGCGCCGCGATGGCCGGCGGCACCTCGGCCAGCCGGGCGACCCAGGGTAACAGCGTGTCGATGTCGGCCTGGGTCGCGCGGGTCTGCACGACCAGCCCCGCCGCCCAGTAGCGCAAGTCCTCGGTCTGCGGCGCGCGCGGCACTGCCTCCACGGCGTCCGCGACGGCGGCGGCGTCCGCCGCCAACTGCGCCCAGCGGGCCACCCAGGCGGCGAGATCTCCCTCTAAAGGGGCAGACGGCGTGGCCAGCGCGGCGTCGAGCGCGGCCAGGGCCGTATGCACCGCTTGCAGGGCCGGGTCGGCGGCGCCGCGCCGGCCGGCCAGGTGGGCCAGTTCCTCGCGCAGCAAGGCCGCCGTGTCGCGCAGCCCGGCCAGGTCGCCCGGTGCCAGCAGGGGCGCTTCGGCCTGGGCCAGGCAGCCGTGTTTGAGCACCAGCAGGTGCGCGGCCAGGTTGCCGCTATCGACCATCGAGATGTAGCGCGGCTGCAGCGGGGCGCCGGTCGCCGTGTCGTACCAGTTATAGAGGTGGCCCTGGAAGCGCTCCAGCCCCTCCAGGCCCGTGAGTTGCAGATCGAGCCGCGCGGCCATCGCGCCCGTGCTGAGGTAGCCGAAATCGCGGGCGGCCAGCGTCGCCAGCAGCGCCAGGCTCAGGTTCGTGGGCGAGGTACGCCGGGCCAGCGTGCCCTGCGGCACCTCCTGGTAGTTGTCGGGCGCCAGCCAGTGGTCGTCCGGCCCGACGAACGTCTCGAAATAGCGCCAGGTCTTGCGCGCCGCCCGGCGCAGGAAGGCGACTTCGTCCGCGGTGAGGGGCCGCGTGGCGCGTTGCGTCGGCTGGCTGATGCGGTAGGCGATCCAGGGCGCGACGGCCCAGGCGGCGGCAAAGGGCCAGGCGATCCAGGCGCGCCGGCCCAGCGCGCCCGCGCTGACGCCGAGCAGCGCGGCGGGCGCTATATGGCGCAGGTAGTCGGGCAGCGTGTTGCCCGTGCTGCGCTGGGCGTCGGCGGCGGTCTGCCAGGCCAGCAGGTCGCGGTGGGTGACGTACATCCGCCCCAGCGCCTTGCCGATGGCGGCCAGGTGGACGAGCGTCTGGTGCGGCAGCAGCGCCGTGCGCAAGGCATGGTGCACGGCGTTGATCTGGGTCTCATGCACCAGGAAGGTGAAATGGCGGCGCCAGGGCGTGCCGGGCGGCTTGCGCGGCAGCCCGCTGACCAGCCCGGCCAGGGCCGGGAACGCGCGCACAACGCTGGCCGCCAGCGTCCAGACCACCGGCGACCCCGGCAGGGCGCGCCAGCCCGCCGCCAGCAGCAACAATATCGCCGGGCTATCCAGGCTGCGGCGCAGGTTATCGAAGATCTGCCAGCGGGGCAGCGGCGGCAGCGGATTGGGCACGCGCAGCCCGCGCGCATTGCGCACCCGCGGCAGCAGCCATTCCAGGATCTGCCAGTCGCCGCGGATCCAGCGGTCCTGGCGCAGCGCGTAGACCGGGTAGCGGGCCGGGTGGTCTTCGTAGAGCAGGATGTCGCTCGCCAGCCCGGCCCGCGCGTACGAGCCTTCGAGCAGGTCGTGGCTGAGCAGCGTGTTGGGCGGGAATCGCCCGTCGACCGAGGCCGCGAAGGCATCGACATCGTAGATGCCCTTGCCGATGTAGATGCCGCGGTGGAACAGGTCCTGGTACACATCGGACACGGCGGTGGTATAGGGATCGACGCCCGTGTGCCCGGCGAAGACGCGCGCGAAGGGCGACGCGGCGGCGCTGGTCGCCGTCACCGCCACGCGCGGCTGCAACAGCCCGTAACCGCGCGTCACCACGCCCGCGGCGTTCCATTCGGCCCGGTTGAGCGGGTGGGCCAGCGTGCCGGCCAGGCGTTGCGCCGCCTCGGGCGGCAACTGGGTGTCGGCGTCGAGCGTGATCACATAGCGCACGTCGGGCAGGATGCCCAGGTCGCCGACGCGGGTGGTGAAGTCGGCGCCGCCGGTGTTGCGCAGCAGGCGGTTGAACTCGATCAGCTTGCCGCGCTTGCGCTCCCAGCCCATCCAGCGGCCTTCTTGCAGGTTCCAGCGCCGCCGCCGGTGGAACAGGTAGAAGCGATCGTCGCCGCCGTGGCGCGCGTTCAGCACCTCGATCCCGGCGATGGCCTCGCGCAGCAGCGCCGCGTCGCCCGGCTCGTCCTCGTTCGCGGCATCCGGGAAGTCGCTGAGCAGGGCATAGTGCAGGTGCGGGTCGTGGTTGCTCAGGTAGAGCACCTGCAAATGGTCGAGCAGTTCGCGCAGTTGTTGTTCATCGCTGAGCAGCACCGGGATGACCACGAACGTCCGCGCTTCGGGCGGGATGCCGGCCTCGAACTCCAGCTTGGGCAGCGTGTACGGCTCCATCACGGTGGTGATGAGGTGGTTGACCAGGCTGACGGCCAGGTCGCTGGCCGGGATGGCCGTCACCGCCGCCGTGCCCAGCAGCGTCCGCAGGCGCCGGTCGTGGCGGCGGGCGTAGGCGACGGCGCCCGCGACGAGCGCGCCGGTGGTGCCGGCGACGAGGCCCACGTAGAACGGCGTGGCGTGGCGCCCGATGAGCCGCCCGATGCGCTCCACCGGCGTCGGGCGGTAGCCCACCGCCTTTTCCAGTTCCGGGCGCCCCTCCCCGATCAGGTAATAGCCGAGGTGGGCGGCGCGGGCGGTGAGGCCGTCGCGGTCGGCGGCGCTGGTGGCCTTGGCGACCACCGTATCGGCCACGGCGCCTTCGAGCCGCCGGGCGCGCCGCGCGATGCGCTCGATAACGTGGCGGTAGCGGTCGCGGGTGGCGAAGTCCATGCGCCCGTAGACTTCCGCCGGGTCGCGGTGCATCCGGGCCTCGGTGGTGCTGAGGCCCTCGACGAAGCCCGGCCACTCGATGGCCGAGATGCGGCGCATGCTGGTGATGGCGTTGCCGATGGCCGTGGCGTTGGCCGCCTGCCGCTGGTGGTCGCGGCGCAGCATCTCCTCGGCGGTGGTGCCGGCGGCCGCCATATAGGTGTCCAGCCACTGCACCACATACGCCAGATCCGGGCCCTGGTCGCGCAGGCGGCTGTAGAGCCGCGCCGTGAAGCTCGGCTCGTCCAGCGCCGCCGAATTGGCCAGGGCTTCGGGCACGCCGACATGCGCGCCCGGATGCGCATCGGCTTCGTCCAGCAGCCGGTCGGCCCAGTCGTCGGCGGCTTCGGCCTGCCAGTGGATGCGCCGCCCGTTGCTGACCAGGTGGGCCAGCGTTTCCAGCAGGCTCAGCCGCAACATGATCGGCACCGACCAGAGTTCGCCCAGGGTCAGCGGCGCATCCGACGGCGCCGCCGTCTGGTAGGCGGCGACAAAGCCTGTGATGCGCTCCTGGGTCAGCGCGCCGTCGGTGTAGGCCACCAGGGCGCGCGCCAGGGCGTAGATGCGCGGATAGCCCTCCAGCGGCCCGCGCAGCAGCTTGGGCAGCTCAGTGTAATAGCGCTCCGGCAGGTCCACCCGCACTTCGGTGATCTGGTCGGCGATCACATAGAAATTGTCCAGCAGCCACTCGGCGCCGGGCATGAAATCGGGGATGCCCTGGCCCGCGGGGGAGCGGCTGGCCTGGCTGCGCCGGCGCATGTCGGCGTGGGCCACGGTCAGGTAGCGCGCGGCGGCGTCGAGTCGCACGCGCAGCGACCGGCCCGCCCGCGCATAGAGCGTGACCTCGTGGCCCGCGGCCAGGTGCTCTGCCGCCGCCACCAGCCGCTCCGGGCTGACGATGGGCTGCGGGCCGCCCAGCGGCGGCTTGACGGGGTTGGGCGTGCGCGCCGGCTCGCCGGGGCCGCCCCGTCGTGAGTCGGGCGGGCCGTTGCGCAGCCAGCCGCGGGCGCGGGTCAGCGTGTCGAGCGACCGTCGCGCCAGCAGGCGCGGGTGGATAACCAGGGGCGGCGAGTCGACTTTACGTGCTGCCAAAATTACGATCCTCTATCATATAGGTGACACGGTACCGGGCGGCGGTGCCGTGGTCCGGCAAACCCTGGCCGGCATCCGCACCGGCGCCGGGCCTTCTGCACCCGGCAAGCACGGGCGCGGGGGAACGCTGCAACTCTCAGGCTCTCGCCATCGGCAGGCCATAATGGTCCCTCGGGCCGCGGGGGGCCTCAGCCGTTTCTCCTAGCAAGATAAGGACCATCCGGCGCGCCGGGCAGCCCCGCGCGGCCCTGGATCGGCGCTGCCGTCACGTAAGGTTCTAACTTAAGGCCAAATCGGCTGCAGGGGCTGTAGACGTACTGCTCTATAGCTGCTATACTTGAGCCTGCTTGCGCGGGCGCGGATGGGCGCACCCGGTGGGGCAAGCGGTTGCGCTGTTCTTTACATAACAACATACGCCTGGGGCGGAAGGAGTATCCTGTGGGCGGGATAGCAGGTAGCGGCGGCGCGCGCCGCATCTTCCTGGGACTCTGGGTTTGCACCTTGCTCGTTCTCATCGGCACGTGGATGGCGGCACGCGAGGTCGCCGCCGGGACGCCGCAGCGGCCCGCCGGCATCCTCTTCCACCAGGACGAGACCCCCGGCCGCTTTGCCTCCTGGGCACAGGATCTGCCCCCGGCCTTCGACGCCTTCGACAGCCAGACGGCGGACGATTTCCCCATCGATCCGGGGGTCGCCTGGCAGGTGAGCGCGGTCGAGGTGGCCGGGGGTGGTCCCGGCGTGCCCGACTCGTTTAACGTCGTCTTCTATGCCGACAGCGGCGGGGCGCCCGGCGCGCCAATCTACACGGCCACCCAACTGGCCTATACCGCGGCGCCGCAGAGCTATCTGACCATCTCCCTACCCGCGCCCGCCGTGCTGACCGGGCCGCGCGTCTGGCTGGCGGTGCAGGCCAATCTCCCGGCGGCGACCAGCAGCGCGGGCTGGACCTGGGCCAACGTCACTCTCACCGGCGAGGGCTACGCCGCCGCCCGCTTCCGCAACCCCGGCGACGGCTTCCAGCGGCATTGCCTCGATTGGGCGCCGCGCACCGGGTGTACCCCGGAGGACGACAGCCGGGAGCCGAACCAGGGGTTCCGCATTCTGGGCACGGCGGAAGTGCTGCCCACGGCGACCCCGACCGCGACCTGGCTGCCCGGCACCACGCCCACGGTGCCGGCCACCGCCACGGCGCCCCCGCTGCCCACCGTCACCCGCACCCCCACGCCCTGGCCGACCACGCCCCCCGGCGCAAGCATCCCGGCCTACTCCGGTGGCCAACTCACCTGGGCGCCCGGCAGCGGCGCCGGCACGGTGGTGTTCCGGGTGCGCGTCGCGACCTGCTACTGGTGCGATGCGCCCCACCCCCAGGTGGGCGATTCGCGCCCCGGCGATCCGCTGGCCTGGGGCGACGGCGGCACCAGCGACAGCACCTACCAGGTGACGTATATCGACCCGCCGAGCG
This sequence comes from Chloroflexia bacterium, assembly GCA_035693165.1. Classification (GTDB taxonomy): domain Bacteria; phylum Chloroflexota; class Chloroflexia; order QHBQ01; family JAICKM01; genus JAICKM01. Next base: position 1,521 of record DASSGZ010000514.1, on the reverse strand, counting down.
ACCTGGTGCTGCTGGAAAAGACCGCCAGCCACACCTACGCCGGGGCCGGCCCGTATACCGCCCGGCTGGTGGGCTGCTGCCGCATGGCCGCCCCGGCGCTGGTCAACAACCCCGACCAGTGCTACAGCCTGGCGGCGCGGGTGGTCCTGTCCGGCGATCCGGTGCCCCCGGTGGTGCAGGCGCCGCCAATCGTCGATTGCCCGGCGGACGCGCCCTGCGCCTTCCGCCTGCCCGGCCTGGACGCCACGGGCCAGGTGGTGCGCTTCCGCTTCCCGCAGGCCGGCGAACTCTGCGACCCCGGTTTCGCCCAGCCGGGGCCGCCCGCCGCGCCGGACGGGGCCGCGCTCGACGCCGACGGCTTCTATCGCTGGGACACCACCGGCGCGCGCCGTAACGCCACCGGCAGCACCTTCTACTCGACTATGGTGGTGGCCGAGAGCCTCGACAGCGGGGGCGCGGTGCGCGGCAGCGCCACACTCGATTTCCTGATCCGCATCGCCCCACCGGGCAACGGCCTGCCGGCCTTTGAGCCGCCCAGCCCGCTCGACGGCGCCACCCTGGTGATCCCGGTGGGGCAGCGCCTGAGCCTGCCGGTCGCCGCCGCCGATCCCGATGGGAGAGATAGCGTGACGCTGGCCGTGCTGGGGCTGCCCGCGGGCGCGGGCTTCGCCGTCCCGCCCGCCGCCCGGCAGGTCGCGTCCACGCTGGCCTGGAACCCGGCGAACACCGATGCCGGCGCGCACGTGCTCACCTTCCTGGCCGTCGATAACCACGGTGGCGTGGGCACCCTGTCCGTGCGCATCCTGGTCCAGCCCGACACGGCCTGCACCGTTGGGTTCTCCGATGCCGGCCCCGGCACGACTTTCTACCCCTATATCCACTGCCTGGCCTGCCTGGGCCTGGTCAACGGCTACGCCGGCGGCACCTTCCTGCCCGGCAACCCGGTGACGCGGGGGCAACTCGCCAAGATCGTCGCCAACGCCGCCGGATTGCAGGCGCCGCCCGGCGCGCCCCTCTTCGCCGACGTGTCGCCGGAGCACCCGTTCTACGCCTACATCCAGCGGCTGGCGAACCGCGGCTATATGGGCGGCTACACCTGCGGCGCGCCCGACGAGCCGTGTCCGGGCCGCTACTTCCGCCCCGGCGCGGCAGCCACCCGCGGCCAGATCGCCAAAATCGTCGCCAACGCCGCGGGGCTGACCGACGGCGTCGCGCCCACGCAGCAGACTTTCGTCGATGTGCCGCCCGGCCACCCGTTCCGGATGCCCATCGAGCGGCTGGCGAGCCGGGGCATCATCAGCGGCTACGCCTGCGGCGCGCCGGAGGAGCCATGCCCCGGCCTCTACTTCCGCCCCGCCGCCACGACGACCCGCGGCCAGATGGCGAAGCTCGCCGCCAACAGCTTCTTCCCCGACTGCCGCATCCCGGCCCGCCGCGAGTAGCTGCCGCCGTCAAATATTGCATCGCGAAGGCGCGAAGAATGCGAAGAATAGGACTAATATGAATAACCGTCGCATTCTT
>DASSGZ010000513.1:0-11974 GCA_035693165.1 Chloroflexia bacterium | reverse complement strand
AGGCGCCCGCGGTGCTGCCTTTCCTCCCCGTGACTGTTGCCAATGCCGGGCCTGCCATGTCCAGCGGTCCCTTCTTCGCCGCGCTACCCGTCAACGGGGATTGGATCGGCTACACGATCAGCAATCTCGGCTGCGGCCATTGCGGCACCTATGTCCATACTATCGTCTTGCGCGACACCGTCGATGCCCGGCCGTTTACGATCCACGCCGCGACCTACCGGGATTTCAACGCCAACGACGTGGTGTTCGGCGCGCAGGACATCCAGTTCGCCGGCCCCTACCTGCTGTGGCGGCAGCCCACCCGCCCGGCGAATCCCGCGTACATCCCGCAGTACCGGGCGGGGGACTTCGATTGCTCGCTCTGCCTCTTCGACGTGCGCACCGGCCAGGCCCGGCAGGCGACGAACCTGGCGGCGCTCGATCCCTCGGGCGCGGGGGCGGTGCGCCCGGTGGCCCTGGATGCCGGCGGCAGCGGGCGCGTCCTGGTGCTGGTTGAGACTCAGAGCGCAGCCTCGCTCTATCTCGCCGCGCTGGATTCAACGCAGGCCCACCCCATTCCCGCCGCGCTGCGCCCCGGTAACTTCTTCTCCGCTGTGTTTTCCGGCGCCACCATCGTCTGGTCCAGCACCGGAGATCATCAGACCTTCGGCCTCTACGCCTACCGCGAAGCCGATAACACCGTCACCCAACTGGAGGCGGGACCGCAAGCATTCACTAATCTGCAGACGACCGGCCCGGATGTCTTCTGGAACACGGCGAGCCTCGTCTCACGCCGCGACATGGCGACCGGGGTGGTGCAGCACCTGGCCGATGTGGGCGCGGACTTCCAGGTCGCGGGCGACCTGGTCACCTGGACCCGGCAGACCGGCCGGCAGGCGCCCGTCCTGCTCTTGGTGCGCAACCTGACCACCGGCCAGGTGATTCAGCAGCAAGAGGTCGGGCAGGCGGCCATCGCGGGCGGCTGGACCTCCATCGGCCTGGGCGCGTTCGGCGCGGGCAAGATCGTGCTCGTGGCGAGCGACTTCGGCCCGGTGCCCGGCGCGCCCGCCAATCAGCGCATCCTCCTGGGTTGGACGGCCACTCCCGATCCGGCTTTCGCCCGTGTCTGGGCCAGGGCCGACGCGCCGGTGGCCGCGGGGCAGGCGCCGCGTTCCTGGCTCTGGGGGCCGGCCCCGCGCTTCCTCGCAGAGGAAGCCTATGCCGAAGGGCCGGGCGGCCGGCACCTGGTGCAGTACTACGACAAGAGCCGCATGGAAATCAATCACCCGGCGGACAACTCCAATGATCCCTACTATGTGACCAACGGGCTACTGGCGGTGGAGATGGTCAGCGGCGAGATCCAGACCGGGGACACAACTCGCGTCCGGGCGAGCGTGCCCTGCACCATCCCGGTGGTGGGCGACCCGCGTAAGGACAACCCCGTGGCGCCCGGCTACGCGACCTTCGCCGCCGTCGCCAGCCTGCACGGCGAGCACCAGGCCGCCAGCCGCATCGGCGCGCCGGTGGACGACGCCATCGACGTGGACGGCGTGGTCAGCAAGGACGCGACGCACGGCGCGCTGGCATCGTATGCCGCCTTTACCCCGCAGACCGGGCACAATATCCCGAACGTCTTCTGGACCTACCTGCAAGGCATGCCGGGCACCTACGGCTTCGACTGGACCTTCGTGCTGGGCTACCCGATCACCGAGGGCTACTGGACGCAAATGCGCGTGGGCGGCAAGGACTACCCGGTGCTGGTGCAGATCTATCAGCGCCGCGTGTTGACCTATGTGCCCGACTTCGCCCCGGTCTGGCAGATCCAGCAGGGCAATGTCGGCCAGCACTATCTCGAATGGCGGTACACGCTGAACCCGTAGGCGGGCCGGCGGCTACCAGTAGCAGGGGGCGCGACCAGGCCGGTCGCGCCCCGTTTTGCGTCTTTGTCTGCCGAGTTATGCCCGCCGGGTGCCGATGCCGTACTGGAAGTAGGTGGGCGTTTCGCGCACGGTGACGGCCAGCCCGGCGGCGGCGCAACGCGCCTCGATGGCGGCGGGGGCGGGGAAGTTCTTGACGATCCGGTACTCTGCGCCGTTGTTGAGCCGCCGGGTCATGACCTGGCTGCCGGCGTCCGGCAACTGATGGTCGGCGGCGGTGCTGGTTTGGTCGCGGCGGCTGTCCACGAAGAAGACCGTGCCGCCCGGCCGCAACGCCGACGCGACCATCTGCCAGAAGGCGTCGAGCCGTTCGTCGGGTACGTGGGACAGCCAGAAACCGAAGACCACCGCGTCATAGGTGCGCGCCGGGCGCCAGGTGAATAGATCGGCCAGGACGTAGCTGACGCGGTCGCTTGCCACCTTCGCCCGGTTGATCGCCACCATTTCGGGCGAGGCGTCGACCGCCGTGATCGACCGCGCGGTCCGCGCGAGGCGCTCGGTCCAGATGCCGGTGCCGGGCGCCAGTTCGAGCACGTCGCCGGTGAGGGGCAGGGCGGCGAGTGCTGCGAAGACCTCCTCGGCGTCGGCGAACCAGCGCGCGTTGGCTTCTGGGCCGCGGTCGTAACGACCCCGCCGGTAGAACCACTCGTCGTACTCGGCGGCGCGGGCGCGGTAATAATCGCGCATTTCGTGCAGCGTTTGCTCGGGCACCACGTCTCGCATCGCTATCGCTACTCCTACCAGTAATACAGGCGCTGCAACCACCATTCGCCCGCCGGCTGGAAGCCGAGCTTGGCGTAGACCCGCGCCGCGGGCTTGTTGGCGGGCAGGTAAAAGAGGCCGATCTGGGCGATGCCGCGGGCGAACAGGTCGGCGCAGAGGGCACAGACGCAGCGCGCCGACAGCCCGCGGTTGCGATACTCCTTCACGGTCGCCACGCCGCCGATCATGGCCGCCTGCGGGGTCTCGGCGCTGCTCATCGCCGCCGAGACGACGCTGCCGTCCTGTTCGATCAGGTAGAGCGTGCGGTGGATGATCTGCTCGCTCAGGCGGGCGTGCCAGGCGGCGCGGGTAGGCAATCGCGCCAGGCTATAGAAGCCGCGGATATAGAAGTCGATCAGCGGATCCATGTCGTCGAGCGTGGCACGACGGGCGGGCGGGCCGCCGTCGGGCGGGGCGTGCAGATCGGCGGGGCGCAACTCCTGAAAGGGGCAGTGATCGCCCTCGCCCACAGCGGGGGGGCGCAGGTGGGCCAGCAGCGGCTCCACGACGGGGCGCGGCCCGCTCAGCAAATCGACGCCCAGGTCGGGCAGCGCGGCGGCGAGGGCGGCGGCCTGGGCCGGCGTCTCCCACACGCTCCAGGCGATGCCCTGGTGCGCGATCACGGCGGCGGCCAGGGCGGGCGCGCCGGGGGCCGATGGATCCGGGCAACCAAAGCCCCGCATCCCGTCCTCGCCCAGCCCGCGCCAGCTCAGATGGCTGCGCGCAAAGACGGCGGCCATGGGCCGGGTCGCCAGTAGCGCATCGAGCGCAGCATGATCGGCAGGCGTCAAGGGACGCGCGGACGGGGCCATACCCTCATCATAGCAAACCCCGCGCCCGGCGGCAAGCGATGGCTGAGTGCTTCGTCTCCAATATCCGTCTTCACTCAGCACTCAGCACTCAGCACTCAGCACCCGCTACCAGTGGCCGGGGCCGGCGGCGGGGTCGGGATCGGGGGCGGGGGGCACCACGGCCTGGGCGGCGACGGCGGGATCGTAGTGGACATGCGGCAGCGTGGTCAGGTCGAACTCGCGGAAATGGTCAGGGCCGAGGGCGAGGACGGCGGCGCGGACGGTGGCGGCCTCGGCGCGCAGGCGGGCCACGTCCACGCCCATGCAGGCCGGGAGAAAATCGGCCAGGTAGCCGCCTGCGGAGCCGAGCAGGTTCAGCGTGCCGCGGTAATTGCCGTTGCGCAGGTGGTAGAAGCCGACCCCGACCTGCAGGATGCCCTGGTAGAGCCGGCGAATAGGCCGCGGCTCGCGCATCCAGATCGCTTCGAGCGTTTCGTGGCACTCGAAGTATTCGCTGCGGTTGAATTCGGCGATTCCGGTATAGAGCGCCAGGGGCGGTGGCTCCCGGCACGGGTCTGGCGGCGATACATCTGGCATAGTACTTGCTTTAGCGAAAACCTAGAACCTGGGCGCGCAATCACAGGTCTATAGGGACCGATCATCTGGTGGTGGTGCCGACCACCTGAAGGAGTTCGTAATGACGTATTGGAAGCCCGTTTTGGGGCGTCTAGCGCTTTCGACTGCCTCGTTAGCGATTATCGCCGGCCTGGGTGGGTTCATGGGGGCCATCCTGGGCGCGGTGTTTGAACTGATGTTGCAGGCCATTCTCGGCCTGGCCCTCGAACCGCTCACGGTTATTCCCCTCTTCATGATCCTCGGACTGGTGCTGAGCCTGATCTGGGGACTGTCGCTGCTGGTGCAGCACCGCGCGCCGGCCCCTGTGCCGCCGCCGGCCGGCCAGTAACCCCCTCACACATTCCGCATACCACCCGGCTCCTGGTATTGGCCCAGGAGCTTTTTGTTACTGCGGGCCAAACGCCCCTTGACGCAGCCGCTTCCCAATGCTATACTACACCCGCTGACGCACCCCGGTTACAGGCAGGCGCCGGGCCATCCGTTACTTCTAACGTTTCCAAGGCTCCTGTTGCTTCGCACCATCCCGCACCAACACTACAATACCCTCGCCCATGCCGCCGCGGGCCGGATTCCGGTAGGCATCCCGGCCCGGTCTGCCCGGCGCCAACCCCATGCCCCCAAGTATAGTCACGAGGATATTACATCCATGCCGGTCAGAGAATGGCACGTGTCGCTGGAAGACGGTCCCCACACGGTGGTCTATGAAATGAGCACGTTCGGCGGTAAGCGCAGCATCACCGTGGATAACGTGCGGCAAGTCGAAGAGAGCAACCACTCATTGGAAATGGGCATCGACCTGCCCTTCCGCATCAACCAGCATCAGGGCATGGTGCAGGTGCGGTCGGGGATGCTGGGCGCCAAGTACGATCTGGCTATCGACGGCGTATCGGTCCAGACCGGGCAACCGGCGGCGCGGATGCTGCCGCTGCCGGGGTGGGCCTGGATCTTCATCGGGGCGTGCGCCCTGATCCCGATCATCACGCTGGGCGGCGCGGTCCCGGCGGGCATCGGCGCGGGGGGCGCCTTCGGCTGCGCCGGCGTGGCCCGCGATCCCCGCCGGTCGGAAAGCGGGCGGGTGGGCACCTGCCTGGCTATTGCCGCCGGCTGCTGGGGGCTGCTCCTGGGCTTCCTGGCGCTGGTCGCGGGGGCCTGAGCGCGCACTAAGCGCGGAAGGGCCGGTTGGCGGAATCCGGCCAACCGGCCCTATAGTGACCCGTGCGCGCGGGATGCGCGGCTAATCGACTTGCAAGACGACGGCGTCGCCCTGGGCCGTACCCGAGCAGATGGCGGCCAGGCCGAGGCCGCCGCCGCGCCGGTGCAACTCATAGATGAGCGTGGTTAGCAGGCGGGCGCCGCTGGCGCCGATGGGGTGGCCGAGCGCGATGGCGCCGCCGTTCACGTTCACGATCTCCGGGTCCACGCCGAGTCGCCGCGCGCTGATGATCGCCACGCTGGCGAACGCCTCGTTGATCTCGACCAGGTCGATGTCCTGGATGGTCAGGCCCAGCTTTTTAAGCGCGTTCTGGGCGGCCATGGCCGGGGTGTAGGCCAGGTAGGGGGTGTCCCAGGCGGCTTCGCCGTAGCCCAGGATGCGGGCCAGCGGCTTGAGGCCGTGCGCCTTGGCATAGGCGGCGGAGGCGACGACGAGCGCGCCCGCGCCGTCGTTGAGGCCGGGCGCGTTGCCCGCCGTGATGGTGCCCGTGGGGCTGAACACCGGCTTGAGCTTCGCCAGGCCCTCCAGGGTGGTGTCGCGGCGCACGGCTTCGTCCTGGTCCACGGCCACGGGCGGGCCCTTCTTCTGCGGCACCTGCACCGGCACGATCTCCTGCGCGAAGATGCCGTTGTCCTGGGCGGCGGTGGCGCGCATCTGGCTGCGGTAGGCCCAGGCGTCCTGTTCCTCGCGGCCCACCTTCTCCTCCGCGGCCACGGTGGAGCCGTGCTCGCCCATGTGGACGTTCAGCAGCGGGTCGGTCAGGCCGTCGTAGACCACGCCGTCGATTAGCTCGCCGTTGCCCATGCGCTGGCCCCAGCGCGCGCCCTTGAGATAGTAGGGCGCGTTGCTCATGCTCTCCATGCCCCCGGCCACGATCACCTGGTGGCGGTCGAGGCGGATCAGGTCGCCGGCCAGCGCGACGGCGCGCATGCCGCTGGCGCAGACGCGGTTGATGGTATCGGAGGTGACTTCGCGGCCCAGCCCGGCCTTAAACGCCGCCTGCCGCGACGGCACCTGGCCCAGCCCGGCCTGCACCACGCAGCCCATGATGTTGTGCGTGACATCCTCCTTGGGGATGTCGGCCCGGCGGATGGCCTCGCCGATGACGCAGGCGCCCAGGTCCACCGCGCCCACGCCCAGCAGGCTGCCGCCGAACTTGCCGAAGGGCGTGCGTACCGCCCCCAGAATGACGGGATGATCGTCGTTCGCCATATGGTTGCTCGCTTTCTCCCTCTCCATTGAAGGTTGCGAAGGTTGCTTTTCACCGTCGCCGCTGCCGGCGTACACTCTAGTGTACCATCACCGCCTGGATGGCGCAACCGCCGCGCGGCTTGACAGTGCCGGGGCGGCTCTGCTATAGTTGAGGCGTTTCCAGGGCCTCTTTTTCCAGCCGCCCATCCTCGCGGGCAATGCTACTCTGCCGGGAGGTCTATCGTGCCGAGCTCCACCGCCCATGTGCAGACCACTCTCCCCACCCGCGCCGTGCGCCCGGCCCGGCGCGCGCTGACCTTGCCCGCGCCGCGCGATCTCCTGGCGCTGGCCGGGGGCGTGGGCGCGCTGCTGCTGGCCGCTGCGGGCGAGGCCCTGGTCGAAAGCCACAACACCACCCCCGTGAGCCTGCTGCTCTACCTGGTGGCCATCGCACTGTTTGCCGCCAGCGCGTGGCTGGTGCCTCCCGCGCCGGTCGATTTGCCGGTCCTGGGTCCAGTGGCCCCCGCGACTGCGGGCCGGCAGCGGCGCACCTGGGCCATCGCCGGCGGCGGGGTAGGCCTGGCGATCCTGCTCGACCTGGGCGCCCTGAGCTTGCTGCACGAGGATATACGGTCGATTGCCGGGGCATGGCTATGGGTAGCAAGTCTGCTGGTGCTGGGCGTAACCGGCGTGGTGCTGCACCGGCAGTGGGGCTGGCAGCCGCGCTGGGGCGAGGCCGCCGGGCCGGCCACGGCGCGCGGACGCTGGGTGGCTCCGGCGATCCTTGTGGCGGTGCTGGCGCTCGCCGCCGCGGCGCGGCTGCTGGGCCTGGACAAAGTGCCGCTGGGCATCAATGCCGACGAAGGCGACCGGGCCGCCACGGCCATCCAGATCATGCGCGGGGACAACACCGAGAGCATCTTCGATTACGGCTGGTATTTCATCTCGATGCTCTACTTCTGGCTGCTGGCCGGGGTGCTCAAGATCCTCGGCGCGGGCTATGTCCAGGCGCGGGTGTTTGGCGCGCTGGCCGGCTTGCTGGCGACAGGCATCGTCTCCTGGATCGGCATCCGCCACTTCGGCTGGCGCGTGGGCTTGCTGGCGGGCGGCCTGCTGGCCGTGCTGGCGGTGGCCCTGCAGTTCTCGCGCGAGACGAGCGAGTCCGGCGTGACGGCCATGCTCTGGGCGCTCAGCGTGGCCTGCTTCCTGGAGGCGGCGCGCACGGGCCGGGCCTGGGCGTGGATCGGCGCCGGCTTCGCGGGCGGCTTCTCGCTCTACTTCTACCCCACCGGGCGGCTCTGGGCGGTGCTGGCGGCGGCCTATTGCCTCTACCTGCTGGCCCATGGCCTGGGCGGGCGGCGGCCGGCCGTCTTGCGCGGCGTGGCCCTCGCCGCCCTGGCGACCCTGCTGATCGCCTCGCCCTTTCTGCTGAACGGCATAGCCCATCCCGACACGATCACCCTGCGCGCGCAAGAAACCTCGATCTTCACCGCGAATAATCCCACCCGCCTGTCCTACTACAAGCCGGAGTGGACCACGGCGCAATTGCTGGTCGAACAGACGATCCGCTCGGTCGGCATTTTCAACCAGTTTCACGACGACGGCGGGTTCTGGCCGACCGACGAGCCGATCATGAGCGGGTTGCTGGCGGTGCTCACGCTGCTCGGCCTCGGTTGGGTCTGCGTGCGCCCGCGCGACCCGCGCTTTGTCGCCCTGGCGATCTGGTTCTGGGTGGGCTTCGCCGGGGTGATCGTGACCGTTGAGACGCCCAACGTGCAGCGCATGGGCGCTGCGGTGCCGGTGCTGGCCCTGTTCCCGGCCCTGGTGCTCGACAGCCTGGCCCGGCGGCTCGAACTGGGCTTGCGCCGGGTGGATCTGCGGACGGCGCCGGTGCTGCGCTGGGCACCCACCGCGCTGGCGGCGCTGCTGATGCTCGTGCTGATGTGGGGCCAGGCGCGGTTCTATTTCGCGGATTACGGCAAGGTGGACCGCTGGCCGCAGCCGACGATTCAGGGCCGCGCCGTGGCCGACCAGGGCGCCGATACGCTGGTCGTGACGTTGGGCCGCCAGTACCACATGGTCAATTCGGGCTGGGTGCGGCTCCTGGCCCCGAATACGCCGCGCGGCGGCGTCCAGGCGCCGGGCAGCACGCTGCCCCTGGCCGTGGCTGCCGATCACAACCTGGCCTTTGAGGTCTACCCGCGGCAGATGGAGTATTTGCCCTTTCTACAGGAGATGTACCCTGGCGGGGTGACGGAGCCGTACACGCACCCGACCGAGAGCCTGGTCGTCACAATCTACCGGGTATCGCAGCAGCAATGGGCGGCCACGCAGGGCGCGCTGGCCCACCCGCAGAGCGCCTCGCCGCAGCAGGTGCCGGGCCTGGGCGTCGCGCCCTCCGGCTGGACGCAGTATCCGGCGGCCATGCGCTGGACGGCCGGCTGGCAGGTACCCGCCTACTGGAATTATGCCGTCCGCATCGGCCCCGGCCCCGCAAAGCTGACTATCGACGGTCAGCACGTGCTGACCGTGCCCGCCGGGACGCCCGTGCTGACCACCACCGTCATGCTGGCCCGTGGCGAACACGCCGTCGCCTATGACGGCACCCTCACCGCGCCCGACCAGCCGGCCCTGTTCGAGTGGGCGGCGCTGCCCGCCGATGCGCCCGATGCGGAGGCTCCGCTGGACTGGAGCGTCCCGGCCACGGAAACCCTGCGCGCCACCCAGGATGCGCCCCAGGGCCTGCTGGGCACGATCCAGGTGGGCGACCGGCCCGCGCAACTGCGCATCGACCAGGCCCTGGCCGACTGCTGCCTGTCCGACCACCTTCGCGCCGACGGGCAACCCTACACCGCTACCTGGTCCGGCACCCTGACCGCCCCGACCACCGGCGTCTATTCCATGACGCTGTTTGCCCAGGGCACGGTCGATCTGCAGGTGGACGGGCAATCGGTCATCCGCCGCGACGGGCCGAGCGATGAGCCGATCGGCGGCAGCGCCACGCTGAACGCGGGGCCGCACGCCGTGAAGCTGGTCTACCGGGTGGAGAGCGGCGGGGGCGGGCTGGAATGGGCCTGGACGCCGCCCGGCGGCCAACGCTCGATTGTGCCGCCCTCGGCGCTCGCCCCGCCGCCCGGCGCGGGCGTGGGGCCAGCGGCGCCGCCGGAGGCGCTGGGCAAACGCGAGTATCAGCCCGTTTTACCGCCCCTCGACGTGGTCCCGTAGACCCCGCCGCCGGCCCACGCGCTCAGGGCCGGCCCAATACCCCTAAACAAACAGGAGGAGCACGGCAAGCCGTGCTCCTCCCGCTTTGCCCCGTGCTATCGATCTATGGCACCGAGCAGGGATTGCGCGGTATGCACGGGTCGATCATCTCCGAGATCGGATCCGGGTTGCACGATCGCTCCGGACTGGTGAGTTGGAATTCCACGCGGATGGTGGACGTATCCGGCGGAGACGTGAAGCAGAAGTCCCCGCTCAGATGAGTGTCGCCGGGGGCAAAGCTGCTGCTCCCGGTCTGGTTAAGCACACTGGTGAAACTGCCCCAGTTGCGCTGGATCTGCAGCGTGGTCTTCCAGGGCGAGCCGGCCGTGCAACTGCCGTTGTTGCGCACGGTGACTCGCCAGTGGATTGTGCCGTCCGCATTGCACGAGATCGTCACATCCGGGACATACAGGTTGCAGACACTGCACGCGCCGGGGGCAGGCGTCTTGGTGGCCGGAACACGCGTGCGGGTGGGCGTTGCCGGGACGCGCGTGCGGGTGGCGGTAGCCGTCACTGCGACGCGCGTGCGGGTGGCCGTCGGCGCAACGCGGGTGTTGGTCGGCGGCGCCTGGATGCGGCAGGGTTCAATCAGCGGCGAGTAGGGGTCGGGGTTGCACTCAACCTCGTTGCTGGTCAGTTGGAACTGCACACGGATAAAGGTCGTATCGGCTGGGAAGGTGTGCACCGGGAAGTTGCCGCTGACATGGGTGTCGCCCGGCGGGAAGACCCCGTTGCCGGTCTGCGTATCGACAGTTGTGAAGTTGTCGCTGTAGTTACGTTGCTGCTGCAGGTCGGTGCGCCACGGCGAGAAGACTGTGCAATCGCCGTTGTTGCGCACCACGGCATCCCAGTGGACACTGCCGTCGAGGTTACACGAGATATTCACGTCGGCGATGTAGACGTTGCAGACGCTGCACGTCACCGGCGTGCGCGTCGCGGTCGGCGGGACCCGCGTCTTGGTCGGCGTGGTCGTCGGCGTCCGCGTCGGGGCGACGGCAGTCCGGGTGGGCGTGTTGGTCGGCGTCCGCGTGGGCGCGACGGCAGTCCGGGTGGGCGTGTTGGTCGGCGTATTGCTCGGCACGACGGCGGTATTGGTCGGCGTGTTAGTCGGGGTGCGCGTCGGGACAACCGCCGTATTGGTCGGCGTATTGGTCGGGGTGCGCGTCGGGGCAACCGCCGTATTGGTCGGCGTATTCGTCGGCGTCCGCGTGGGCGCGACGGCGGTATTGGTCGGCGTATTGGTCGGGGTGCGGGTCGGGACAACCGCGGTATTGGTCGGCGTATTCGTCGGGGTGCGGGTCGGCACAACCGCGGTGTTCGTCGGCGTATTGGTCGGGGTGCGGGTCGGCACAACCGCCGTATTGGTCGGCGTATTCGTCGGCGTGGTCGTCGGCGGGACCGCTGTGTTCGTGGGCGTATTGGTCGGCGTGCTGGTCGGCGTGCGGTTGGGCAGCGGGCAGAACAGGTTGTTGAAGGCGTCCAGGCGCGCGGCCTCGGCCAGGATCGTCGCCCGGTCGCAACTGGCCAGCGCCGCGTTCACTTCGCTGATCACCTGGGCCTCGCTCAGCGGGTAGCCGATGCCGGCCGCCGCATTGAGCACCGCCGCGACCGCTTGCCGCAGCAGGATCTTCGCGGCGTCGAGCACGGTCGGGCCGCCGCCGTAATTGAGCGCATCGTCAAAGGTATCCCCGGCCAGCGAGGAGATGCCGCTACAGGCGGGCAGAGTAAAGACGCTACCAAGTGTAGTATTCGGGGTGTAGGGCGCCGGGTAGTCTTCCGGATGGGTCTTCCAGAAGCCGGGACTGCAGCCCTGGCCCACGATCGGCGTCGGCGTATTGGTCGGCGGCACCGGTGTGTTGGTCGGTGTATTGGTTGGCGTGTTCGTGGGCGTATTGGTCGGCGTATTGGTCGGCGTATTGGTCGGTGTATTGGTCGGTGTGTTAGTTGGTGTATCCGTCGGCGTATTGGTCGGTGTGTCCGTCGGCGGCACCGGCGTATTGGTCGGCGTGTCCGTCGGCGTGTTGGACGGCGTCGGGGTGTTGGTCGGTGTATTGCTGGGCGTGGGCGTGTCCGTCGGCGTGTTGGACGGCGTCGGCGTATCGGTCGGCGTATCCGTCGGCGTCGGCGTATCGGTCGGCGTGTTCGTCGCCGTGGTCGTGGGCGTATCGGTCGGCGTGTCGGTCGGCGTGTTCGTCGCCGTG
>DASSGZ010000512.1:0-3747 GCA_035693165.1 Chloroflexia bacterium | reverse complement strand
GAGTGCTGAGTGCTGAGTCCAGACGAGCGATGAGGCGTAGGGCGGTCACGCCGGACCGCCCCTACACCGCAACCACATCCCGATGTCCTCAACTGGCCTGCGCTGCCACCCTACGGCCAAGTAACATCCTTCACAACAGCCCGCCTGCGCGGGCTTCGTAAACCTAGCCCGCCCGTTCACGGGCCGGGCGCCCCCGCTACCGCCCGCGCACCGCGCAAAAAGTGGTACAACCCGCCCCTTTCCGGTACAATAGAGGGATGACCGGGCGGGCGCCTGGGCGGCCGCGATGGGCGGCAAAGATGGGGGAACGGCGATGCTGCGCGCCCCTGACGGCAGCGCAGCCATACCCCCCCGCAGCCATCCGTGGCCCGCGCCCGCCGCGTATAGCAGGCCCCCGCCCCCGGCGCGGGCGGCATCGGGCCCCGCCGCGGGCCGCCGCCGGCGCGCCGCACCGGCCGGGCGGGCGCGGGCCGTGAAGGAGCGGATTACGATTATGGTACAGTTAGCTGCATTTCCGAAGTGTTATATGGACGAGTTGTGCGTCACGCGGGCGATGACCGTCTTTGAGTGGATCGACCTGGCCGCCACCCTGCCCGTCGCGGGGCTGGAGATGTACGACGCCTTTTTCCCCGAACTCGATCCCGATTATTTGGCCCAGGTCAAGGCCCGCCTGGAGCGGCACGACTTGCAGATGCCGATGATGTGCTACTCGCCCGACTTCACCATGCCCGACGCCGAGGCGCGGCAGGCCGAGGTGGCGAAGGAGCGCCGCGTCATGGAGGCCACCGCCGCGCTGGGCGGCAGCTTCTGCCGGGTGCTGTCGGGGCAGCGCCGGCCCGAGGTCTCGCGCGAACAGGGCATCGACTGGGTCGTGGAGTCCATCGAGGCGCTGCTGCCGCAGGCCGGAGACCTGGGCCTGACCCTGACCCTGGAGAACCATTACAAGGACAACTACTGGACCTACCCCGAGTTCGCCCAGAGCAGCGACATCTTCTGCGCCATCCTGGACCGCGTGCCGTCGCCGCGCCTGGGCGTGAATTACGACCCATCGAACGCCATCATCGCCGGCGAAGATCCGCTGGCCGTGCTCGACAAGGTCAAGGACCGCGTCGTCACCATGCACGCCAGCGACCGCTCGCTCAAGCCGGGCTACACGCTCGACGACCTGCGCGCGCAGGAGAACTCGGTCGGCTACGCGGCGGTGTTGCAGCACGGCGAGATCGGCAAGGGCCTGAACGACTTCGACGCCATCTTCCGCACCCTGCGCGACGCCGGCTTCCAGGGCTGGGTGTCTATCGAGGACGGCGTCAACGGCATGGACGAACTGCGCCGCTCCGCCGAGTTCCTGCGCGGCAAGATCGCCGAGTACTGGCCCGCCCCGGCGTAAGGCCGGCCTGGCACGGAATTTGAGTTATAGCCTGGTGTATCGTGGGCGCCGGACCCGATCCTGATCGGGAGCCGCCCAGCGGTATCCGAACGCGATACGTGGTTGTCGCGGCGGGCCGGGCCAACGGGGTCCCACGCCCGGCGCGGCGCCTAGCTGAAGGAGCACACCATGACCGAAGGACTCGGCGACAAGCTGAAGGGCAACATCAAAGAAGGGGCCGGCAAGGTCCAGCAAGAGTGGGGCGAGGCCACCAACGACCCTAACGCGCAGGCGGAAGGCGCCCAGCGCCAGGGCGAGGGCAAAGCTGATCAGGCCGTGGGCGGCGTCAAGCAAACCGTCGGCGACGTGAAGCGCGATGTCAAGAACACCGTCGACGACGTCACGAGCTAATCGCCCGCCCGTCACGGCAACAAGAGAGGACGCGCTTTCCCGCTGGGGAGGCGCGTCCTCTCTCGCTTTCTCCGCCCCATCACCCAACCGAGCATACGTAGCGGCGCGATTTATCGCGCCTGCCGCCCCACCCCATGCCCCCGCCCAGCCGGACACCTATGGAACCGCACCGCCGCAGCAGGGAGACGCGGAGATAATTAATCGTATTTCCGTTCTTCGCGTCCTTCGCGCCTTCGCGGTGCAATAGGATGGCGGCTGATGCGGCACGCCGTACGCATTGGCGCGGGGAGCGCATCTGTGCTATATTCGTAGTTGCTGCCCACCGCTAGTCAGGGAGATCCCGCCATGGCTTCCGCCATCGAGACACTGCATAGTTATGTGCCCCGCCTGGTGGCGCGCCGCCTGGCCACCCACCCCGCGCCCCTCAGCGGGCCGGTGTCCGACCATCTCCCCGCCGCGGTGCTCTTCGCCGATATTTCGGGCTTCACGGCCATGACCGAGCAACTGCTGCAACAGGGGCCGCAGGGGCTGGAGCAGATCACCGAGGTGCTGAACAGCTACTTTGGCCGGCTCATCGCCCTGATCGGCGCGCACGGCGGCGACGTGGTCAAGTTTGCGGGCGACGCGGTGCTGGCGGTCTGGCCGGCGGGCGCAGACGCCCTGGCGACCGCGGTGCAGCGGGCCGCCGCCTGTGCCCTGGCCGTGCAGCGCACGCTGCCCAACTACCAGGTGGCCGAGGGGCGGCGGTTGGCCGTGCGCATCGGCATCGGCGCGGGCGAGGTGGCCGTGGCCCAGATGGGCGGCGTGGGCGGGCACTGGGAACTGCTGGTGGCCGGGCCGCCCGTGTTGCAGATGAGCGCCGCCGAGCAGCAGGCCCAGCCGGGCGAGGTGGTGCTGAGTCCCGAAGCGTGGACCCTGGTGGCGGGCGCGGGCGCCGGGACGCCGTTGCCGGGCGGCGGGGTCCGTCTGGAGCGGAT
Organism: Chloroflexia bacterium; assembly: GCA_035693165.1. Lineage (GTDB taxonomy): Bacteria > Chloroflexota > Chloroflexia > QHBQ01 > JAICKM01 > JAICKM01. The sequence goes on along the minus strand of DASSGZ010000512.1, from coordinate 993 downwards.
GCACGCGCCGCCCCCCGCTGCCGCCGCCCCCGCGCCCGACCTCGCGCCCGAAGTCGAGCCGGCCCTGCGCGCCTATATCCCCGGCGCCGTGCTGGCCCGGCTGCGCGCCGCCGAAACCGGCTGGCTGGCCGAACTGCGCCGCGTCACCGTGATCTTCCTCAACCTGCCCGTCTTCAGCCACACCATGACGCTGGACCAGGCGCAAGCCACGATGCACGCGCTGCAAACCATCCTCTATCGCTACGAGGGCACGATCAACAAGCTCAGCGTGGACGACAAGGGCGCCTCGCTGGTGGCGGCGTTCGGCCTGCCCCCGCTGGCCCACGAGGACGACGCAGCGCGCGGCGCCCAGGCCGCCCTGGCGATGGCCGCCTATTTGCGCGAGGCGGGGATACCGGGCGCCATCGGCGTGACCACGGGCCGGGCGTTCTGCGGCATCGTCGGCAGCCCCGAGCGGCGCGAGTACACCATGATCGGCGCGGTGGTCAACCTGGCCGCCCGGCTGATGCAGGCGGCCCCCGGCGCGATCCTCTGCGACAGCGCCACCTACCAGGCCGCCCAGGCCCAGGTCGAGTTCGCCGCCCTGCCGCCGATTTATGTCAAGGGACGCACCGATGCCGTGCCGGTGTATCGGCCGCTGGGCGTGGTGCGCGCCGTGGAGGCGCCGCAGCCCGCGCTCATCGGCCGCGCCGCCGAGCGGGCCACGCTGGAGGCGGCGTTAGGGCGCCTGACCCACGGCGGGGACGGCGGCGTCGTGTTCATTGAGGGCGAGGCGGGCATCGGCAAATCGCGCCTGGCGCTGGCGCTGCGCGACGACGCGACCGGCCAGGACATCACCGTGCTGGCCGGGGCGGGCAACGCCATGGACCAGGCCACCGCGTATCATGCCTGGCGCCCGGTCTTCGACGCCGTGTTCGACCGCTACGGCGCGCGCACGCCCGAGGCCCGGCGCGAGCGCGTCCTGGCCGCCCTCGCCGCCCTCCCCGACGGCCC
>DASSGZ010000511.1:0-7621 GCA_035693165.1 Chloroflexia bacterium | reverse complement strand
CCGGCGTGGCGGTGGGCGCGGCGTCCCCACACGCGGCGAGCAGGGTAGCGAGAATCATAAGCAGCGCGATCACGCGGAACAGTCGTGTGGCATGCACCATCGTTGTACAGGACCCTCTCTATTAGCGCAAACAAACGGGTGAAAGCGACAAACGGAGGGATGGCAAACGAGCGGATGTTCAATTTGTAGAAGTTAGAGGAAAGTTACGGGTGATTCCATCCCTGAGTGGGCTTATTATAGCAGGGAAAAGTTCACGCTGTCAAGTAGTATCCGGCCGATTATGGTCATTTTCGTTCACGCAAACAGTGAATATATAGCAAAATAGAACTGGATTGATCATTCTTATGTTCTATATACCAGGAAGAATATTCTATCTCCAGAGGAATATCTCTCGGTGGTTGAGCGTAACGCTATTGCCGACGTTGCCTGGTGCGACGAACGCCGGCTAGCGGGATCGAGGCACGTCTATATCTCACTATTATAGAAGCCGGGGCCGCGCTGTGGCGGGGCCGGGGTCCTACCCGGCGCTGCGGGATCGCCGCCAGGATGCGCCGGAATATTCCTTGATTCTAGAAGGAGCCATATGCTATCATAAGGCAATATGCTGCGTCTCTCCGTCTACCATCGCCAACTCCTGGTGCTGCTGGCGCCCTATTTGCTGGGCATGCTGGTGCTGATCATCATCCCCACGCTGCTGGCCGCGCCCATCGCCTTCACCGAGTACGATGCGCTCACCCCGCCGCGCTTCGTCGGCCTGGACAACTTCGGCAAGATCCTGGCCGATCCGCAGTTCCGCAACGGGCTGACCGCGTCGCTCTGGCTGGTGGTGATCGCCGTGCCGTTGCGGGTGCTGGGCGCGCTGGGCCTGGCCCTGCTGCTGCGGGCGCGCAAACGGGGCTTCACCGTGTTCCGCGGCCTGGCCTATTTGCCCACGATCATCCCCGACGTGGCCTATGGTCTCGTCTGGCTCTACATCTTCAACCCGCTGTTCGGGCCGCTCAATAACCTCTCCTATATCTTTCAGGGGGCCATCGAAACCGAGTTCAGCCCCGGCGCGCTGCCCGGTATCTGGCTCACCGACCCCCGCGCGGCGCAGGCCGCCGTCATCATCATGCTGCTGTTCACCATCGGCGAGGGCTTCGTGCTGCTGCTGGCGTCGCTGAACGAGATCCCGGCGGAGCTATACGAAGCGGCGGCGCTGGACGGGGCGGCGGGCGACCAGCAGGTGCGCTACATCACGCTGCCGCACCTGGCGCCCTCGCTGCTGCTGCTCAGCTTGCGCGACACGATCTTTATCTTCCAGGCCAGCTTCGTCGCCGCCGTTATCGTCACCAAGGGCGGGCCGTATTACGCGACCACCTACCTGCCCTACTGGATCTATATCAATATCACCGAGTTCCAACGCTTCGGCTACGGCGCGGCCATGACCTGGGTGCTCTACATCATCACGGCGCTGGTCATCGCGCTGCAATTCTGGGTGGCGCGGCGCTGGCGGGGAATGCAATATGCTTGACGACGCGATCGAGGACCTGCCCCGCGACATGGCGCCCGCCCTGCCGACCGGCTGGGAGCGCGCCTGGTGGACGCCGATGAACTACGCCCTGGCGACGCTGGTCGGCCTGCTGTTCGTCGTGCCGCTGGTCTGGATGATCAGCACCTCGCTGCGGCCCATCGGCCTGCCCGCGCCCGCGCGCTTCGAGTGGATCCCGCCTGTCCTCACGCTGGACAACTATCCTTATATCTTCCAGATCCTCGAACTGGGCCGCTTCCTGGGCAATTCCATCGGGGTGGTCGTCGTGGCTGTGCCGCTGACGCTGCTCACGGCGTCAGCCGCCGGGTTCGCACTGGCCCAGTTGCCGCCCGGTCCGCGCGGCTGGCTGACCGCGCTCTCGGTCGCGGCGCTGCTCGTCCCGGCCATGGCCCTCTGGATCACGCGCTTCCTGGTCTACAAGTGGATCGGCATCCTCGATACGCCGCTGGCGCTGATCGCCCCGGCGATCATGGGCACCAGCCCGCTGTATGTCTTGCTCTTTGCCTGGGCCTTTGGCCGTGTGCCGGGCGAGATTTTCGAGCAGGCCCGCCTCGATGGGGCAGGCGCCTGGCGCATCTGGTGGTCGGTGGCGCTGCCGCTGGTTCGCCCGGCTATCGGCGCCGTCGCCATCTTGAGCATGGTTTTTTACTGGAGCGACTTCATCAGCCCGCTGCTGTACGTGAACAACCAGGCGTATTACACGCTGCCGGTGGGCGTGCAGGCGTTGCAGCAGGTGAACCGCACCAACTGGCCGCTGATGATGTCCGGCGCTGTGGTGCTCACCGTGCCGATGTTGATCCTGTTCATCGCGGCCCAGCGGTTCTTCTTCCAGGAAGACCGCACTCAGAGCTGGTGGGGCCGCTAGATGCGCAAGATCGGCACGCTGGCCCTGCTCTGCGGGTTACTGTTGTTCGCCGCCCTGGCGCAGATCGCGCCCGGCGAGCGCGGACTGTCCGCGCCGGTGGCGGAGACTGCGGCGCTGCAAAGCGATGGCGGCGAACCCGGCGGCCTCTTTGCTGCGGACGACGACCCGATTGCCCACCTGGCAGCCGGCGCGCCGCTGTCCAGGCCCAGCCTGCCGCAGATGGCGCCGCGCACGCCAACCGGCGATTCCATTGATCTCACCCCGCCGGGGCCTGTCCCCCGCGGCGCCTAACGCTGCATTGTGCTTCCTGCCGCGCATCATCCCAACCCTACGCTGCTGTCGTGCGGCCCTATGGCGCACCCGATAGAAAGGAATGTTTCGTTGAACTCTCTCACCTGGCGGAGACGCTGCCTCGGCAGCATCCTGCTCTTGCTGCTTGTCACCATGACGGCCTGCGGCGATACCACCACGCCCTCTCCCGTGGGGGGTGGCGCGCCCGGCAACGGCACCGCAAGCGGCACGATCAGCTTTCAGGTGTTCGGCGAACCGGCGGAAGCCGCTCCCTTCCAGGAGGTGGCGAACGCCTATGGCGCGTCGCACCCGAACGTCTCGGTGAAGATCAACCACATTCCCGACCAGAATGACTATATGACCCGGCTGTCCGCGGCGTTCACGGCGGGCAACCCGCCCGATGTGTTCCTGCTCAGCTATAGCCGCTACGGCCAGTTCGCCTCGCGGGGCGTGCTGGAGCCGCTCGGCACCTGGCTGGACAAGAGCCCGACGCTTAAGGCCACCGACTTCTACACCCAGGCGCTGGAGGTCTACACCTACAACGGCGTGCTGCAATGCATGCCGCTGAACATCTCCAGCCTGACCGTCTACTACAACAAAGACCTGTTCCAGAAATACAATGTGGCCTTGCCACAGCCCGGCTGGAAATGGCCGGACTTCCTCAAGACGGCCCAAGCCCTGACCAAGGACCTGGACGGCAACGGCACCATCGACATCTACGGCGTCGGCCTCGATCCGCAACTGAACCGGCTCGCCCCGTTCATCTGGGCGCACGGTCAGGATCTCGTGGACGACCCGGTACACCCAACCAAACTGACCCTGGACGAACCACTGGTGCGCGAGGTGATCGCTCGTTTCGTGGATCTCAGCATGACCTATCGCGTGACGCCGACCGAGGCCGAGACCCAGGCTGAGGAACTGGAAACCCGCTGGCTCAACGGCAAGCTGGGCATGTTCCTGGGCGCGCGCGCCGACACGGCCATGTTCCGCACCGTCAAGCGCTTCACCTGGGACGTGGCGCCCATCCCCGCCGACGAAACCCAGGCGTCGATCCTGCAAAGTGAGGCGTACTGCGTACCTGCCGCCTCGAAGAATAAGGCGGCGGCCTGGGACTTCATCCAGTACGCCGCCGGCACGGAAGGGCAGACGATTGTCGCCAAACTGGGCCGCGCGGTGCCGACGCTCAAGTCGGTCGCCACCTCGCCCGTGTTCCTGGACCCGACCCAGCTCCCGGCGAACAACCAGATGTATCTGGACGCCATCCCGACCATCCGCCACCTGCCGATCACACCCAACTGGCCCGCGGTCGAGAGTTCGACGGATCAGGAGCTGGAACGCGCCTTCTACGGCAACGTGCCGATCGACATCGCCATTCAGGCGGCGGTGCAGAAAGCCGCAGTGGATTTCGCCAGGGATCCGAAGTAGCCAACCGCGAAAGGATCTCTACCCTTGAAACAACGCATCCGCGGGCGGCGCAGCCTGGGCGCTGTGCTGCCGCTTTTCTTCCTGGTCGCCGCGTGTGGCGGCGAGGCCGCCCCGACCGCAACGCCCGTCGCCGCCCCGCCGCCCGCGGCCACCACCGGCGGGGGCGCCCCTGCGGCCCCGGCCACGGGCGCCGTCACCTTCCAGGTCTTTGGCGATCCGGCGGAGCTGTCCGTCTTCCAGGCCATCGTCGCGGGCTATAAGACGGCCAATCCAAACGTCAAAGTGACCATCAACCACATCCCGGCGCAGGCCGAGTACATGACCCGGCTGTCGTCGGCGCTCACCGCCGGGAACGCGCCCGATGTCTTCCTGCTGAATTACCGGCGCTACGGCCAGTATGCCGACAAAGGCGTGCTCGAACCGTTGGGCGCCTGGATGGAAAAGAGCTCCACGCTGCAACCCGCGGATTACTACGCGGAGTCGCTCGGCGCGTTCACCTACCAGGGCACGCTGCAATGCATCCCGCAGAACGTGTCGAGCCTGAGCGTCTACTACAATAAAGACCTGTTCCAGCAGTACAATATCCCCCTGCCCGCCGCCGGGTGGAAGTGGCCGGACTTCCTCAAGGCCGCACAAGGGTTGACCAAAGACACCAACGGCGACGGCGTACTCGATATCCACGGCCTGGGCGTGGAGCCGCAGTTCATCCGCGTGGCCCCGTTCGTGTGGCAGCACGGCGGCGAGATCGTGGACAGCGCCGAGCACCCGACGAAGGTGACCCTGGACGAGCCGCGCGCGCGGGAAGCCGTGCGCTTCTTCGTCGATCTCAGCCTGACCTATCGCGTGGTGCCGACGGAGCCGGAAACCAAGGCCGAGGATCTGGAGAGCCGCTTCATGAAGGGCAAGCTGGGCATGTTCCTGGGCAGCCGGGCCGACACGCCCACCTTCCGCACGATTGAGGGCTTCACCTGGGACGTGGCGCCCCTGCCCGGCGACCAGACCGAGGCGACGATCCTGCACAGCGACGCCTACTGTATGGCCGCCGCGTCCAAGAACAAGGCAGCGGCCTGGGACTTCATCCAGTACGCGCAAGGCGAAGCCGGGCAAGAGGTGGCCGCGAAGCTGGGCCGCACGGTGCCCTCGCGCAAGAGCGTGGCCGCCGCGCCCGCCTTCCTCGACCCGACCCAGCCGCCGGCCAACAGCCGCATGTACCTGGACGTGATCCCGTCCGTCCGCCGCGTGCCGATCACCCCAAGCTGGCCCGCGGTGGAAAAGGTGGTGAACGAAGAACTGGAGCGCGCCTTCTACGGCACCGCGCCGGTAGACATCGCCATCCAGGCGGCTATCGAAAAGGCCAACGCTGAACTCGCCAAGGACCAGGAGTAACGCGACGGCATGCAGCGGGGGCGGGCCACTATGGCCCGCCCCCGTTTTCATCCGCGGGTATGCTTACGACGCGGGGCGGTTCACCGCCGGGTCGGCCACGGGGGGCGCCGGTTCGGGCTCGTGGTAGGGGCGGCGCCCGGTGATCCACGGCCCCCAGACCAGCAGCAGCGCGCAGGCCGCCGCGCCCAGCCAGGCCGCGTAGCCGAACGTCGCGGCGGGGCCATAGCTGCTCCAGAGCCAGGCGGCGATCACATTGGCGGGCAGCACGGCCAGGCCGGTGAGGCCGCCAAACCAGGCCAGCGCGCGGGGCCGGGTGCCCGGCGGCGCCAGCTCGGCGGCCAGAGCCCGGCCCGCGCCCTCGGTCAGCGCCGCGAAGACCCCGTAGAGGATGAACAGCGCCCAGACGTGCCACGCCAGCGTGGCGAAGCCCCAGCCCACCAGGATCAGCGCATAGCCCCCGTAGCCCACGATTAGCGCCGGGATGCGTCCGGAGCGCTGGCTGTAGCCACTCAACGGCGCCACCAGCAGCGCGTAGACCAGCCGGTAGGCGGCATAGGCTGCGACCACCGACTGCAGCGAGCGGGTCAGCCAGAGGCCCTGCAGGAGGAAAAACGCTTCCGACAGGCTGCCGAGGCCGAAGATCATGCCCGCGCCGGTGAGCATCCAGAACCGCGATCCAAGTCCGGCGGGCGTGGCTGCCGGGGCGGCCTCGGCCCCGGCAGCAGGCTGCGTCGACGCTCGTCGCCCGCGCACAAAGGCCAGCAGGATCAGCACGATCAGCAGGCCGGGCACCGCCGTGGCGGTGATGACCTGGCGCACATCGTCGCGGCTCCAGTTCAGCAGCAGCAGTGCCAGGAAGGGCCCCGCCGTCGCGCCCGCGGTGTCGAGCACGCGGTGCAGGGCGAAGGCCGCCGGGCGCTCCACCGGGGCGACGGATTGAGCCAGCAGCGCGTCGCGCGGGGGCGTGCGCAGCGCGCGCCCCAGCCGGTCGAGCGACACCAGGCCGAGCGCTGCGAGCGGACCGCCGGCCAGGGCCAGCAGCGGCTTGGCCGCCTGCGACAGGGCGTAGCCGCCCAGCAGCGCGGGCAGGCCCCGGCGCCACCCCGCGGGCAAGCGGTCGGTCGCCAGCCGCACCAGGCTGCCGCCGCCCAGCAGGATGCCCTCGATGAGGCCGGCCAGGGGCAGCGGCGTACCGAGCACACCGACGAGGAAGAAGATGCGCACCGGCGCGATCATCTCGCTGCTGAGGTCGGTAAGCAGGCTCACCAGGCTCAGGGCGAGGAGATTGCGGCTCCCCCCGGCGAAGCGAAGCGCACGGGGCGGCGCGGGAGCAGAGGTCGGGTCCATGATTCCACCGGCGGTCTAGATTCGCGCAACGCGCTAGCGGCATTATACGCCATGCCGCTCTGATCAACCAAATGCGGTCCGGGCACGAGGATTGACGCCTGCCGTAAACGAGCGGTATACTGATTCCCATGCAACCCCTATTGGCGCGCATCACCATCGATCCGGCGATTTGCCACGGCAAGCCCTGTATCCGGGGGCTGCGCTATCCCGTGGAAACGATCCTGGAACTGCTGAGCGCCGGCATGACGACGGACGAGATCCTGGCCGGCTATCCGGACCTGGAGCGGGATGACATCCTGGCGGCGCTCGCCTTCGCCGCGCAACTCAGCCGGATCAAGCGCCTCGATCTCGTCACTCCATGAAGTTCCTGGTCGATGCCCAACTCCCCCGCCGCCTGATTCCCCTCTTGCAACATATTTGTGCCCAGGCAGCACCGCCCGCCTATCACCAGGCTTGAACCGGGGCAAGAGCCTGTGGTATAGTGATGCGAAACGCGGCACACTACGCGCCAGGAAACGATTCGTCATGCAAGTTCGTCGCAAACAGGTCATAGTGAAGGAGCCGGCTCCGGCGGCGCCCCAGGTCCGGCGCGCGCTGCGCCCGCCCGCCCCCGAAAAGGCGCCGGCACCCCCACCCCCGGCGGCCGCCGCGCCCGACGACTCACGCCCGATGCCCTACGACTGGGTGCTGCTCGTCGGCCTCGCCGCCATCGTCGCGATCATCGACCCCATCGTCATCGACCTGCAACACCACATGGAAGTGAGCCTGGTCATCCT
>DASSGZ010000510.1:0-12574 GCA_035693165.1 Chloroflexia bacterium | reverse complement strand
GGCCGCCTCGACGCCACCCGCGTCGTAGAGGTTGCCGATGGGCGCGCGCACAAAGTGGCAGCGGCGGATGGTGCCGTCGCCGTCCACGCTGATCGCCGTCTCGCCCGTGCGGCAGGGCCGGCCCCGGCTGGGATGCCGCTGGGTGTTGATCGGGAACAGCGGATCGACGGCGGTAAAGGCGGCGAGCAGGTCCGGGGTGTAGTAGTTGGGCACGGCTTTGTAGGCGTTGATCCAGAGGTAGACATGCGGCGGCAGCGCCTGCCGCAGGGCCGCGATCTCCGCGGCCTGCTCGGCCACCCCCACCACGCCCACGCTGTAGCGCACGCCCCGGCGATCCAACTCGGCGCATTGGGCCAGGAAGCGGGCGCGCGAGGTCTGCGTCGGGTGATAGGTAGCCCAGAGCGCCAGCCGCGCCGGGTCGCACGCCGCCAGCCAGTCGAGCCGGCAGGATAGATTGGTCTGGATCGCCACCCGGCGCACCTGCGGCAGGTGCGAGAGCCGGGCCAGCGCGTGCTGGTAGCGCCGCCGGATCAGCGCCTCGCCCCACGGCGTAAAGAGGATGGCGAGCCGGTCCGCCGTCCGCCCGGCGACCCAGGCGACAAACCGGTCGAGGGCGCGGGCGTCGGCGGCGTGGGCCGCGCGGTCCTCGCGGTGCTTGGCGAACGGGCAGTAGCGGCAGCCGTAGTTGCAACTGCTGAGCGGTCCGCGGTACAGGATAGTCAGGTCTAGCGCCATGCGTAGCTCTCCATGCGCGCCCGCACCGCGGGGGAGGTAAGGGCGGGGCCGATCCAGTCCGCGTATTCCAGGCCCGCCGGGGTCAGCCGCACCCACGTCGCGTCTGCCTTCAGCCAGCCCCAGCCCGCCCACTCCGCCAGCACCGGCCAATCCGCCGCGGCGTCCGTGCCGAAGCGTCGCCGGTACGCCGCCCGTTCCAGGCCCTCCACCTGCAACAGCGACTGGATCAGGTAGCGGCGGCGCTGCTCGTCCCCGTCCAGCGGGCACCCATACTGCGCGACGGCGAACGCCGCGGCGGGCTGGGCCACGTAGGCGGCCAGGATGGCCCGGATGCCGGCGGCGCCGACGGCGTATTCGGCGGCATAGTGCAGCGCCCGCGTGTAGGAGCGCGCCCCGCAGCCCAGGCCGATCATGCCGTCTTCCTGGCAGCAATACGCCGGGCCGCCCGACTCCGGCGCATGCCCGGCCCGGAACATGCGCATCGAGACTTGGCGATAGCCCGCTGCCAGCAGCAGGTCGCGCCCCGCCCGGTAGCAAGCCAGGCGCATGTCGTCCTCTGCCTGCGGTGTGCCGCGCCGCCCCAGCCCGGTCAGCGGGCGCGTGTAGAGCGGGTACAGGTAGATCTCTTCGGGCGCGTAGGCCAGCGCGGCCTGCACCGAGGTGCGCCAGGTCGCGACGGTCTGCCCCGGCAGGCCATAGATCAGGTCGATGTTGAGCGTCGGGATCTGCGCCCGGCGGATCGCGGCGAGCGCGGCATGGACCTCGCTGGTGCGCTGGGCGCGGCCCGCGGCGCGCGCCTCCACTTCCAGGAAGCTCTGCACGCCGATGCTCACCCGGTCCACCCTGCGCTCGCGCAGCACAGCCAGGCGGTCGGGCGTCGCCGTGCCGGGCGAGGTTTCCACCGAGGTGGGCACCGTGGCCGGGTCCACCCCGTAGAGATCGGCGGCCAGGTCGAACACCTGGGCCAGTTCGCCCGCCGCCAGATAAGTCGGCGTGCCGCCTCCGAGCGCAAAACGCGCAATGCGGGCCGGGCCGAGCGCCGCGCGCACCTGCCGCGCCTGGCGCGCCAGCGTCTCCAGGTAGGTGGTCACGAAATCGGCCTGCGGGTTGGCGGTCGTGAACAGGTTGCAGAAGCCGCAACGCATCTCGCAAAACGGCAGATGGATATAGAGCGAGAGGGCGTCGCGCGCTTCCCCGGCCCAGAGATCGGCCAGCGGCACCGGCGCCGCCAGGGGCCGGTAGGCCGTCTTGTGCGGGTAGGCATAGGTGTAGGCGACATAGGGCGTCGTGGGGCGGGCGGACAGGGTCGGGATCATAGCGGCTCCTGGGCGAGGACGGTCTCCATGTAGGGCACCTGCCAGACGACCGGGTGGGCCAGCCGGTGGCCCTGGTAGCCGTCGTCGCCGTAGGCGGTGCCGTGGTCCGCGCAGATGATGGTGAGCAGCGGGGCGCGGCGGCGCAAGGCGGCGAACAGGGGCGGCAGGTGGCGGTCCACATAGGCCAGCGCGGCGGCCTGCGTCTGCGGCGTGTCGCGGGTGGCCCCCGGCACGAAGATGTGATTGGGCGCGTGCAGCGCCGAGACGTTGAGGAACAGGAAGACGCGCTGCGTCACGGGCAGGGCGGCCAGGCGCGCCACGGCCAGCGCCACCTGGGCCTCGGTGGACGTGGGGCTGGTGACGCCGAGCGCGGGGGTCCAGTGGCTCTCGGCGAACAGCCCCGGCAACACCTGCCCCAGCGGGCTGCGCTTGTCGAAAAACCCCACCCCGCCGATGCAGAGGGTATGGTAGCCGCGCGCCGCCAGCCCGTGCACAATGTCGGGCGCGTCGAACACGCAGGTCTGCGGCCCGGTGGTGGTGCTGCCGGGGAAGCGCAACGCGAACAGGCGCGGATGGGCACCGGGCCGGGCGGGCGTGGGCAGGAACCCGGCGAAAAACGCCTGGTGCGCGGCATAGGTGAAGCTGCCGGGCGAGTGCCGCGCTTCCCACTGCCCGCCGGGCAACAGGCCGGCCAGGAAGGGGGTTTGCCCGGCGGCGCGCCCCGCCTCGGCCACGTCGTAACGGAGGGTGTCCAGCGTCAGCAGCAGAATATCGTGGCTGCCCACAAGGGCGGCGGTGGGGATCACGGGCGGCGCGTCCTTCCGGTCGTGGTTGCGGGTTCTCGGCCGGCTTCCTGGCCCAGAAGGGCCGCGATCTCGGCGTCATACGGGTCTTGCCCGGCGTCCAGCGTGTGGTAAAGCAGATCGCCGAAGGCGTTCACCTCGCCCACGACATGCGCCCGGTAATCGGCGGTGATCAGCAGATCGATGCCGAGGTAGAGGCTGGCGGGGAACGCCGCGGCCACCCGTGCGCAGGTGGCCTGGGCCGCGGCCCAGGCGTCTGCCCCCAGCCGGGGCAGGAGGGCAGCGATCCCGGCGCGGTCGTTGCCCAGGTGCAGGTTGGTCAGCGGGCCGCGGCTGAGGCGGACCACGGTATGGCGCACCTGCCCGCTGATCATCAGCACGCGCAGGTCGATCACCTGGCCGTGCAGCCCGGCCTTCGGTACCCACTGCTCGACATGCACGCGGTGGCGGCAGAGTGCGTCCAGCAACACGGCGATCTCCCGCTGGTCGCGGTACACGCGCACCCGGCGCGAGTTGTACAGGCGGATGCCGTCCGGCCCGGCCACCAGTTCCACCGTCGTGGTGGCCTGGTGCCGCGCGCCCGCGCGCTGGTAGGCCACCACGCCCGACGCGCTGGACCCGTGGGCCGGCTTGACAAAGACCCGGTCCCGGCCCGCCGCGTCCATCGCGGCCAGCAGTTCCGCGTAGCTGCCCGGCGGGGCTAGGGCGCGGGGCAGGGGAATGCCCGCGGCGGCCAGGCGCGCATGGCAGGCCCGTTTGTCGAACATGCAGGCGATGTCGGCGGGGGCGTTTAGCCAGCGCGCGGCGGGCAGGACCGCGCCCAGTTCGGCCAGCAGCGCGCACCAGCCGAGATACCACTGGCGCGGGTAGCGAATCGCCCCCGGATCGCAGGCCAGCGCCTCGATCGCCGCGCGGGGCGCCCGCGCATAGGCGCCGGGACCCTCCGGGTCTGCGGCATCGGCGCCGCGGGCCAGGATGGCTTGCTCGACCGGCCAGCTTGTGTCGGGCGACTCGATGCGCACGCGCGCGCCCGCCGGGATGACCTCCGCCAGGCACACCCGCCCGGCCAGGAGATCGGTATACGGCACCAGCCGCGCCGGCGGCAACCCCCGGCGGGCCAGCGCCGCCGCAAACCCGGCCACCCGGCGGCTCTCCGGGTTGCCGATCACCACGAACGGCGATGGGGACCGCATGGGCCGTCGCCCTATTCGCCCACGGCGACGAAGCGGTGGTCCACGCCGTTCCAGTGGTCGGCTTCCTGCGGGTCGCTCACGTCCACCTCGATGGGCAGGGCCTGGAGTTTGCGCACCATCTCGGGCGAGCAGTAGTGGTGATGGAGGTCGAGCCGGCGCAAGCGGGCGATGGCCGGGTTGGCGAGCAAGGCCGCCGCGCCCGCGTCGCTCAGCGTGCCCAGCGAGAGGTCGAGCACCTCCACGCGCTCCAGGATCGGCGCCCCGACCAGGGCAATAGCGATCTCGTCGGTCAGGTCGCTGTCGCGCAGGCCCAGGTAGCGCAGCCGGGGGAACAGCCCGCCGGCCAGCAGCGGCGCCAGGTCCTCCAGGGTCGTGTCGGCGCCATACTCCTCCGTGCCCAGCCACAGATCGAGGTGCTCCAACTGCGGCAGGGTCGCCGCCAGCACCTCGTGGACCACCGCGCGGGGCAGCCCGCCCGCCTCGACAATCAGCGTCCGCAGCCGGTCATGGCGGATCGGCCCCAGGCGCAGGTTGTTGCCCCCGCGCACGCCGAAGTGCTCCAACTGCGGGTACGCGCGCAGCAGCGGCGACACGTCGGTCTGCTCGATCCACGAGATCTCGCTCTCCTCATAGGTCACATCGCCGAGGAACAGGGCGTTGAGGGCCGGCAACGTGTCGCGCGCGGCCACCACCGCCTGCACGACCCGCTCGATCGCGTCCGCCTCGCCCAGGTTCCCGGCCCATTGGCCCACCACCAGACCCGTGGTGGTCCCCGCGCCCGGCGTCTCCAGGTAGCGCCCGAACTTGTCGGTCCAGGCTGCATCGTCCTCCTCTTCCCAGGTGAGGCCGATCCGCGGCATGACGGTGGCCGGGTTGGGGACCGGCTCGCCCGGCTCCCACTGGACCACGTCCCGCCCGGCGAATTCCGTCATATGTTCGTTGATCGTCACGCTTCCCGTCTCCTCTCCGCGCCCGGCGGCGCGATTGGGGTGTAGATTACGACACGGGGCAGGGCTTGTCAAGCGGCGCGGCGATGGGCAGAGGCGGCGGCATCGGCTATAATGGCGGCACGCCATCCCATCCCGCACCCCTGGCAAAGGAGACTCTGCCCATGACGGCTGCACTGATCCCGCCCTACGGTGGGACCCTGGTCAACCTGCTCGTGCCGCCGGAGGAGGCCCCGGCGCTGCTGGCCGGCGCGCGCCGCCTGCCCGCACTCCGCCTGACGCCCCGCGCCGTCTGCGATCTGGAGTTGCTGGCCGTGGGCGCTTTCTCGCCGCTGGCCGGGTTCATGGGGCAGGCCGACTACGCGCGGGTGCTGGATGAAGGCCGCCTGGCCGATGGGACTCTGTTCCCGATGCCCGTGACCTTGCCCGTGCCCGCGGACGCGCCCGTGGCACTCGATGCCCCGGTGGCGCTGTGCGACCCGCGCGGCGAGGTGCTGGCGATCCTGACGGTGAACGAGATCTACCCCTGGGACCCGGCAGCATACATGGACCGGGTGCTGGGCACGCGCGATGGCGCGCATCCCCTGGTGGCCGAGATGCGCGCCTGGGGCCCGCGGCACATCGCGGGGCGGTTGCAGGTGTTGCGCTTGCCCGCGCACCGGGACTTTGCGGGCCTGCGCCTGACGCCGTCCCAGGTGCGGGCTCGCCTGGCCGCCCTGGGGCGCGGGCAGGTTGTCGCCTTCCAGACCCGCAATCCACTGCACCGCGTCCACGAAGAACTGACCCGGCGCGCGCTGGACCAGACCGACGGGGTGCTGCTCTTGCACCCGGCGGTCGGGATGACCCGGCCCGGCGATGTCGACCATTACACGCGCGTGCGGACGTACCAGGCCCTGGCGCCGTATTATCCGCCGGGGCGGTTGGTGCTGGCGCTGCTGCCGCTGGCGATGCGCATGGCCGGGCCGCGCGAAGTGGGCTGGCATGCCCTGATCCGCCGCAACTACGGCGCGACCCACCTGATCGTCGGGCGGGATCACGCCAGCCCTGGCCGGGACTCGACCGGTGCGCCGTTCTACCCGCCCTACGCGGCCCAGGAGTGGCTGGCGCAACACGGCGCGGAACTGGGCGTGCAGGAGGTCCCTTTCCCCGAACTGGTCTATTTACCCGACGAGGATCGCTACGTCGAGGCGCAGGCGGTGCCGCCGGGGGTGCGGGTCTGGAGCCTCTCGGGTACCGCCGTGCGCGACGAGTATCTGGCGGCGGGGCGGCCCCTGCCCGCATGGTTCACCCGGCCCGCCGTCGCGGCGATCCTGGCCGGGGCCTATCCCCCGCGCACCCAGCAGGGGGTCTGTGTGTGGTTCACCGGCCTGCCGGGCGCGGGCAAATCGACGCTGGCCGAGGTCGTCCAGGCGCGGCTGCTGGAGCGGGGCCGCCGCGTGACGCTGCTCGACGGCGACATCGTGCGCACGCACCTGAGCGCCGGGCTCGGCTTCAGCCGCGCCGACCGCGATACCCACATCCGCCGCATGGGCTGGGTCGCCGCCGAAGTGGTGCGCCACGGTGGGGTGGTGCTTTGCGCCGCCATCAGCCCCTACGCGGCCACCCGCGCGGAGGTGCGGCAGATGGTCGGCCCCGACCAGTTCGTGGAGGTCTATGTCAGCACTCCCACGCCGGTCTGCGAGGCCCGCGATCCCAAGGGGCTCTATGCGCGCGCTCGCCGCGGTGAGTTACCCGGCTTCACCGGGGTGGACGATCCGTACGAGCCGCCGCGCGCCGCGCAGGTGATCGTGGACACCAGCCTCAGCGATCCCCAGGACGATGGCGGGCGGATCGTGGACTACCTGGAGGTCGCCGGCTTTCTCGCCCCCTTGGCGGCTCCGTGAGCGGGTCGGGCCGCCGGGAAGGGATGCGTTACGGTCTGTCCAGCGATGGATCGCGATCTCGGCTGCTGGTCGCTTCTGTTCGGGCGCGCCATTCGCTATCATCCCGTTAGCGGCGCCGGGACCCATAGCGCCGCGGGAGGACTCCTGATGGAAGCAGTGATTTTCATCGGCTTGCAGGCCACGGGCAAGTCGTCGTTCTACCTGGCGCGCTTCTTCCACAGCCACATCCGCATCAACCTCGATATGCTGAAAACGCGCCGGCGGGAGGAATTACTGTTGCACGCCTGTCTCGCCATGCAGCAATCGTTCGTGGTCGATAATACCAATCCCACGGCGGAGGAACGGGCCCGCTATATCCCGCCGGCCCGCGCGGCGGGCTTTCGGATCGCCGGCTACTACTTCGAGTCCAGCCTGGGCGACGCCATCCGGCGCAACAGCACCCGCGCGCCGGAAGCCCAGGTGCCGGTCAAAGCCATCGGGGCCACCCGCAAAAAGCTGCAACTCCCGACACCCGTCGAGGGGTTTGACGCCCTGTATACCGTCCGGATCGCCCCCGCGGGCGGCTTCGAGGTCGCGCCGTGGGATGGGCAACCGGCATGAACAGCGACCGCTTTGCGGCGCAGATGCGCGCCGGAGTACTTTCCTGGCCTGCGGGTGCTGCCGTGCCTGCGCCATGGCATCTGGCTTTCGAGTCGAGAATCTCCTATAATGTCTCTACAAGGGGCCGGCCACCGGGGCGGGCCGGTTCCCCAGGGATGTGGTGATGCTTACGCACTATCGGATTCCTTAGATCATTAGCCTGAATCACTATCTTCCCTAACGCAAGAAAGCCGGTTCACGCTCCACTCCCGTCCCAACACCCCTATGCAGTAGACCACGTACAACGAAGGACGCACACATCCTCCTGGGCAGATCCCAACCGCATCGACCCCCACCGGTTGACAGTAAGGAGGCATCACGATGGTAGCGGACCAGCGAATTTCGACTTACTGCGCACTCTGCGTCTCCCGCTGCGGCGCGATCGCCGTCGTCGAGGACGGCCGCTTCGTCGCGCTGGAGCCGGATCCGTCCCATCCGACAGGCCAGGCCCTCTGCGCGAAGGGGCGGGCGGCGCCCGAACTCGTATATCACGCCGACCGCCTGCTCTATCCCCTGAAACGAACCCGGCCCAAGGGCGATCCCGATCCGGGGTGGCAGCGCATTAGCTGGGACGAGGCGCTAGACATCACGGCGGCCCGGCTGCGCACGATCGCCCAAACGCAGGGACCGGAGAGCGTTGTTTTCAGCGTGTCCTCACCGTCGACCTCGGCATCCGACGACTCCACGGTCTGGATTCAGCGCCTGATGAATGCGTTCGGCAGTCCCAACCTCTGCGCGGCGATGGAACTGTGCGGATGGGGGCGGTATCAGGCCCCGCAGTATACCTTCGGCGCCAGTGTTCCCGGCGTCTATATGCCCGACCTGGAGCAGGCCGGCTGTATCCTATTTTGGGGCTACAATCCGCATGTCGCCCGGCTCGCCCATGCCGTCGCCACCACTGCGGCGCTCCAACGCGGCGCGCGGCTGATCGTGGTCGATCCCCGGCGCACGGGGCCGGCGAACAAGGCGGATCTCTGGCTGCGGGTGCGTCCGGGCACTGATGCGGCGCTGGCGCTGGGGATTGCCCATATCATGATCGAGCGGGGCTGGTATGATCAGGACTTCATCCGCGCCTGGACGAACGGGCCCTTGCTCGTCCGGGCGGACAATGGGCGGCTCCTGACCGAACGCGACCTCTCGGGCACCGGGAGCGCGCAGCGGTATGTGGCCTGGGACGCGGGGACCGCGGGCCCGGTACTCTATGACCCGGCCACCGGCGCCTATGCGCCCGAGACCGCGGCGCCGGCGCTCTCCGGCGAATTTCCCATTGAGACCGGAGAGGGCCGGGTGGTTTGCCGCCCCGCCTTCGATCTCATGGCTGAACTCTGCCGGCGCTATTCCCCGGCGCGGGTGGCGGAGATCTGCGGCGTCGACAGCGCCCAGATCGAAGCGGCGGCCCGGATGCTCTGGGCCGCGCGGCCTGTGGCCTACTATGCGTGGAGTGGCGTCGAGATGCAGACGAATGCCACGCAGATCTCCCGTGCCATTGCGCAGCTCTACGTGCTGACCGGTAGCTTCGACGCGCCCGGCGGCAATGTGCGGTTCGGCGGGGTGCCCGCGGCAGCGGTCAGTGGCGAAGGGTTGCTGCCGGCCGCGCAGCGGGCTCGCACCCTGGGCCTGCGGGAGCGGCCGTTGGGTCCGGCCCGGTGGCAGCATGTCACCTCCGGCGACCTATACCGGGCGATCCTGGAGCAGCAGCCCTACCCGGTGCGGGGCCTGGTCGGGTTCGGCGCCAACCTGCTCCTTGCCCACGCGAACGGGCACCGCGGGCGCGCCGCCCTAGCCGCGCTCGACTTCTACGTTCATGCCGACCTGTTCATGAACCCCACCGCCGAGCTGGCCGACATCGTGCTGCCGGTGGCTGGCGCCTTCGAGCGCGAGGCGCTCAAGATCGGCTTCGAGGGGAGTGCCGCCGCGCAAGCGCTGGTGCAATTGCGCCCGCGGGTGGTCGCGCCGCGGGGGGAAGCGCGCTCGGACACCGCGATCGTCTTCGACCTGGCGTGCCGTCTGGGGCTGGGTGCCCACTTCTGGGACGGGGACGTGGATGCCGCCTACCGCTACCAACTCCAGCCCTCCGGTATTTCCCTGGAGACCCTGCGCGCGAACCCGGCCGGGGTGCGGGTGCCGGTCGAGACTCACTACCGCAAATTCGCGGAGCAGAAAGACGGCATTGCGCAGGGTTTCGCCACCCCGACCCGGAAGATCGAGCTGTATTCCGAGACCTTGTTGGCCCACGGCTATCCGCCCCTGCCTGAGTATGAAGAGCCGCTGATGGGTCCGATCGCGCGCCCCGACCTGGTCGAGCGGTTCCCGCTGATCCTCACCTGCGCCAAGCACGCCCTGTTTTGCGAGAGCCAGCATCGCGCGCTGCCGCGGTTGCGCCGCCACGCGCGCGACCCGGAGGTCGAACTGCACCCGGCGGCGGCCGCGACGCGCGGGATTGATCCGGGTGATTGGGTCCACATTGAGACACCCAGCGGCAGTGTGCGGGCGCGCGCCCGGATGAACGACAGCCTTGCGCCGAACGTGGTCTGCGGCCAGCACGGCTGGTGGCAGGCCTGCCCGGAGTTGGGCGCCCCCGGTTATGACCCGTTCGGGCCCGAAGGCGCCAATCTGAACCTGATTATCGGCGACACAGCGGTCGACCCGATCAGCGGCTCGGTACCGCATCGCGCCTATCTCTGCCAGATCCGCCGCGCCGATTGAGGTTGCCGGCGCGTACCCGGCTCCTGTTCCGGCCGTGTGCTGCATGTCGCGTAGCGCCTGTGGATCTGCTTCAGAGTCCCCGGTGGAACCGCCACGGCGTACCGTCCAGTCGGTTGTAGCGGTACGCCCGCTGCACGCTGCCGTCGCGCGACGCGAGGTTGGTTGCGGACCGTACGAATCGAGTATAATACGGCGGAATCGACAGGCCACGTATCGAGGGACAGGAGTCACCTGATGATCGGCGTTTCATTCATGACAGCCAATTTCTGCGCCCGGCCCACCGGCTGGCACATGACCGGTGGCTGGGGCCAGGGCGACGAGGCCACCAACGCGTATTTCGCCCCCCTGGCAACCTACGGGGAGCGGCTTGACACCTACCTCAGCGAGGTGCGCGCGCTGGGTTTCACCGCGGTCGACTTCTGGACCAGTCTCCTCAACCCCGTCTGGGCCACCGACGCGCACATCGCGGTCGCCCAGGAGCGCCTGGCCCAGCACGACCTGGCCGTCTACAGCATCGCCGGCTGGATGGGCAGCACGCCCGCCGAATTCGTCCGCACCTGCGAGATCGCCACGGCGCTCGGCGCGCCGGTGCTCGGGGGCGGCACCTCCCTGCTGCGCAAGGACCGTGGCTTCGTGGTCGCCACACTGCAGCAATACGGGCTGCGCCTGGGCATCGAGAACCACCCGGAGAAATCGGCGGACGAATTGCTGGCTCAAATCGGGGACGGCGGCGCCGGCACCATCGGGGCGGCGGTAGACACCGGCTGGTTCGGCACCCAGGGCGTGGACGCCGCGGCGGCCCTGCGCCGGCTGGCGCCGCATCTGTTGGTCGTCCACCTCAAGGATGTGCGCGAGGTGGGCCGGCACGACACCTGCCGCTACGGCGCGGGCATTGTGCCGGTCGAGCGCTGCGTGCACGTGCTGCAGGAGATCGCCTTCCCCGGCACGATCTCCGTCGAGCATGAGCCCGAGTTCTTCGACCCGCACGACGACATCGCGGCGTCCCTGGCCCTGTTGCAAGGATGGTTGGCCCAGTGAGCGCCCGGCAGACGGTCCGGCTGGGGATCATCGGCGCCGGCAACATCGCCGGGCCGTATTTGCGCGACATCCCGCATTACCCGGAGTTGGAACTGGCCGGCATTGCCGACATCGTGCCCGCCCGCGCGGAGGCGCTCGCCGCCGAGCATGGCATCCGCGCCTATCCGAGCGTGGAGGCCCTGCTGGCCGATCCCGCCGTCGAGATGGTCGTGAATCTGACGGTGCAGCACGCGCATACCGCCGTGACCACCGCTGCCCTCAGCGCGGGCAAGCATGTCTACAGCGAGAAGCCGCTGACGACGCGCTACGCCGAGGCGGTCGGGCTGGTGGCGCTGGCGCGGGAGCGGGGGCTGCGGCTGGCCTGTTCGCCTTTCACCCTGATGGGCGAGGCCCAGCAGACGGCCTGGAAGTGGATCCGTGAGGGGAAGCTGGGCCGGGTGCGGCTAGCCTATGCCGATGTGAACTGGGGCCGGATCGAGGCGTGGCACCCCGACCCGCAGGCGTTCTATGGCGTCGGCCCGCTGTTCGACGTGGGCGTCTATCCGTTGACCATCCTCACGGCCATCTTCGGCCCGGCCCGGCGGGTGACAGCCTACGGCACGGTCCTCTGGCCCGAGCGCGAGACCCGGCAGGGCGCGCGCTTCCGGGTCGCGCAGCCCGACTTTCTGGTCGCCGCCCTGGAACTGGCGGACGGCGTGGTGGTCCGGCTGACCACCGACTTTTACGTCGCCAACAAATCCACCCGCCAGGTGGGGATCGAATTCCACGGCGATGCCGGGTCGCTGCACCTGGAGTCCTGGCACATGTTCGACGCGAAGGTGGCCTTCGCGGCCTTTGACCAGCCCCTGCAGGACGTGCCCCTGGTGCGGGAGCCGCCGTACGGCACGCCGTGGGGCCAGGGCCTCTGGGAGACCGCGACGGCGCTGCGGGCGGGCCGCCCGCACCGCTTCAGCGGCGAGATGGCCGCCCACATCGTGGAGATCCTGGAGGCCACGGCGGAGTCCGCGCGCACCGGGCGGCCCGTAGGCATCACGTCGGATTTCCCGCGCCCGGCACCCATGGACTGGGCCCGCTGATGCGCCTGCCGCGGGACCGGCGCGCCTAGCCGCGCCGGAACTCCGCGCTGACCCGCCACATGCTGATCAGCGCGAACACCGCGCCCAGCGCGGCCAGCGCGCCCAGATAAATCGGCACCGGCGCGAACCCCTTCAGCATCACGTCTTGCAAGGTGATCAGCGCGTGCGTGGCCGGCAACAGGTAGGAGAGCGCGCGCAGGGGTGGCGCCAGGTAGTCGATGCGCACGAACAGCCCGCT
>DASSGZ010000509.1:0-5425 GCA_035693165.1 Chloroflexia bacterium | reverse complement strand
GGGGGTGACGCCGCGCGCCCGACCCAGGCTGTAGACCACATGCAGCAGTACGTTATTATAGGCCGGGTCGGTATGGTGGCCGTGGGCGTACCAGTCGGCGGCGCGCAGGTGGAGTTCGATGTCGCCGCGCTGGGGGCGGTTATCGCCGAAGGCCACGATAGCGCCGCGAAAGTCGGGCCCCGCCCCACCCGCCCAATGCCCGCGGTAGATAATCGCCACGGGCTCGTGCGCCGTCGTCCAGAAGGGGCCTTGCAGCGGGCGCTGTGCGTTCCAGATCGCCGCCAGCGTCTTCTCCTGCAGCGGCAGCGCCTCGCCCAGCACGGGCGCGGGCGGCTCGGCCAGGACCGCCGCGGCGGGCAGCAATTCGTCGTCGAGACAGGACGCGAGCAAGCACATGGGCGGATCTCCTCTTCAGCAGCGGCGGGCGGGTCTGGACGCGGAGTATAGCACAAGCGAGCAAGCTCCGCAACAAACACATCGCCAGAGGCCGCGCAGGCGGCCTGCGCACCAGTAGCCGGAGGCTTGAGCCTCTGGGCGCGCAGGCAGACCTTTGCTACAGTTTTGTAAGCCTTGCACCCGCTAATTGACGCTTTTGCGCGCTTATCCTATACTCAAGATAGACGTGCCCGTCCGGTGCCGATCCCGACGACAGGACAAACGAGTAAGATGGGATCGGCGCGCCGTTACCCGGCAACCGCTGCAATCCGCACCATCCGCGATCTGCCTGCGTTGGCGTCCCCCTAAAAGGAGAACCCGTTCATGCGAATGCCTCGTTACGACGTGCGAAACGACGGCGTCGGCCCCTATGCCGTCTTCTATTGCGATAAATGCTACCATGAGTATCGCAGCCAGCCCGACATCCAGAACACCATCACCAAAGACGTGGGCCGGGCGGCGCTCGGCGGGTTGCTGCGCAACATCCCGGTGGTCGGCTACTCGGTCGCCAACAACGTGCTCGAAGACCCGCGCTACGTCACCAGCCTGAAGCCGGATCAACTGGAGGCCGCCTGGCAGCAGGTGCAGGAGAACTTCCACGAGTGCCCCACCTGCCGCCTGATCGTCTGCCCCACCGACTGGGACCCGCAGGCGGGCTTCTGCACGGAGGACAGCCCGCGCCGCGCCGAGATCGCCCAGGCGCAGGCCGAGCAGGCCGCCGGGGTGGTCAAGGGCTTTGCCGCGGCGTTCGGGCTGGGCCAGGTGGTCAGCGACCTGGGCGCGGCGGCGAAAGCGGCTGCCGCACGCACGGCGCATTGCTCGCAATGCGGCACGCCGGCCGCGCCGGGCACCAAGTTCTGCCCCAGGTGCGGCGGGGCGATGATCCAGCCGGAGCCAGTGGCGGCCCCCGTCACCTGCCCCACCTGCCAGGCCACCGTGCCGCCGGGCAGCGCCTTCTGCGTCAACTGCGGCACCAAGGTCGCCGCCGCGGCCCCCGCCGCCGCGCCCCAGCCCACCACCTGCCCCACCTGCGGCGCGAAAGTGGCCGGGCGCTTCTGCGGCGCCTGCGGCAGCAAGGTCAGCTAACGAGTGCTGAGTGCTGAGTAATTTAGTACAAGGCATCTGTCATTCTTCGCTGCGCTCAGAATCTCCGTCTCGTCTTGAGCGGGGACGAGACTCTTCGCTCCGCTCAGAGTGACAAGCTCAAACCCGGTCATTCTGAGTGCAGCGAAGAATCTCCGTCTTGTACCCGCACGAGACGAGACTCTTCGCTCCGCTCAGAGTGACAAATCCTCTGTGAGGGACTTCTGAGAACCACGAATCATTAGTGGTCAGATCTGCTTGAGCATGTAGTGGACGGCGCTGTAGCCCCAGCGGCGGCGGGTGAAGAGGGACGGCTGCGTTTCGATAACGCGGAAGCCGTGGCGCTCATAGAGGCGGCGCGCGCCCGTGTTGGTGTCCACCACGTCCAGGGTCAGGCGGGTTTTGCCGGCGGCGCGCGCCTCGGCTTCCAAATGATGCAGCAGGCCGCTGCCCAGCCCCTGGCCCTGCCGGGCGGGCAGCACCGCCAGCGCCGAGATGTAGCCGGTGCGCGTGTCGGGCCGGTGGTCGGCGCCCGTCAGCGACAGCAGGACCAGCGAGCGCAACGTGCGCCCGACCGATTGGCGGCGCCGCAGCACGCGCCACATCGCCAGGGCCTCGGCGGTGCCGAAGCCCGGATGCTCGGCGAAGCGCAGCAGGCCGGCGCCATATACGACGCCGGCCTGCTCGCCCACATAACACGCCCAGCCGGAGGGTAGCACCGCAGCGACCTCGGCGGCCAGCGCCGGGTCGTGGCCCAGCGCTGGCCCATATTTATCGGCGAAAGCCGCCGCGATGATCGCCCCGACGGCGGCCCGTTCGTGCGGGGCCATACGCCGAAACGTCCAGGGCGGCGGGTCATCCGGTGATATCCTGCCCACCTCCTGCCGCCCCGGTGTCCAACTGGTTGGCGATGTCGCGCGCCGCGCGCACGTTGGCGTCCGGCGTATCCACGGCGATGGAACAGGCCGGGCCGAGGATCCAGCGGCGGCCCCCCGTCTGCACGTCGGCGGCGCGGGCTTCGGCGTGGATATGGGCCACGTCGCCGTCGCGCAAGGTTTCGTTGCGGTAGCCGCCGATGACCACCTTGTCGGTGCTGGTCTGCACGGTGCGCAGGTCGGGGTTGCCCGGCGAACCGACGGCCCAGTTGATGGCGTGGACCGGGTAGTCGAGCATCGAGAGCACGTAGTTGTTGTTTTTGCAGACGTGCAGCACGTTAAAGTGCGCGTCCTGCGCCGCCGCCAGCACGCGCAAATCGTAGGGCCGCGCAAACTCGGCGTACTGGTCTTCGGTCAGCATGTCGCGCGAGGCCCAATCGGTGGTGGCGAAGAAGATGCCGTCGGCGCCTGCCTTGAGCAGGCGGCCCACGAACTCCGTAAACGTGGCGGTGATCACTTCCAGCGCGCCGTGGACGGCCTGGGGGTCCTGCTGCATATGGGTGAGCAGTTCGCGCCCCTCGGGCAGCAGGTCGGCAGCAATGGAAATCGGGTTGAACACCGTCTCCACGGCGTAGACCTTATCGCCCAGCGCCTCGCAGAGCCGTTCCACCACCTCCAGTTGCTCGTCCAGCGGCCCGGAATCGAGCGACAGCGGGCGCAACTTGCCCCAATCCTGCACCGAGTGGATCGGCACCTCGGTGACGACAGGCTTGACCAGGGGTTGGCCGCTGAAGCGCAGCTTTACACCCCAGCCCTCGACGTGGTAGGATGCACGGGGATTGACCTTCATCCAGTCCCAATCATACTTGGCCTGCCAGGCTAGCATGGCCCCGGCCAGGCCCTCGGCGGTTTCTTCGCACTCGTAGAAGTGCCGCCAGAGGCTGACCGGGATGCGGTCGACCGGCTCGTTGCGCATCGTGGCGTTGATGCGCTCTTTCTTGCTCATAACAGCCATGGGAATCGTGGCTCCTTTCGTGCGTGGACTATGCAGCCTACGGCGCCAGCAGGATCTATACCACACCTGTCACCGGGCGCGGTAGGGAACTCGCGGCGAGCAGGAGCGTTATGGTATACAGGGGCGCGCATCGCCGGGGGCCGGATAACTGCCTGCCCGGCGATCTCGACCGAAGGAGGGACTTGATGTACACGATATTCGGTTCACATGGACGGCGCCGCGCGGCGGCCCTGCTGGCTCTGGCGGCACTCCTCCTCATCCCCCTGGCCGCGCCACCGGCCAGGGCCGCGGACTATCCCACCAGCCCCGTCACCGATCCACACCAGACGGGCGTGCGCTGGTTCGCGACCACCGGCCACACCCTGCGCGGCACCTTCCTGGCCTACTGGGAACAGCACGGCGGGTTGGCCCAGTTCGGCTATCCGATCACCGAAGAATTCACCGAACCCGGCCCGACGGGCAATAAGCCAGTCGTGGTCCAGTATTTCGAGCGCAACCGCTTCGAGCACCACCCGGAGAACGCGGGCACGGCCTACGAAGTGCTGCTGGGGCTGCTGGGCCAGGAGTTCCACGCGCCCGATCCGAAGGTCGCGCCCCAGACCGGACCGGCCACCGAATACTTCGAGGCCACCGGGCACAACCTCGGCGGCTCCTTCCTGCGCTACTGGCAGACGCACGGCGGGCTGGCCGTCCACGGCTACCCGATCAGCGAGCCGTTCCAGGAAACCAACCCCATCGACGGCAAGCAGTACACGGTACAATATTTCCAGCGGTCGCGCTTCGAGTTGCACCCGGAGAACGCAGGCACGGCATACGAAGTGCTGTTAGGGCTGCTGGGCACGCAACTGGCGCGGCAAAAGGGCTATTTCCCGCCCGCCACGCCGCCGGCGGTGTTCCCGCGCTTCGGCCATGCGGCTGATTTCTCCTGGATCGCCGGGCAGGTCAACGTGACCCGCATCCAGGGCGGCTGCACATACCTGCGCTACGAGGACAAGGCGACGGGCGTGGGCGACGGCCAGGTGGTCCCGACCGGCCCCGCCTGGACCACGGCCCTGAACGCCGGGCTGGCAGCCAACAACGCCTATGTGGTCGTCTCCGGCCATATGGCCGGCCCGGACGAGCCGCGCGAGATGTGCTTCGCGCCGATGTACGTGGTCGATAAAATCGAACCGAACCCGGCGGGCGCGCCCTGATAGACGGACCGGCGATGCCCGCAGCAGGCGGGCATCCCGGCCCGAAAGGAGACACGATGCGCAACATGCGATTCGGGGGGCGAGTGCTCCTCTTGATCGGCGCGGCCCTGTTGCTGGCGGGCTGCGGCCAGGCCGCCGTGGTGGCGACGGCCACGCCGGGGGCCTCCGGCCCCGGCGGCGAGGGGACGGCCTCGCCTAACCCGACCAGCCCGCCCACGGCCCCGGCGACAGGCCAGACTCCCACGTCCGCGGCGCCGGCCACCGTCACGGTAGGCTCCATCACCATCGGCACCTCGGAGCCCGCCACCGGCCCGATCACCAGCCCGCCCCTGCGCGATATTACGCCGGTCGCGCCGCCGAGCGGGGCGGGCGTTGTGATCACGCCCGGTGCCGGGGGCGTGGCCGAGGTGAACGTGGACCTGACCGGCGCCACGGTGCAACTGCAAACGGGCGACACGTTGCAGGTGAACCTGACCGGCAATTACGACTGGGGCGTGACCCTGGCGGACCCGGCGGTGCTCAGCGTCGTGAGTGCCCCGCCGGCCACCGGCGCGGGGCGTGCCGTGTACAAAGCCGCCCAGGCGGGGCAAACCACCCTGCTGCTCACCGGCGACCCGCCGTGCCTCAAGTCGAACCCGCCCTGCGGGCTGATGTCCCGCGCCGTCGAGTTCACGATCATCGTCCGCTGATAAATGCTGGGGAATGCTGATGAACGGATCGCGGAATGCCGCCGCGTCCGCAGGAAGGATCGCTAGTGAAGCGTCGTAGATCGGCGGAGGCACGGCCCACCCCCTGGCTGGTGGGCTACACGGCCCTGGTGGCCG
>DASSGZ010000508.1:0-15763 GCA_035693165.1 Chloroflexia bacterium | reverse complement strand
GACGCGAAGAACGAAGTTAATATAACCGTTCTTCGCGTCCTTCGCGTCTGCGCGGTGCCGTTCCGGACGGGTGCGACCAACGCCGCCGCGCATGAAAGAGGGCGTATGGCAAGCCATACGCCCTCTTGGATAGCGGGGAAGAGATCAGGCGAAGCTGGACAGCCGCGCGCTCTCGTTCATGAGCAGATATGCGGGCGCGGGCGTGAGCGCGGCCAGCAGGTCCTCCGTGACGGCCCCGATCTCCTGGTCGCCGTTGACCTCGACCAGGGCGCCCCGGCCCCGATAATAGGAGATCACGGGCAGGGTCTGCTCGAAATAGACGTGCAGGCGGTTCTCGGCCACGTCGCGGCGGTCATCGTCGCGCTGGTAGAGTTCGCCGCCGCAGTGGCTGCACACCCCACGCACGCGGGGCGGATTGAAGCGCTCGTGGAAGCTGTTCTGGCACCCGCGACAGATCCAGCGGCCCGACAGCCGGTCGAGCAGGATCTGCGGGTCGGCCTTGATGTACAGCGCGCGCTCCACCTGGGTGCCCTGCCGGGCCAGGGTGGCATCGAGCGCGGCGGCCTGGGTGACGGTGCGGGGGAAGCCGTCCAGGATGACGCCGCGGGCGCAATCGGGCGCGCTGAGGCGCTCCAGTATCATGTCGATTACCAGCTTATCGGGCACCAGGTCGCCGCGCCGCAGATACTCGTCGGCCTGCTTGCCGAGGGGGGTGCCGTTGCGGCGGTGCTCGCGCAGCAGATCGCCGCTGGCGACATGGGCCATATCGAGCTGTTCGCAGAGCAGAGCCGATTGCGTTCCTTTGCCCACGCCTGGGGCACCAAGCAGTAATATGATCATCATTGACCTCCCTGTCGTCATTGCCAGGACTGTTGGTGGTATGTAGCGGACGGTCCAAGTAACCTGGATGGCTGGTACCGCCCGACATTATATAGCATAAAGGAAACCACGGCGCAGCGCAAGTCCCCCAGGCACCCAATTGGGGCGGATAATGTCGAAATGCATGGCCTGAATCCTGCTACAGACTAGCGGTCAATGGACGACCAGGGGGCAGCCGGCGGGTGTGAGCGCCGGAGCGGCGTTACGCGCCGACTCGGGAGCGAAGGCCAGGTGCGGGTGGTCGCCGTCTGGGTCTGCGCCGATGGCCGCGAGTTGCGCGTGGTGCGCTGGGAGCTGCGCGGCGCAGCCCGCGATCTCTACCAGTGGGGCCGCGGGCGAGACTTCCATGCCGCCGATGACATCGAGAACGAGGCGGCGGAATGGATCGCCGGGGTCGCGCTGGAGCAGCGGGAATCGGCGACCGCGCGGTGGAGCACCCTGCGGCGCCAGGAGCTGGAGGGTCAGGATTTGCACAGTGTGGCCGGGCGGTTGCGCGGCTGGGAAGCCGGGCTGCTGGATCGCGCGGAGAAGCTGGCCCGGCGGGTGAAAAGATTGTGAAAATCTTGACAATCATGCCTGACAGTGCTATAATGCGGGCGCTTACAGAATGCGCCGGCCAATTGGATACGTTGATTGCGAGGACCTGATGCGTGATCGCAACTCCCTGCGCGCCTTAGCCATCGCCGGCGAAGTCGGTTTTGGCGTGGCCGGGCCGTTGGTGATCTGCACCGGCCTCGGGTGGTATCTCGACGGGCAATGGGGCACAAAGCCGTGGCTGGTGTTGATCGGGCTGGGCCTGGGATTGTTGAGCATGTTCGCCACATTTTACCGGCTGGCAACCGCTTTCCCGGCGCAGCCCCGATCCACAAAACGCGTCTCGCCCCCGCGCGCGACCCAGGACCAGACGGGCGATAACCCGGACGACGCCGGCGACGGCTCACCCCCGCCGGCCCCTTCCGGATCGACAAGGAGCAACCCATGACGCCTCCGAAGCCAAGTTTCGCAGCCGAAACATTGTTCACTATCGGTGGGTTTTTTCACGTCAGCAACTCGATGATCATGACGCTGCTCGTCGCGGCCATCCTGGTCATCGTCTTCGCCCGCGCCACCGCGAAAATGGAACTGGTGCCGGGACGCCTGCAAAACTTTGCCGAGTCGATTGTCGAAGCCCTGATGGGCATTGTCGAGAGCACCGCCGGCAAGCGCACCGGGCGCATCATCTTCCCGCTCATCGCCACCCTGTTTATCTTCATCATCACTGCCAACTGGCTATCGCTCCTGCCGATTAGCTGGTTTGGCATCTGCCACCCGGAAGTAGCTGCCGCGGGGGAAGCCGCCGCCGCGGCCATCCACCAGGGCACCTGCCCGGAAGGCGCGATCCTGGTGCCTTTGCTGCGCGCGCCCAACGCCGACCTGAACATGACCCTGGCGATGGCCCTGATCGCGTTTATCGTCGTGCAGACGGCGGGGGTCATCGCCCACGGGCCGGGCGGCTACCTCAAGGAACTGACCACGCCGATCTTCCTGGCGCCGGTCCACATCATCGGCGAACTGAGCCGTATCATCTCGCTCTCCTTCCGTCTTTTCGGCAATATCTTCGGCGGCGAGGTGCTGCTGGCGGTCATGTACTTCCTGCTCGGTTCGATCTTCCTGGGCTTTGCGACGATTATCTTTGTGGGGCTGGAAGTGCTGTTCGGGACGATTCAGGCGCTTGTGTTCTCGCTCTTGACCCTGGTCTATATCTCCATGGCCGTGGCCGGGCATGGCGACGCCGAGGGCCATGACGTCGAGCATAACCCGGCGGGCGAAGACATCGCCGAGCATCCGCAGACCGGCACGGAAGTCGCCATGGGCTGAGGATGCGCTCACTTTGGTAAGCCTTGGGGGCGCCGTGCGGGCGCGCCCGGCCTCGACCACGAGGCATTGAACGCTTACGGGCGGCAGGACAAGCTCACCGGCGGTCCCGCCCCACGAAATTCAGCGTGTTGCCGCAACAGGCACGCCAACCTTTAGGAGGAATTCTCTCATGGACTTTCATACCGCAGCGCGTTTAGCCGCCGGCCTGGCAATCGGGCTGGGTGGTATCGGCCCCGGTATCGGTATCGGGATTGCGACGATGGGCGCCGTGCAGGCCATCGGGCGGAACCCCGATGCGGAAGGCCCAATCCGCACGACGCTGATTCTCGGCGCCGGTCTGGCCGAAGCGGTGGCTATTTACGCTTTCGTGGTCGCGCTGGTGCTGCTGTTCGTGGCGGGTTGATCGGCCGCGCGCAGCTACACTGTCGGGTCGAACGTCGAGACTACCGTGACGGGAGCTCGGCCCGCGCCCGGATCGATCCGGGTCGGGCGCTGAGCTCCCGGTGGAGAGGCTAAGGATGAACGGATTAGGTATCGATCCCCTGTTATTGCTCTGGCAAGGACTCACATTCCTGGTTCTGCTCTACTTGCTGCGCCGCTTCGCCTACCAGCCGGTGCTCAAGATGCTCGACGAGCGCGCCAATCGCATCCGCGAGGGGATGGCGCAGGCCGAACAGATCCGGAAGGAGTTGAACGAAGCCCAGCAGAGCGCCCAGAACATCATCGGCGAGGCGCGCAAGGAAGCCGAGCAGTTGCGCAGCCAGACGCAGCAGCAAGGCCAGCGCATGATCGCCGCGGCCCAGGCCGAAGCGCGCGAACAGCGCGAGAAGATGATCAACGACGCCCGGTCGCAGATCCAGGCCGAAACCGAACACGCCAAGCTGGAACTGCGCCAGGAAGTCGGGCGCCTCGCCATCATGGCGGCCACCCGCGTGGTGGGCCAGGAACTGTCCACCAATCCCAAGCTGCACCAGCAGCTCATCGACGAGGCGCTGCAACAAGCCGAGCGCCCGCGCGTCCAGTAAGGAGGTCGCGATGCCGCAAGGAGCCGTGCCCCGGCGCTATGCCGAAGCCGCCTTTGAACTGGCCCGCGAGAAAGGCAAGCTCGATCGCTGGCGCACCGACCTGAGTGTGGCCGCCGCCGTCTTGAGCAACCCGCGCCTGCTGGCCGTCCTGGACGACCCGGATACGCCCGCGACCGAGAAGCGCCAGATGGTCGACACCGCGCTGACGGTGCAGGCGGACCCGGATGTGCTGCACCTGATCTATCTGCTCACCGAGCGGGGCCGGATCGGCACCCTGGCGCGGGTGGCCCAGGAGTTCATCGAGATGGCGAACCGCGCGCAGAGCGTTGTCATCGCGGATGTCACGACGGCTATCCCCCTCGACGCGAACGCGCAGAAGGACGTGGAAGAGCGCATCAAGCGCCTGTCCGGGGCCAAGCGCGTGGAAGTGCGCAACCAGGTCGATCCCAGCATCATCGGCGGGATCATTGCCCGCATCGGCGATGTGCTCTACGACGGCAGCGTGCGCACGCAACTGGCCCAGATCGCCGAACGCATCAGTTGAGCCGCGCGCGGTCCCGGCCCGTATGGGCGGCCCGGCGCCTGGTATTGGCAGCAGTGTCTTGTTGAACCGGCGGCCACTCCGGCCGGATGGAGGTTAGTATGTTACGAGCAGAAGAGATCAGCTCCATTATCCGGAGCGAGATCGAAAAATACGGCCAGGATGTACGCCCGGTAAATATCGGCACGGTGGTCGAGATCGGGGACGGGATCGCCCGTGTCTATGGCCTGACGAACGTCATGGCCTCCGAGATCGTCGAAATCGAGGCCGACACCAGCGAAGGCCCGGCCACGGTCAACGGCATGGCCTACAACCTGGAAGAAGAGAGCGTCGGCGTCATCGTGCTGGGGCCGTACACCGATATTAGGGAAGGCGCCCAGGTGCGCGCCACCGGCCGCATCGTCGAGGTGCCGGTGGGCCGCGAGTTGATCGGCCGGGTCGTCAACGGCCTGGGCGAACCGATCGACGGCAAGGGGCCCCTGCCCCCCGATATGAAGCACCGCCCGATTGAGCGCATCGCCCCCGGTGTGATCTACCGCAAGAACGTGGACACCCCGGTGCAGTTCGGCGTGAAATCGGTCGACGCCATGATCCCGGTGGGCCGCGGCCAGCGCGAGCTGATCATCGGCGACCGCCAGACCGGCAAGAGCGCCATTGCCGTCGATGCCATCATCAACCAGAAGGGCACCGGCGTCGTCTGCATCTACGTGGCCGTCGGCCAGAAGTCGTCCACGGTGGCGCAACTGGCGGCCACACTGGAGCAGTACGGGGCGATGGACCACAGCATCATCGTCGCCGCCAACGCCTCGGACCCCGCGGCGCTGCAATTCCTGGCGCCCTACGCCGGGTGCGCCATGGGCGAGGAGATTATGGAGCAGGGCGGCGACGCGCTGATCGTCTACGACGACCTGAGCAAGCACGCCTGGGCCTACCGCCAGGTGTCGCTGCTGTTACGCCGCCCGCCCGGCCGCGAAGCCTATCCCGGCGACGTGTTCTATCTGCACTCCCGGCTGCTGGAACGCGCCGCGCGCATGCACCCCGACTTCGGCGGCGGCAGCCTGACCGCGCTGCCGATCATCGAAACCCAGGCCAACGACGTGTCGGCCTATATTCCGACCAACGTGATTTCGATCACCGACGGCCAGATCTTCCTGGAGTCCGACCTGTTCAACGCCGGTATCCGCCCGGCCATCAACGTCGGTATCTCGGTGAGCCGCGTGGGCGGCGACGCCCAATTGAAGATCGTGAACCAGGTGGCCGGCAAGCTCAAGCTCGACATGGCCCAGTTCCGCGACCTGGCCGCCTTCGCCCAGTTCGGTTCCGACCTCGACAAGGCCACGAAGCAGATGCTGGACCGCGGGCTGCGCATCCAGGAAGTGCTCAAGCAGCCGCAATATAGCCCGCTGCCCGCCGCCAACGAGGCCATGATCATCTATGCCGTGACCCAGGGCTACCTGGACGACGTGCCGGTGGACCGCGTGCGCGAATGGGAAGCCCGCTTCCACGAGTACTTGAACACGACCCAGAGCGATTTCCTGGGCACGCTCACGACCGAGTACGCCCGCAAGAAGGCGCCCAAAGAAGTGCTCGATCAGATGGGCGCCATTATCACCGATTTCAAGAAAACGGTGTCCTTCTAGGAGCCGGCCGCCGTGCTTTTGACGCTTTTGACGCTTTTGAGTTGTAGGGGCCGGGTTCAAACCGGCCTGCCGCCCATCCGAATCTGTGTGGTGGGCTACTAGGAACCTCCTATGCCAAGTACACGTGAAATCCGCCGGCGCATCAAGTCGGTGAAAAACATCTCACAGATCACGCGGGCCATGGAGATGGTGGCGGCATCGCGCATGCGGCGCGCCCAGCAAGCGGTGCTGGCCGGGCGCCCCTACGCCGAAAAGATGGACGAGGTCATCGCCCACCTGGCCGCGCGCCTGAGCGCCATCGAGAGCGACGTGCCCCACCCGCTGCTGCAAAAGCGCGAGGTCAAAAACGTGGGGATCGTCATGATCACCTCCGACAAGGGCCTCTGCGGCAGCCTCAACTCGAACATCATCCGGCGCACCACGCGCTTCATGCTCGACGAGGGTGGCGGCGCCGGCTTTCAGATCGTGCCGGTGGGCCGCAAGGGGCGCGACTTCATGGTGCGCTATGGCCGCCCGGTCGTCGCCGAGTTCACCAACTACGGCGACCGGCCCCGGCCCGACTACATCGCGCCCATCGCGCGGGTCATCACCGACGAATACGCGGCGCGCCACATCGACGCGGTCTACCTGATCTACGCCGAGTTCGTCAACACGCTGGTGCAGCGCCCGGTCATCGTGCCGCTGCTGCCCTTGCAGCCCGGCGAAGTCACCGGCCCGGCACGCGAGTATATCTACGAGCCGAGTCCCGCCGCCGTGCTCACGCAGTTGGTGCCGCGCTATGTCGAGGCCCGCATCTACCAGGCCCTGCTGGAGTCGATCGCCAGCGAGCAGAGCGCGCGCCTGGTCGCCATGCGCAACGCCACCCAGAGCGCCAAGGAGATGGTGTCCGAACTCACCTTGTCCTACAACAAGTTGCGCCAGGCCAACATCACCAAGGAACTGACCGAAATCGCCAGTGGCGCCGCGGCGCTCACCGGTTGAGTACCGGACGAACATAGGAGGGTACAATGCCTGCTGAAGGAAAAGTGGTGCAGATCATGGGCCCGGTGCTGGATGTCCAGTTCCCCGCCGACCAACTGCCCGACATCTACAACGCGATCCATATCCCGTTGACCGAGGCGGGCGTCGAGGTCAACAACAAGGACGAGCGGATCACCGGCGGCGCCCCCGGCCCGACCCGGCTCGTGGCCGAGGTGCAGCAGCACCTGGGCAACGACTGGGTGCGCTGTGTCGCCATGGGCACCACCGACGGCCTGCGCCGGGGCATGAAGGCCATTGACACCGGCGGCCCCATCGCCGTGCCGGTCGGCCCCAACACGTTGGGCCGCATCTTCAACGTCCTGGGCGACACAGTCGACGGCAAAGGCCCCGTGCCCGCCGATACGCCGACCTACGGTATCCATCGCCCGTCGCCCACCTTCGCCGACCAGTCCACCGAGGCGCAGATCTTTGAGACCGGCCTGAAGGTCGTGGACCTGATCGCCCCGTTCACCAAGGGCGGCAAGATGGGCATCTTCGGCGGCGCCGGGGTGGGCAAGACGGTCGTGATCATGGAGCTGATCCGCAACATCGCCGCCGAGCACGGCGGCTACTCCGTGTTCTGCGGCGTGGGCGAGCGCACCCGCGAGGGCACGCAGTTGTACCACGAGATGACCGACTCCGGCGTCATCGATAAGACGGTGATGGTGTTCGGCCAGATGAACGAGCCGCCCGGTTCGCGCCTGCGCGTCGGCCTCACCGGCCTGACCATGGCCGAGTACTTCCGCGACGAGGGCCGCGACCTGCTGGTGTTCATCGACAACATCTTCCGCTTCGTGCAGGCCGGGTCCGAAGTGTCCGCGCTGCTGGGCCGCATGCCCAGCGCCGTGGGCTACCAGCCCACGCTGGCCCAGGAAATGGGCCAGTTGCAGGAGCGCATCACCTCGACCAAGCAAGGCTCGATCACCTCGGTGCAGGCCATCTACGTGCCCGCCGACGACTACACCGACCCGGCCCCGGCCACTACGTTCGCCCACCTGGACGGCAGCGTGACGCTGGAACGGTCTATCGCCGAGAAGGCGCTCTTCCCGGCTGTAGACCCGCTGGCCTCCACCAGCCGCATCCTCGACCCGCGCATCGTGGGCGAGGAGCACTACAACGTCGCCCAGTCGGTGAAGAAGGTGCTGCAGCGCTACAAGGACCTGCAGGACATCATCGCCATCCTGGGCATCGAGGAGTTGAGCGAAGAAGACAAGCTGATCGTCGCGCGGGCGCGGCGCATCGAGCGCTTCCTCAGCCAGCCGATGTTCGTCGGTGAGGTGTTCACCGGCACGCCGGGCGTCTACGTGAAGCGCGAGGATACCGTGCGCGGCTTCCGCGAAATCCTCGACGGCAAGCACGATAACCTGCCGGAGCAGGCTTTCTACATGGTCGGCACCATCGAGATGGCCGTCGAGAAGGCCGCCGCGATGGCCAAGGGTTAAGCCGTAGCAACCCGGATCATGTGGGGAAGGCTGGCGACTGGCAGGCGTTATCCAGTTGCCGGCCTTCCGCTTTGCCGCCCGACTCGCCAGGCGCGGACGGATCGTGTATAATATGTGGCTGCGCCATTTCGCAGCGTGAGGAGTAGAATCGAGATGCCTCTCCATCTACAAATTGTCACCGCCGAACGCATGGTGTACGAGGACGACGTGGATATGGTCATCGCCCCGGCCTGGGACGGCGCCGTCGGCATCTTGCCGCATCACGCCCCGTTGCTCACCACCTTGCAGATCGGCGAGCTGTTGGTGCGCAAAAGCGGCGTCGAGCAGGCCCTGGTCATCGCCGGTGGCTTTCTCGAAGTGAGCGAGGGGACGGTGACGGTCCTGGCCGACTTCGCCGAACACGCGGAAGAAGTCGATGTGCAGCGCGCGGAAGAAGCGCGCCGCCGGGCCCAGGAGTCCCTTGCCGGGCGGACCGACATCGGGAATGAAGAGGCCGCACGGGCCGAACTGCGCCGGGCCGTGCTGCAACTGCGCGTGGCCGGCACCCGCCGGCGCCGTAACCAACCGCCGCAGACCGGAGCCTAACGCATGGCATTGCTTTCCCGCCGGATCGGGATCGATCTCGGCACCGCGAATGTTTTAGTGTATGTCAATGGAAGAGGAGTCGTTCTCAACGAGCCTTCCGTCGTCGCAATTTCCACCGTCACCGGCCGCGTGAAAGCGGTCGGTAAGGCCGCCGCCGATATGATCGGCCGCACGCCCGAAACGATCGAAGTGGTGCGCCCCATGCAAAACGGCGTCATCGCCGACTATGTCGTGACCGAAGCGATGCTCAAGCATTTCATCGGGCGCGCGGCGGGGCGCTTTAATCTGTTTAAACCCACCGTCATGATCTGCATCCCGGCGGGCGTGACCAGCGTGGAGCGCCGCGCGGTCAAAGATGCGGCCATGCAAGCCGGCGCCCAGGACGTGTTCCTGATCCGCGAGCCGCTGGCCGCCGCCATCGGCGCCCGCGTGCCGGTGAGCGACCCCAACGGCAGCCTGATCATCGATATCGGCGGCGGCACCACCGAAGTCGCCGTGATCGCGCTGAACGGCATCGTCGAGAGCAATTCCATCCGGGTCGGGGGCAATAAGCTCGACGAATATATCGCCAATTTCATCAAGCGCAAGTATAACCTGCTCATCGGCGACCGCACCGCCGAAGAACTCAAGATCAAGATCGGGGCGGCCCTGCCGCTCGAAGACCAGATGAGCATGGATGTCCGCGGGCGCGACCAGGTGGCCGGGATGCCGCGCACGATCACGGTCCATACTAACGAGATCGTGGAGTCGCTGGCCGAACCCCTGGAAGCCATTGTCGGCGCGGTACGAACTGTGCTTGAACGGACACCACCGGAACTGGCCTCGGATATTATCGACCGGGGCATGATTATGACCGGGGGCGGTTCGTTGCTGCGCCACATCGACGAGTTGATGACACAGATCACCGGCATCCCGTGCTATGTGGCCGACCAGCCGTTGCAGTGCGTGGCCGTCGGCACCGGCATGGCCCTGGAGAAACTCGACCTGCTGCGCGATTCGCTGGTCGAGGAAGCCGGAGCCTGATCCTAGCCCGGCAGCGCCTCCCAGCCGGCGGCCCGGCCAATTACGTGTTGTAGGGGCCGGTTACAAACCGGCCCGCCGCCCATCGTAATCGCGGTGGGAACGACTAGAGAAGTAGAGGTGAATACACAATGAGTGCAACGATTGAATTGACCGTCCAACCCCGCACCGTCATCGGCAAGGCCAGCAAGAAGCTGCGCCGGCAGGGCCTGTTGCCGGGCATTCTTTATGGCTATAGCATCGAGCCGCAGCCCGTCCAAATCGACGGGCGCACCTTCGAGCGCATCTACCACCGTGCGGGCAATGTCCACCTGGTCGATGTCCGCGTGGGCGAGACCGGGCCGGCGACCCGCGCCTTTATCAGCGCGGTGGATCGCGACCCCGTCACCCACACGCCGATCCATGTCGATTTCATGGCCGTCAACCTGCGCCAGGAAACCACGGCCAACGTGGCGATTGTGCTGACCGGCGAGGCGCCCGCCGTCCGCGCGGGCGATGGCCTGCTGTTGCAGAACCTGGAGACCCTGGCGGTCAAGGTGCTGCCGACCGAGGTGCCCGAACGGATCGAGGCCGATGTCAGCAACCTGGAAGAAGTCGGCGCGACGATCCTGGTCAAAGACCTGCCCATCCCGGCGGGCGTGACGGTGCTGGCCGACCCCGAAGAGGTCGTGGCGCGCATCTCCGCGGTGGCGGTGGAGCCGGTCGAGGAAGTTGCGGCGACCGAGGCGGCTGAGGCTGAAGCGGCCGAGAGCGGCGAGGCCGCCGCCGAGGCCGAGGAAGAGGCCGAGGGCTAGCGTTCGTAGCGGGGCATCCCGGTCGGGACCCATTCCTTCGACGAATCAGGCGGAGGGGCACGGCGTACCGTGCCCCTCCCTTGTTATGGCTGCGTTACGGCTGATGCAACTATTCCCCGTCGCACACCGTATATATCAGTGATCCAGCCGAGTACGGATGGCTGGACGGCTACGACGCTAAGTGGAGTGAACCTATGCACGCTGTTGCCCAACTGGTGAGCCTGCTGATCAATGTGCTGATGCTGGCTATTTTGATCCGGGCGATCCTCTCCTGGTTTATGCAGGTCGGGCGCGACCCGTTCACCCGGCTGTTGGTGGACATCACCGAACCCTTGCTCGCGCCCATTCGCCAGTTGATGAGTCGCATCATCCCTGGCATGTTTATCGATTTCTCGCCCTTCGTGGCAATCCTGGTGCTGCAGTTCCTCGCCAGCATGGTCGGGCGCGCCTACTGACGCCGCCCCGCCCCACGCAACGCTACATGGCCCATCCTGCACAGACAGGATGGGCCATTGTATTACTATCCTTCTGTCCACCTATAGCGCTCCTTATTCTATGCTACCGGGATATGTCGCACACACCCTTCATTGCTCTGGGTGCCCGCCTCACCGCCAGCCGGGCACCAGCCCACTGAGCAGAGCGCATTAAAACGCCCGCTTCTTCGTTTCCTACTTGTGGTTACAGCCTGCCCACCGAGACCCGTGAAAGCCAGGACCCGGCCCAGACTCGCTATCTTAATGACACGCCCCGGCGCCGGCCCACCGGCGCGCCTGCCACAGGCCGCCGGGCGCCCCGGAAACCGCACACCCAAGGAGGAAAGATGATCATGCATCGGTACTCACGGACCGCATGGCGTAGTTTTGCGCTGCTCAGCTTGCTGGCCTTGCTGCTGCCGCTGCTGGCGGCATGCGGCGGCGAGACGCCCACCGCGACGACTGTCCCCGCGGCCCCGACGGCCACCAGCGCCACGGAAGCGCCCACGGCCACCCTCGCCGCCGCCGCGCCCACCGCCACCACCGGCACCAGCGCCACGGCCACCGAAGCCGGAGCCGCGCCCACCGCCGCGACGGGCGGCGCAGCTACGGCCACCAGCGGCACGAGCGCGGGGGCTGCCGCCACCCCGAACAAAGTCGGCGGCGGGGGCACGATCCGCTGGTCGAACGAGGGCGTGCAGGACCTCGACACGCTCGACCCGGCGCTGGCGGGCGCCAGCAACAGCGTGATGGCGATGGGCCTGCTCTACGAGGGCCTCGTGCGCCTCAACTCGAAGCTGAACATCGAGCCGGCGGGCGCCGCGAGCTGGGACATCTCGCCCGACGGCAAGACCTATACCTTCCACATCCGCCCCGGCCTGGCCTGGGCCGACGGCACGCCCGTCACCGCCGAGGACTTCCGCTGGTCGCTGGAACGCGCGCTGTCGAAGGACTTCGCCAACGGCGCGGCGGGCTATTACCTCAGCAACATCACCGGGGCCACCGACTGGCAGGCCGGCAAGGCCCAGGGCCTCAGCGGTGTCACCGTCAAGGACCCGGCGACCTTGCAGATCCAGATCGACACGCCCGGCGTCTACTTCCTCGACCAACTCGCCTTCATCGCGGCGGCGGTCGTGCCCAAGAAACTGGTCGACCAGTACGGCAAGGACTGGATCGATCATGCCTGGGGCACCGGGCCGTTCAAGCTGAAGGAGTGGAAGCACGGCGAACGCCTGACCTTCGAGCCGAACCCCTACTACTGGCGCGGCGCCGTACAGATCGACAGCATCGACATGCCGCTGGTCCAGGACCCGAAGACGGCGTATGACCTCTACCGCACCGGCCAGCTCGACATCATGGGGTCGCAGCAGTTCCCCAACACGCTGGCCGACCAGGCCAAGGACAACCCGGACTTCAAGCAGGTACCGCAGTTCTTCGACGCCTATATCGGGTTCAACAACAAGAAGCCGCCGCTGGATAATGTGAAGCTGCGCCGCGCGCTGGCGATGGCCGTCGATAAGAAGACGCTGGCCGACAAAGTGCTGGGCGGCGGCGTGGTGGCAACCGACCATATCGTGCCGCCCGGTATGCCCGGCTACTTCGAGGGCCTCAAGCCGCTGACCTTCGACCCCGCGGCAGCCAAGACCGAGCTAGCCGCCGCCAACGTGGGCGACGCGGCCAACAAACTGACCGTGACCTACACCGGCGGCCAGGCCGACTTCGACAAGGTGGCGACCACGCTGCAGCAGATGTGGAAGCAAAACCTGGGCCTCACCGTGCAGGTGCAGCCGGAGGAACAGGCCAAGTTCAACGACGACCTGACGGCCATGGCGAACAACCCGGAGACCAGCGCGATGCAGATGTACATCAGCGTCTGGGGCGCCGACTACCCCGACCCGCAGAACTTCCTCACCCAGCAGTTGCACACCGGCGTGGGCAACAACAACGGCCACTTCAGCAACGCCGACTTCGATAAGCTGACCGAGGAGGCCGACGTGGAGAAGGACCAGGCCAAGCGCATGTCGCTCTACAACCAGGCCGAGCAGATCGCCATCGACCAGGTGGGCTGGCTGCCGCTCTATAACGGCAAGGGCAACCTGCTGATCAAGCCGACGATCAAGGGTATGGTCTTCACGGCGCAGGGCCTGGCCGTGGACGACTGGACCCAGGTCACGAACAAGTAGGAGACCCGCCGTCCCGGACCGCGGCGCAGCCACGCGCCGCGGTCCGCCGGCAACGACCGATGCTACGCTTCCTGGCGCGGCGGCTGGGCAGCACGCTGTTCGTGCTCTTCAGCCTGACCTTCCTGACCTTCATGGTGGCGCACCTGGCGCCCGGCAACCCGGTGCTCGAAATGATGGGCAACCGGCGCGACCCCCAGCGCTACGCCGAACTCATGCACCAGTACGGCCTCGACAAGCCGATCCTGGTGCAATATCTCGACTACATGGGCGGGCTGCTGCGCGGCGACCTGGGCATGTCGTACAAGTTTCCGGGGCGCTCGGTCGCCGAGATCCTGGGCCACGGGCTGCCGGTGTCGCTCAAGCTGGGGCTGGGCGCGCTGGCGCTCAGCACGCTGGTGGGCGTGCCGCTGGGCGTGATCGCCGCCCTGCGCCGCAACGGCTTCGTCGACCGCCTGATCATGACGCTGATGCTCGGCCTCTACTCTATCCCCAGCTTCGTGCTGATCGGCCTGCTGGTCTGGCTCAACGTCACGCTCTACAACGCCCACCTGCCCGCGCTGCCCGTGGCCGGGCTGGAACAGCCCACCAGTTGGGTGCTGCCCATCTTCGTGCTGGCGGCATCGAGCATGGGCTACACGGCGCGCCTGACGCGCTCCTCGCTGCTGGAGGTGCTGAGCCAGGACTACATGCGCACGGCGCGCGCCAAGGGCCTGCCCCGGCGCACGGTCATCGGCGTCCACGGCATGCGCAACGCACTGCTGCCGCTGCTGACGGTACTCGGGCCCAGCGTGGCCTTCCTCGTCACCGGGGCGTTCGTCGTGGAGAAGCTGTTCAACCTGCCCGGCGTCGGCTATATCACCATCCAGAGCATCGGCCAGCGCGACTACCCGGTGATCCAGGCCGCGACGATCCTGCTGGGGCTGGCCGTGGTCGTGATGAACCTGATCACCGACCTGCTGTACACTGTTTTCGACCCGCGCATCAGCCGCGAAGCCTGAGCCCATGAGAGCCCGAACCGACATCCAGGTGCAAACCGAGACCGGCGTGGACACCACGCCGCCCGCGCCGTCGTTTTTCGCCCGCCTGCGCGGCAACGGGCTGGCCTTCGCCTCCCTGATCTTTATCGCCCTGGTGGTCGTGGCCGCGCTCATCGGCCCCTGGATCTACCAGCACCTGGCCCCGCCCGACATCCAGCCGCTGCGCACCTACGATGCCCAGGACTACAACATCAGCGACCCGTC
The DNA here is from genome assembly GCA_035693165.1 of Chloroflexia bacterium. Taxonomy (GTDB): domain Bacteria; phylum Chloroflexota; class Chloroflexia; order QHBQ01; family JAICKM01; genus JAICKM01. The sequence continues at coordinate 1,063 of DASSGZ010000508.1, read as the reverse complement.
GGGCTCGTGGCCCAGCGCCACGCACTGGCTGGGCGGCGACGACCTGGGCCGCGACACGCTGGCCCGGCTGTTGACCGGCCTGCGCGTCTCGCTGCTGGTCGCCATAGTCGTGGAGACGGTCAACATCGTGGCCGGCGCGCTGCTGGGGCTGCTGGCGGGCACCTTCGGCGGCAAAATCGATCAGGTGATCAGCCGCCTGGCCGACATGTTCTTCGCCTTCCCCGGCCTGCTGCTCGCCATCCTGGTCTCGGCCATCTTTGGCCCGGCGGCGCAAGACCTGGCCGGCGACATGGGCCGGCTGCTGCTGGTCTCCGTCGCCCTGGCCCTGGTGAGCTGGCCGCTCATGGCGCGCTATGTGCGCGGCCAGGCGCTCTCGATCCGCAGCCGCGACTACGTGCTGGCCGCCGATGCCATCGGCGCGCGCCGCCGCGAGATCATGCTCCGCCACATCCTGCCCAACGTGACCGGCCTGATCGTCATCGCCGCCACGCTGGACGTATCGAGCGTCGTGCTGAACGAGGCGCTGCTCAGCCTGCTCGGCCTGGGCATCCAGCCGCCCGGCTCCAGCCTGGGCCTGATGATCAACGACGCCCAGGCGTACCTTGAAGCCAACTGGTTCCAGACCTTCGTGCCTGGTCTCACCCTCACCCTGCTGGTGCTGGCCTTCAGCTTCCTCGGCGACGGCATCCGCGACGCCATCGACCCGACGGCACGCTAGCCCCGCGCCCCGGCCCGCCGCCCGCGCACCGCCCAGGCTCGCGCGGTCAGGGCGATCGCGCCGTCGGCGGCGACGGGCAGGCGGGCGCAGAGATGGTCGCGTAACGCGGCGCGGCGTTCTTCGCTGAGCGCCATGACGTAGCCGGGAACCGTGCCCTGGCCGCCCAGGAACGGCGTCCAGTAGTCGTCAAAGTCGCGGAAGCGGGTCGGCACGTCGATGGTCCGCGTCTCCACGGCCTCCAGGCCCGCCGCCCGCCAGAGATCGGCCAGCGGCTCGGGCCGGCAGAGGGGGAACCGCTGGCCCGTGTCCACCTGGCGGGCACGCGGGTCCAGGTCGGCGGCCGCG
>DASSGZ010000507.1:0-2688 GCA_035693165.1 Chloroflexia bacterium | reverse complement strand
CGAGAAGCGGCTGCCGCGCCACGTCTACATGCCCTTCGGCGCCGGGCCGCGCATCTGCATCGGCAACCACTTCGCGCTGATGGAGGGCCAGTTGATCCTGGCGACGCTGGCCCAGCGGGTGCGCTTCGCGGTGCCGCCCGGCGAACACCCCGTGCCCGAGCCGCTGTTCGCCGTGCGGATGAAAGGCGGCTGCCGGGTCGTCGTCCACCGGCGAGCGGCGGGCTGATCCGCGCTTCCTAGCGGCCATGTCACTCTGAGCGCAAGGCTTGTCACTCTGAGCGCAGCGAAGAGTCTCGTCTCGTGCGGGTTCAAGACGAGATGCTTCACTGCGTTTAGCATGACAACGCCGACTGGACCGCGGGCGATCAGGCCCGCGGCCAGCCGGTGTCCTTGAGCTTGGGCGTGCCCTCCGGCACCGGGCAGCCTGCGGTGAGGCAATCCTCGCACTCCGGGAAGGCATCGCGGCCGGTGCGCCGGGCGGGGCCGGGGCCGTTGTGCAGGCACAGATCCTGTTGGGTGCCCGAATAGCAGACGCGCACCCCGAGCGCGTTCAACGTCTGGTCGGAGAGGTCCTGCATCGCCTTCGGGCTTAATTCGATCACTTCCTTGTCGATCTTGCCCGTGCAGAACTTGGACTTGACCTCGCGCTCCCCGAACTTATCGCCGGGGATGGTGTCCGAGCAGAGCACCTGCACGTCCTTGTCGCCCCAGCTCACCGTGGCGATCTGGCGCTGGTGCGGCGCATGGCAGGAGGCCGCGCCGTTGAGGCCCAGGCTGTTGCGCGCGTAGTCTTCCAGCGCCCAGGGCCAGCTATTGCAGCAGTTGTACGCCTTCCAGTTCTTGCCCTCGCCCCGTTCGTGGACGCCCTGCACGAAGCCCCACTTGGAGCAGGTGGTGTCCTGGCCCCAGCGCTGGGCGCAGCCGCTATGGCACTCCGGCGGCACCGTTTCGTGTGCCGTCGAGGACGACCGCATGGTCGTTTCTTCCTCGCTGTGCAGGTCCAGCGGGGGGACGGGTTCCTGGTCCGGCGCGCGCTGCAACGTGGCGGGTGGCGCGCCGGCTTCCGGCCGGTCGCCATGGCCCAGGCCGGGGCGCGCGTGGTCGCTCATGACGCCGTCCGCCGTCGCGTCCGCCTGGCGCTCCAGCGCGCCGCCGGGTTCGCCGACCACGCGCGGCAGCGGATCGGGGGCAAAGCCCTGCTGGATCGCGTGGGCCAGCTCGTGGGCGAGCAGGCGCCGGCCCGCCGCGGTGGCCGGCGCATAGCGGCCCGCGCCGAACACCACGTGCCGCCCGGCGGTATACGCCAGCGCCTGCACCGCGCGGGCCGAGTCCCCCGCCTGGGCGTCGGCGTGGACGCGCACCTGGCCGAAGTCGTGGCCGAAGCGCCGCTCCATGAAGGATCGGGCCGCCGGGTCGAGCGGTTGGCCGGGCGCGCGCAACACTTCGTGGACCACCGGCGGCACCGTGGACTCGCCGGGGCCGCCCGCCGGGTCGCGCTTGGTGTGCAGGCGCTCCTCGTCGTGGTCCGCTTGCGTGGCCCGGCACCCGGCGCACGCGCCCCCGCAGGCGCATGTCCGCTGCACCTGTGGCTCCGGCAGCGGCGTGAGGGAGATAGCATACCGGCGCTGATCCGTCGCCAGGGTGGCCGGGTTCGGGCGCCCAAGACCGGAGACGCCCCGCGCGTGCGCCGGATTCGGCGGTTGGGCATAGGTTCGCATACTCAAACTCCTATGGCTGGCCGCGGCGTCGCCTGACTCATGCGCCGGATGCAGAAGCTGCGCGATCAGGCCTGGGATCATTATAGCACCGCTTTTGCCGATCCGGCCCGGATCACGCGGCGCGGAATCGAAGTTCACTGCGAAGTGTAGGGTGGCCCGGTGGGACACTGGGGGGCATGAAAATCGCTATCGCCCCGGCACGGGCAGCGCGCTGTGATCGATAAGCGTTGCGTGCTGCGTGCCTGCGCAGAGTGCGATCCGGGTACCCTCTGGCCCTGGTGGTTGTCGCTCCCGTTCGCGGGAAGCACGGAGGGAAGAGTCTCCCGCGGCCGGTACCCCGCTGCCCCCGCTATGGGCCTGTTGCGCAGCAGGACTTGCTCATGGACGTACTCTACGAGCGCTGGGCGGGCCTGGATGGTCATACGGCCAGCGTCGTCGCCTGTCTGATCACCCCGGCCCCCAGCGGCCACCCGCTCAAGCAACTGCGCACCTTTGGGACCGTGACCCCCTAGATCGCGCAACTGGCCGCCTGGCTGCGCGCGGCCGGCTGCACCCATGTCGCTATGGAGAGCCCCGGCATCTATTGGCGCCCCATACGAGTTTACTCAACGAGCGCACCCGCGCCATTAAGCGCTTGCAGAAGGTGCTGGAGGACGCCAACATCAAGCGGGGCAGCGTGCTCAGCGACGGGTTGGGGGTGTCGGGGCGCGCCATGATCGCGGGCCGGCTGGCCGCGGAGCCGGAGCCGGCGGCATTGGCGGCCTGAGCCCAGCGCAACAGCCGCGCCGCCCCGGCGACCTTGATCGCGGCCCGGACCGGGCGGGTGCCAGCGCACCATCGCTTCTTGTTGCGCGCACTCCTGCAGCACGCGGTGAGAATCATTCGTGCGTCTTCGCGTGCTTCGCGCCTTCGCGGTGCGATTCGGCGCCCCTTGACGGCAGGCGGGCACGCCGGGTATCATGGCCCGGAG
>DASSGZ010000506.1:0-9431 GCA_035693165.1 Chloroflexia bacterium | reverse complement strand
CGTTCGAGCGCGGCGGCCAGCCGGGCGCGCAGCAGCACCGGGTTGAACGGCTTGGGCATGTAGTCCTCGGCGCCCAGTTCGAGGCACCGCGCCACGTCGGCCACGTCGTCCAGGGCCGAGATGACGATCACGGGGGCGGCGCGCAACGCCGGGTCGGCCTTGAGCGCGCTCAGCACGGCAAAGCCGTCCATGCCCGGCATGAGGATATCGAGCAGGATCAGGTCGAAGGCCCCGGCGCGCGCCGTCTCCAGGGCGCGGCTGCCGTCGTCCACCGGCACCACGGTGCAGCCCAGCCGCTCAACGAAGCGGGCCAGCATCATGCGGTTCACCGGGTTGTCGTCCACCACGAGCACAGCGGCGCCCGTCATGGGCGCAGGCAGAAATGCAGCGCCGGGGGTGCCCGGCACCGGGCTACGATGTTCGCTCTGCATGAAACTCCTTCCTTCAAACGCCTGGATAGCGGGCCACGTGGGGCGGGCCGGTTGCAACCCAGCCCCGACAGATACAGCAGATACAGCCGCGGGCCGGTTTGAAACCGGCCCCTACAGACATAGCCGGGCCGGTGGCTATCCGGCGCGCTGCAATTCGTCAAACGCCTGGCAGACCCGCTGGAACTCCAGCTCGACCTGGGCCAGCAGCGGTTCCGTGCCCTGCACCGTGCCGGCGCGGCCCCGTTTCTCCAGTTCGCCGGTCAGGGCGGCCAGGTGGTGGGCGCCCAGCATGCCACTGCTGCCCTTCAGCGAATGGGCGGCTTGCTTGAGCTTGGCCGGATCGCCCGCGGCGATGCCCTCGCGCATGGCGGCCAGCAGGGGCGGGGTGCCGTCGCGGAACAGGTCGAGGATCTCCTGCACCGGGTTGGGTTCCTCACTGGTCTGCAGTTCCCGGCGCAGCAGAGCGAGCATGCTCAAATCGACCGCGGGCGGGGTCTCGGGCGCGGGCGCCGGGGCCTCTTTAGCGGCAGGCGGCGGGGGTAGCGGCACGGATGGCGGGACCGTGAGCACCGGGGCGGGCAGCGGGCGGGTCGATTGCCGGTCGGAGCGGCGGCCCCAGCGCTGGAGCGCGGCCTCCAACTCCGGCACGTGCACGGGCTTGCTGATGTAGTCGTCCATGCCGGCGGCCAGGCAGGCTTCGCGGTCGCCCTGCATGGCGCTGGCCGTCATGGCGATGATGCGCGGGCGCTGCCCGGCGGGCCAGCGGGCGCAGATGCGCCGGGCGGCTTCCAACCCGTCCATCTCCGGCATCTGCACGTCGAGCAGGACAATGTCGTAGACCTGGCGTTCGAGCGCCTGCAGCACCTCCAGGCCGTTGCCCGCCACGTCGGCGCGGTAGCCCATGCGCGCCAGCAGTTGCAGCGCCAGTTTCTGGTTCACGGCGTTATCCTCGGCCACCAGCAGGCGCAGCGGCAGCCGCGCGGCAAGCTGCCGGTCGATCTGCGGGGCTTCGCCCGGCGCGCGCTTGCGCGGCGCCTGCCCGCCGAGGATCTCCACGAGCACGGTATAAAGCTGCGCGGGCTTCATCGGCTTGTGCAGGTAGGCGGCGAACCCCGCGGCCTCGGCCTCCGGCTCCCGGCGGCCCAGCGACGTGAGCATGATCAGCGGAAGCTGCGCGCCCTCGGGCAGTTTGCGGATCTCCCCGGCCAGCGTGATGCCGTCCATCTCCGGCATATGCAGGTCGAGGATCGCGCCGTCGAAGGGCTCCTGCTCCCGCAGGCAGGCCAGCGCCGCCGGCCCCGAGGCCGCCTCCACCGCTTGCATGCCCCAGGCTTGCAGTTGCAGGGTCAAGATGCGGCGGTTCGTCTCGTTATCGTCCACGATGAGCAGGCATTTGCCCTCCAACTGCGGCTGCGTGCCCTGCAAATGGACGCGGCGGGCACTGGTCCCGGCGGCGGCCAGCAAGGTGAAGTGGAAGGTCGATCCCTGGCCCACCGTGCTCTCGACCCACATCCGCCCGCTCATTAACTCGCTCAGCCGGCGGCTGATCGCCAGCCCCAGCCCGGTGCCGCCGTAGCGGCGCGTGGTCGAGGCGTCGATCTGGCTGAACGAGCGGAACAGGCGATCCATGCGGTCCGCTGGGATGCCGATGCCCGTGTCCTTGACCGCGAAGTGCAATTCATAGCGCCCATCGGCCTGGCGGGCGGCATCGACGGAGACGACGATCTCGCCCCGCTCGGTGAACTTCACGGCGTTGCTCACCAGGTTGACCAGGATCTGCCGCAGGCGGGTCACATCGCCCACCAGTGTGCTCGGCACCTGGGCGTCGATCAGATAAGCCAGTTCCAGCCCCTTCTCGCCCGCCCGCGGCGCCAGCAGGTCGAGCGAGGACTCCAGGCATTCGCGTAGGTCGAAGGGCTGGTTTTCCAGTTCCAGCTTATCCGCTTCGATCTTCGAGAAGTCGAGGATATCGTTGATGATCGTCAGCAGGTCGTCGCTGCTGCGGCGGATTGTCTCGGCGAAATCGCGCTGTTCGGGCGTGAGCGGGGTGTCGAGCAGCAAGCCGGTCATGCCCATGACGGCGTTCATCGGCGTGCGGATCTCGTGGCTCATGTTCGCCAGGAACTCGGACTTGGCTCGCGAGGCGGCCTCGGCGGCGTCGCGGGCCTGTTCCAGGTCCTCTTCGGCCCGTTTGCGCTCGGTCACATCGCGCAGCACGCAGATGCTCATCTCCTCGTCGCCCAGGCGCATGGCGCTGACCGAGAGGTCCATGGGAAAGATCGACCCGTCCTTGCGCTGGCCGCCTACCTCGCGGCGCGCGCCCGGCCCGGCGTGCGCGGCGGTCTCCAGCAGCATGGTAAACGGCTGCCCGATCACCTCGGCGGCACGATAGCCGAAGATCTGCCCGGCCGCCGGGTTGAAAGAGCGGATCATGCCCCAGGAATCAGTCGTGATGATGGCATCGGCAGCGTTGTCGACCACCGCCTGGCGGTACAGGCTGGCGGAGACGAGCGCGGTGGCGATCTGGTTGAAGGCCCGCGCGACCTGGCCCAGTTCATCGCGGTTGTCCAGGTTCACCGGCCCCGCCGCGGTGCCGCTGATCATGCGCTGGGCGGCGGCGTCCAACCGGGAGACGGTGCGCATGACGGCCAGATAGAAACCCACCCACAGGTAGGCCACCAGCAGCAGCGCCGCCGCCGTCAACCCCACGATCAGCCAGCGGCGGGTGCCGAACTCGTCCAGCCGGGCCTGCAGCAGCCCGTCCAGCTTGTCGACGGCTGCATCCCAGTAGGCAAAGGTGGCGGCCCGCGCCGGGGCCCCGGCCACGCGGTAGGGCTGCGCCGGGGCCCGCACGACCGGCGGGTCGATCAGATCCTGTTTGATCTGCTCCAGAAAGTCCTCGGTGGCGGCGGCGGCGGTTTCCAGCGGCGGCTGCAAGGCGGTCTGCAAGGTGCCCGCGGGGTTACTGTCGAAGGCCATGTTCATGTTGCGGCGGGCCTTCGTGGCGTCGTCCAGAATGAGGCCGCGTAACGCGATCAGTTGGGTGCGGTCCTGGGCCGGCGGGGCGGCCTTCGTCGCCATATCCTCGCCCAGCAGAGTCGCTTGGGCCAGCAGATCCTGCCAGTCGGGCAGTTGCACCAGCAGCGAGTTCGCCAGGTAATAGCTGTCCAGCCGCGGGTCGAGCACCAGGTCGGCGGAGTCGCCGACCTGGCTCATCAGCGCGCGGATATCGGTGATGAACTGGGTATGGCGATCCACGCGCGCCTGCGCGTCCAGCGGGATCGCTTTCAACTCGGCCCAACTCTCGCGCAGCGCCTGGAAGCGGGGCGTGGTCTGCAGGGTGGCGCCGGCCTGGCGGTCGGCAGCGGCGAGCGCCGTGAAATCGGCGTCGATGCGGCGCTCGTTTTCCACCAGGGTGGGGCGCAGCGCCGTCGTGCCCTGGACATAGGCGTGGGCCAGCAGTTTGTCTTCCAGGCTGTGCTCAAACAGCCGGCGTAGGGGGCGCAGGTACCCGGTCCCGGCCAGCTCCCGTTGCCCAACCTCGATGCCGCGGTTGATTTCGGCGAGCAGTGAAGCCAGCACCAGGCCCAGCGGCAGGGCAAAGAGCAGGCTGATGAGGATAAACTTTTGGGGATACTTGAGGCGGTTCATCACCGCCATCGCCGGGTTGAACAGCTTGCGCATACGTTCGCACGCATCCTTCTCGGCCGGGGCACTCCGGCAAACCGGCGGGGTACGCGGGCCGCGGCCCCGCCCGCGCGGCAGAAAGATGCCCGGCCCGCGCCGCCGATCCTCGTAACCGGCGGCCCGGTGCGGCATTGAACAGGACAAGGAAGCCTGGCGCCGCGCCCCGGTCCCGGCTAGTATAGCATATTCGTTTCGCGGGCGCCCGGCTGGGGTATACCCCGCAAGCCGCCGGCTAGCGTTACGAAGGCCGCCTGCGCGGCCTCTTTGCCCAGCCCGCGCAGGCGGGCTGCGCAGCGCCGGCCCGACCCTTGAGGATCGGGGCCGGCGGCACGGAAGGTGCTTGCGAAACTGGCATATGCGGAGCGCTTGCGGGCGCCGAAGGGAAGTGGTATACTGGATTTGATTATTCCGCTGCGCTGTCTCCCCCGCGCACTGTCTTCCCGTGCCCAGGCTACCAGATCACGGGATCCGTGCGACCGGATGACGAGCGCGTACGTATACTATACAATAGTCGGATTATCGCCACCTATCTGTTTTGTGAGGAAGACCAACAGGAGACGTGAAACTCTCATTAATACTGGTACCGGTGAAGGACCTGCCGCTGGACGAGGAAGTATTACAGTTAGCTTTTTCGTTGGTGGCGCCACTGGGCGATCGGCGCAATAAGCCCCGCGCCCGGATTGAAATTATTCATGTGATCGAAGTGCCGCAGGCGCTGCCGCTGGATGCGGAATTGCCCGAAGCGGTTCAACATGGCGAAGGAGTGCTGGCGCGGGCCGAGCAACTGGCCCATCAGCGCGAAGTCGAAGTCAGCGCCGAAATGTTGCAAGCACGGTCGGCGGGCGTGGCGATCGTGGACGAAGCCGTGGAGCGGGAGGCCGACATCATCATCATGGGCGCCCGGCCGCGCCGCCTGCACGGTGAGTATCATATGGGCAATACTTTGCCGTATGTGTTCAAGAACGCGCCCTGCCGGGTGCTCGTCAATCGCGCCGCACGAGCAGAGTCGGAGCTTAAGTAGAAAACCCAGCGACGAGCGCCACCGGCCGGCCCGGCCTTGCGGTGGCGCTTTCCTGTTGCCGCCCGTGCGGCAGAAGGAGTGTGGACAGGCATGAAAATCGTCATCATGGGCTGCGGGCGAGTCGGCGCCCGGCTGGCCCAGCTCTTCGACCAGGAAGGCCACGACGTGGCGATCGTGGATCTGCATACCGATTCGTTTGACCGGCTCGGGCCCAATTTCCACGGCACCACCATGGCGGGCACCGGGATCGACGAGGATGTGTTGAAGTCGGTCGGCATCGAGCATGCCGATCTATTCCTGGCCGTGACCAACCGCGACAACTCGAACATCATGGCCGCGCAGATCGCCAAGATGACCTTCCGCGTGCCCCGCGTCATCGCGCGCATCTATGAGCCGGATCGGGAAGAGACCTTCCACCATTTGAACCTGGAAACGATCTGCCCGACCACACTGATCTCCAACCGCATCTATGAGGCGGTGACCACCGGCGAGGACGCCCATATCGCGCGCGTCGAGCCGGTGCCGCTGCCCACGCTCCCCGCGCCGATCGAGTCGGTGGCCGCCGGGCCGGTGGAAGAACCCGCCGGCGTCGGCCATGCCGGGACGCCGGCACGGGAGCATCGGGGCCATTCGCTGCGCCAGCGGTTCTTCCGTTAGCCGCCTGAACTGAGGCTGCCGCGCAGCCGGGAGTGATACTATGTATGTGATTGTGGTGGGGGGTGGCAAAGTCGGCTACTACCTCACCAAGACCCTGGTCAACGAAGGCTACGAGATCCTGCTGATCGAGAAGAACCCCGTCAAGGTCAACACCTTCCAGGACCGCTTTGGCTCGGTGGTGGTGCAAGGCGACGGCTGCGAGGTGATGACGCTCGAACGGGCGGGCGCGGCGCGCGCCGACGTAGTCATCGCCGTCACCGGCGACGATGAGGATAACCTGGTCATCTGCCAGGTGGCGAAGCAGCGCTTCCACGTGCGCAAGACCATCGCGCGGGTCAACAACCCGAAAAACGAGGAGATCTTCCGGCGCCTGGGTATCGACGTGACCGTCAGCCAGACCAACGTGATCCTGTCGCTGATCGAGCAGTTGATCCCCGACCGGCCCATGGTCCACCTGATGACGCTCAAACACGCGCAGATGACCATTGTCGAGACCACCGTCAGCGAAGACTCGCTGGTGGTCGGCTCGCCGCTGGCCGACATCAAGCTGCCGCCCAACGTGGTCCTCTCGGCGATCATGCGCGACGGCGAGTTGATGATCCCCAACGGGACCACGATCCTGCAGGCCGGCGACGAGGTGATCGCGGTGGCCCAGCGCAGCAGCGAGGCTCCGTTGCGCCGCTTGCTCGCCGGGTCCTGACCTCGCCTGGATCAAGCACACACCTGGAACCGCCCCGGTTGCGACACACCGGGGCGGTTGCACTTTCCGGGCGGCCTGATCGCTACTGCTCGCCGTCCCAGGTGAGCGTGGCCGAGTCGATCATGATGAAGGGGATGCCCAGCGCCGCCGACGGCGCCAGGTTCTCGACGGTGATCGTATTATCGCCCGGTCGCAGCACGGCGGCAGGGAAGGTCCAGGTGTAGGTGCCCCAGGTCCCGGCATTGGGGCTAAAGTCGTTCGGCAGCGGATTAGCGCCGTTGAAGATCGATTGGCCGTTGATCAGGATGCGCATGGGCGTCTTGGCGCGGTCCTCGGAGTCCATGCCGGCCAGGGTCAGGTGGCCGTTGCCGGTGGGCTGCGCGGGCAAGCGGAACGGAGCGGTCATCGAGGCGAAGGACGTACCCTGCCCGTAGACCCAGACCGCCGTGCGCCCCTCATAGACACTGGGCGGCGCATAGCGATAGCCGCCGGCAAAGGCCAGGTCCTCCAGCGCCACGCGCCGATCCGCGCCGGTGGGCGGGGTGGGCGGGGGAAACACCGGGCGGCCCTTGCTGCTGGTCGGAGTGGCCGGCGCAGGCGGGGCCGTGGGCGCGGGCGTGTTGCGGGGGACGGTAATGGCCGCGGGCGTCGCCGTAGGCGGCACCGGCGTCGCGGTCGCCGCCGGGGGAACCGCCGCCACGACGGTGGCCGTGGCGGGCGGAGGCGCCGCGCCGCTCCCCACGGTGGGCGAAGGCGGGGGGCCGGGGGCGCGGTTCATGAGCATGCGCCCGCCCACAAACCCGCTGAGCACCAGCAGCACGAGCACCGGGATCGCCACCCAGACCAGTTTGCCCCCGCCCGGCCCGATCCGGCGCGCGGCCTCGGCGCCGTTCCAGGTGGCATATGCCGAACCGCCGTCCTGCGGGCGGGCGCCATAGGTCGCCGTGGGCTGATCGGGCACCGGCGCAGGCGGCGGGGCCACGGCCACCGGCGCGGGCGCCGCGCCTGCGCCGGCAGGCGGCGGCACCCAGGGCACCGGTCCGGCGGGCGTGGCCGCCACCGCCCGGTCGCTTGTCAGCAGGAAGCCCTGCAGATCGCCCGCCATGTCCGCCGCCGTGGCATAGCGCGCCGCCGGGTCTTTTGCCATGGCCCGCGCGACAATGGCCTCCAGTGGCGGCGGCACGTCAGGGGCGCAGTCGCGCAAAGGGGGTGGCGGCTCATAGACCTGTTTGTAGGCCACGGCGGCAGCGTTGTCGCCCTCGAACGGCGGTTGCCCGCAGAGCATCTCATAGAGCACGATGCCGAGCGCATAGACATCGGTCGCCGGGCTGATCGGGCCGCCGGTGGCCTGCTCCGGCGAGAGATAAGCGGCCGTGCCGTAGGTCGTGCCCGCCTGGGTCAGCCCCGGCCCGGCCAGTGCCTTGGCGACCCCGAAGTCGGTGATGCGTACCACGCCGTGCCGGTCGATCAGGATATTCTGCGGCTTCACGTCCCGGTGGATCAGGCCGCGCTCATGGGCGGCCTCCAGCCCGGTGCAAACATCGGCGGCGATACGCGCCGCTTCTTGCGGGCGCAACACGCCGCGCGTGCGGATCAGGTGCTTGAGGTCTTCGCCGTCGATATACTGCATGACGATGAACAGCGTGCCGGCGTCGCGGCCATAGTCATACACATCGACGACGTTGGGCGCCGTGAGCGCGGCGGCGGCGCGCGCCTCGTTCTCGAAGCGCGCCGCCTGCTCGGGGTTGGCGACAAACTCGGGCCGCAGCACCTTCACCGCGACAATGCGGCCCAGCCGCAGGTCGTCCGCCCGGTAGACCACCGCGGCCCCGCCCGCCCCCAGTTGGTCCCGCAACTTATAGCGATTTGCCAGGATCGTGTTTGCTGGTAACATCCGCCTGCTTCCCCGGCCCAAGGCACACCATGGCGCCCCGTTGCCACGGCCTCTGCCGCCATAAAAGCACGTTTCATGCCCTCTACCCGGCCCGCCGGGCGGTCGCGGCCCCAGGCGCGGCCCGGCATAACGAAATGTCCCCCGCCGCCGGGCGACGAGGGACTTTCGTACACGCGAGAGGCCGCCCGGCGGCCGGGTGGCCCGCGCCGGTCAATAGATGCCGCGCAGGCGGACGGCCTCGGCCACGCGCCCGATGGCGACGATGTAGGCGGCGGTGCGCATGTCCACCTTGTGATTCTGCGCCGTCTCGTACACGGCTTTGAACGCCCGCACCATGACGCGGTGCAGCCGCTCGTCGACTTCTTCCTCCGTCCAGTAGAAGCCCTGGATGTTCTGGGCCCACTCGAAGTACGAGACCGTCACGCCGCCGGCATTGGCCAGGATGTCGGGCAGCAAGAGGACGCCTTTTTCGTACAAGATGCGGTCGGCTTCGGGCGTCGTGGGACCGTTGGCGGCCTCGGCGATCAGTTTGGCCTTGATTTTGTCGGCGTTGTGCGCGGTGATCTGGCCTTCGAGCGCCGCCGGCACCAGGATGTCGCAGGGGATCTCCAGCAGGTCTTCGTTGGTCACATTGCCGGCATTGCCGAAGCCCTGCACCGTGCCGTGCTCTTCCTTCCAGCGTAGCACGCGCACCGGATCGAGACCATCCGGGGCATAAATGCCGCCATGGCTGTCGCTGACGGCGACCACCCTGGCACCGTCGTCCATCAGCAGCCGGGCGGCGATATTCCCGGCATTCCCGTAGCCCTGGATCACCACCGTCGCGCCGGCGAGGTGCATGCCGGTGGTGCGCACGGCTTCGCGCACGCAGAACTGCAGGCCCCGCGCGGTCGCCTCATTGCGCCCGACCGAGCCGCCGAGGGCCAGCGGCTTGCCGGTGATCATGCCGGGGACGGGGTAGCCCTTGTTGCGGCTGTACTGGTCCATCATCCAGGCCATGATCTGGCTGTTGGTGTTCACGTCCGGCGCCGGGATGTCGCG
>DASSGZ010000505.1:0-8803 GCA_035693165.1 Chloroflexia bacterium | reverse complement strand
CATCCCTGAGCCCGACCAACCTCTCCCCCGGCCCCTCTCCGCGGCGGAGAGGGGAGCCGCGCCGAACACGTGGTACCGTCGCCCCCTTCCCGCCGCGGGAAGGGGGCCGGGGGGTTAGGTTGCGCGGGTCAGCCGGTCGTTTTGATGAACGTGGCTTGCGCGGCCAGGCGGGCGCCGTAGGCGGGGTCGTCGGACCAGCGGGTGTTCAGGCCGGCCAGGTTGGTGCCGGCGCCGCGGTCGGTGGGGGGGACAGAGGGCAGCAGCGGGTCCTGGGCCAGCAGCGCGCGCTGGGCGTCGTTTGCCGCATCGGCCACGGCGTAGGCCAGCAGGTGGCCGAGGTGGGCCTGCACGGCCACTTCCCAGGTGGCGAAGGCCAGGCCGCCGCTTTGCGCGTTGGGGTCGCGCAGGCCCAGGCGGGCCGGGTTGCGCTGCGGGCGGGCCGCCAGCGGGCTTTGCAGCGCGTCCGTCTCCAGCACACACTGCGCGGCGGCCAGGAACGGGTCGATCCCGGCGGGGGGCGCATACTGCCAATAATAGTTCACGATGGTCTCGACATCACCCTTGTACTCCGACGTGGCGGGCAGGCGCGCCCGGATGAAGTTGATCACCTGCAGGCGCCGGCCGCTGGCCCGGCCCAGGATCAGCGAGTCGGCGGTGATCGGGTCGTCGGACACGGGGGCCGAGTCATCGGGCACGAAGGCGACCGCGCCGCCGCCGGCCGCCGTGCCCGTCGCGCTCGCGCCCGCCGTGGTGACGGGCGCCGGGGTGGTGAGCGCGGTCAGGCCCGCCTTCAGCACGTCGAGATAGAACGCCTCGGTGATCTGCGCGCCGGGGCAGCCCGGCTTGTTGTAGTCGCGGTGCGACGTGATGCCGCCGAAGGTGAGCTGGTCGGGGTGCTTGCAATGCGCCGTCCCCTTCTCGTCGAGGAAGAACCCCGGATTGCCGTTGGGGTAGAGATAGCGCAGGTCGAACGTGCCCAGCCGTCGCTTGAGCACGGCCACGGCGTGGCCCACCAGGCGCGCCACCTCGGGCGGCCACTTCGTCTTCTCGTAGAAGCCCAGCACCTCGATGCCGATGGAATAGTGCAGCCGGTTCTGCCGGTCATGGAACGAGTTGCCCCACATGGCGTGGATGCCCAGTTCGCGCATGGGGGTGAACAGCCAGATATAGCGGTCGTCGATATAGAGATGCGGCCCGCGATCCCATTTCTTCGTATTCTTGTAAAAGTCGCGCAACGCCTCCAGGCCCTTCAGCCGGTGGGCGCGGATCGCGGCCTCGCCCAGTCCGTCTTCGCCCGCATCCCAGATCTGCTTGCCGCCGTCGGCGGCGCCGGTGAAGCGGGTGCCGGGGATGGCGCTGTGGTGCAGCACGATAAAATCGGGCGGGATGGTGCCGAAGTCGTAGGTGGCGACGTAGTCCACGAAATCCGCCGCCGTGAGCGCCTGGCCGAGATAGAGGAACTCCAGCGCGCGCACCCCGTCGGGCACGTCGTCGGTGTCGAACGGCATGAGGTTGGCCGTGGGGTCCAGCGTGGGTAGACCCTCAACGGGGGTATCGTCCGCCATGGCATCCGTCTCCTTCCACTACACACGAAGGGTCCGCCGGCCACCAACCCAATCCGGCATCCATCTTTACATAGCAAAAGTTCACTGCCAAGTAACGAAGCACGCGAAAATGCGCTGTCGCGGCTGCGTTCTTCGCGGGCTTCGTTCCTTCGCGGTGCATTGACGTTGCTTAACGCAGCAGGAGGTCCGTCAGCGTGGAGAGGAGCCAGCGCTCGTACTGGTCCGCCGACCAGCCGCGCTCCACGACCAGGCGGTGGTAGAGGTCGTGGCCGCTCATGGCCCAGAAGATGTCGCCGGCCTCGGCCACGTCCAGGCCCGGCTTGAGCACCCCAGCGGCGGCGAACTGGGCGGCCAGGGCCTGCTGGTCGCGCAGGCGCGCGCCTTCCACCTGGTCCCAGAGCTCGGTGAGCTCGGGGTCGGCCTGGCGGGCGGCGTCGAGCACGGCGATCACGTCCCAGGCGGCCACGGCGAACTCGCGGGTGATGCGCGCGGCGGCCTCCAGTTGGCGCCGCGGGTCGGCGTCGGCCAGCAGCTCGCGCACGCGCGCCGGCACGGCGTAGGCGTCCTTCAACTGCGCGACCAGGCTCGCCAGGATCTGGCGCTTCGAGCCGAGCGCGGCATAGAGCGTGGGCACGGCCACGTCGGCCCGCCCGGCGATGGCCTCCACCGTGGTCGCGGCATAGCCCCGCTCGGCGAACAGGGCACGCGCCGCGTCCAGGATGCGCCGCCGGGTCAGTTCAGCCTGTTCGCGGCGGATCGGGGCGTGGTAGCCGCGCCGGGGCGGCGGACGAGTTTCATCGGTTTTCATGCAGGTACTTGCATCCTTGTTCAATTTAATATAGAATGATTATATCCAATTGCATGCATCTATACCGTATCGCCCTCATTATACTCGATCCGGGCACAGGATGCAGCATTGGACCGTCACCATCCACCCTTATCCGCTAAAGGAGATCCGCCATGTCGCCGCAAGAGCACAAAGCCATCGCCCGCCGCTTCCTGCAAGACGCCTTTCCGCAGGGCCGTTTCGAGCAGATCCTGGCGCTGGACTATCAGGACCACAACGCGCCTCCCGGCACCCTGCCCGGCCCGGCGGGCATCCAGCAGATCACCGAGCCCTATCGCCAGGCGTTCCCCGACCTGCATTTCACCATCGAAGACCAGGTGGCCGAGGGGGATAAGGTGGTCACGCGCTTCGTCTTCCACGGCACCCACCAGGGCGCCCTGATGGGCATCCCGCCCACCGGCAAGCAGGTGCACATGGAGGGGATCAGCATCTACCGCATCGCCGACGGGCAGATGCAGGAAGCCTGGGTGCAGTACGACCTGCTGGGGCTGCTACAGCAGTTGGGCGCCTTCCCGCCCGCCCCCGCCGCCGTCGGCTAAGGGGCGCGCCCTGTTCAGATTCACCGCAGAGACGCCGAGAGCGCAGAGAATATGGGGGCTGATTTCACCGCGAAGGAACGAAGGGCGCGAAGAACGGTGTTCATGTAAACTGCCCTGGTGCCCTCTGCCGGGAAAATCCACCACCTGAACCTTTAAAAACCTCTGCGTCCCCGGCGTCTCTGCGGTGCGAAGCCGGCGCGCCCGGCCGGCTCAGCGGCCCTCGACGACGACCTCGGCGCGGGCGGGCTGCATGCCGGGGCGCGGCAGAGGCAGGGTGAACGCCGTGCGCGCGCCGGGAACCACCGGGTCGGGCGGGCCATCGACTTCGTTGGTGTCGAGCAGGGCGCCCGCGGCATCGTAGACGGCGGCGTAGAGGCGCACCGAGCGGGCGGCGCGGGCGCCGGTGTTGGCGATCTGCCCGGTCAGCGTCCAGGGCGCCGTGGGGCCGGCGGGCGGGCGCAGCACCAGGTCCTGCGCCTCCAGACTGTGATACACGATCTCGGCCTCGCCCGAGATGTCGAAGGCGCTCAGGCTCCACTGGATGGCGCTCCAGGCGGGCGGCGGAGCGGCCAGTTCCATGCGGAAGGGCAGGCGCACCCCCGGCACGAGCAGGCCGCCAGGGTAGTAGCGCGACTGCGCCTGCGCCAGCGTCGCGCCCGCAGTATCGACCAGGGTAGCCGTCACCTCCGCGCCCAGGCCCACGTCCAGGTCGTTGCCGATGATGCCGACCAGGCAGAGCGTGCCCGCCCGGTCGCGGTAGCTCGTCGAGGCCACGATGTCGAGGTTGGCGACGGCGCCGTCGGGGGTGGGCGTGAGCCGGCGGGGCGCCGCCGGCGTGGGCGGGACCACCTGGAAGCGCGGCGGCGTGGCCGGGGCCTCTTGAGAGGCAGGCGTGGGCGTGGGCCCGTTAGCGGGCCCGAACAGATGCTGCCCCGCCGCGCTCAGCACGCCCACCGCCAGCACCCCCAGCAGCACGATCACTGCGAGCGCCGTCTGGTCGCCGCCCAGCAGCGAGCGCCGCGCGCTGTGCGGCAGGATATGCGGCGCGGCAGGGCCGGGCGCAGGCGCGGGCGCGGTCCCGGCGGCCCGGCGGCTGCGGCGCGGGCGGCGCGGCTTCGGCGGCGCGAGCGGCGCGGGCGGCGCGGGCGCCGGGACCGGCGCGACGGGCGCGGCCACCTCTGCGAGCGGCGCGGCCACCTCCGCGAGCGGCACGGCCACCTCCGCGAGCGGCGCCACCTCCAGGTGCCGGGTGACGGCCACGGCCGGCGGGGCCTCTGCCGCGGCAGGCGCGGGCGGGGGTACATCGGGCAGGACCCGGGTGCCTGGCTCGGGCGCCACCTCCGGGGCCGCTTGCGGGGCCGCCGCCTTGCGCGTGCGCGAGCGCCTGGGCTTCGGCGGCGCGGGTGGCGCGGGCGGCGCTTCCGCCGGCCATGGCGCCGGCGGCGCCGGCGGCGCTTCCGGGGCCGGGGCGTCTTGCGCGGCGGGCGTCTTGCGCGTGCGCTTGCGCTTCGGCGGCGCGGGCGGTTCCTCCGGCGCGGCGGGCGCTTCCGCGGGCCGCGCAGCGTCGGGTAGAAACCGCGCCGGCGGGCCGGCCACGGGGGCCGCCGGGGCGTCTTGCGCGGCGGGCGCCTTGCGCGTGCGCCGGCGCTTAGGCGGGGCCGGGGGCGACTCGGCGGGCGCATCGGCGGGCGCAGGCGGCAGGCGTTGCGTGGCCGCTTCGGCGGCGGGGGCAGCGGGTGCCGGCGCGGGCGGGGGCCGGCGCGGGCGCTTGCGCGGCGGCGGCGCGGGCGGGGCGGCCTCCAGCAGGACGAGCGGCATGGGGGCATCGGGCGCGACCACCAGTTCCAGCCCGCAGCCGTCGCAGAACTTCTGCCCCGGTTCGAGGGCCCGCCCGCAGCGCGGGCAGGGGGCTGGGCCGCTCACGGCCGGGTCAGGCACGGGCATGGGCCCCGCTTTCCAGGAAGCGCCCAGGGCCGGTCAGGGTAGAGTCCATAGGTACACCGCGCTTAACGACCATGCCGCGACGGTTTTACTGTCGGGTGTAAAGATCCCGCCTTCGAGACTACTGGTGGAATCGATCTTTTGCTGCGCGATTTCCATCCCGTCCGCCACTCGCCACAGCCGGAGAGTGTTGCTAGATCCCGCGGAAACCGTAGCTAGCGTCTGCCCATCGGCTGCAAAGCTGACGCCGTGAACTTGCGCATCGTCGGATTGCGGGCGCAGCCGGGCGCGCGCCTGCCCATCCCGCCAATGCCAGATCTGCACATCACTTGCCGACGCCGATACCGGCGCGGCCACCAGTTGCCCATCAGGGGAGATAGCGGTAAAGACCCAGCCAGGGACAGTGCCCAATGGGGTTGAGGGCAGCACTAGGCCGTCGCCCCCTTGGGGGAGAGACCATATCCGGATCGTGTCCAAGCCGGCACTTGCCAGCAAACCATCGGGCAGCAAAGCCAGATCCTGCGCCCAGCCCGGCACCGTGCCGGCCAGGGATCCGTCGGCAATGCGCCGCAATTCGATACCCGATTCGCTCGCTGCCAGCAGCAGCCGGCTATCGGGCGAAAAGGCAAGTGCGCTGTCCCGCGCCGGGGTATTGATCGTCCAGAGGGACACGCCGTCCGCCGTGCGCCACAACTGCACAGCGTGTTCCGCCACTGTCGCCAAGAGTTGCCCATCCGGGCTGACGGCGACGTGGAATGTAGTACCGCTCGGTAGGGTCCTCAGCAGTTCGCCGTCGGCCACCCGCCGGACCTCGGTGGCCGTGCTCAGCCCCAACGCCATCGTCGCCCCATCGGGGAAAAAGGTGGCATCGAAGACGCCCGGCGGCGTGGAACAGCGCAGGCAAAATCCGTATTCTACCAGGGTACGCACCGGGCTCGGCGGGCTGATTTGCAGCACGACCGCACGAACGACCACAATGACGGCGAGCACCAGGATAATCAGTCCCGCGATGGCCGGTGCGGAAATCCACGCTTTGCGTTCACCCATGCCGGTGTCTCACTGTGCTGCCCCCCGTCTCCCGATTCGCGTCACCCGCCCGGCGCAATACGACGCAGGTGTACCACATCATAGCTGCTATTATAAGCCACAACGGTACGGCCCGCTACCCGGCTTGCGGCATAGGGCGCAGGCGTTGCAGCGCGCGGCTCACCCGGCCCACGAACGCCAGCGCCAGCAACGCGAACTCCGCCTGGACCGGGCCGAGGATCAGCGCGACCCCGATAGACAGCAGGAACACCAGCGGCGCGAGGGCCGAGCGATACGTGTTGTAGCGGATGAGCGCCGGGTCCAGGTCGCGGGCGATCAGCCGCTGCCCGCCCACGGCGTAGAGCCAGAGGCCCAGTTTGAGCAGCCCGGCGAGGATCTGCACCCCGTCGTAGAAGATGATGGCGAACGGCAGGTCGCCGTACTCGGCCAGCAGCGCCGTCGGCACCGGGATGAAGGCGATGCAGAGCAAAAACCCCAGGTTGAGCCAGAGGAACCGGTGGTCGTAGCGCCGGATGTACTGGAAGGTGCGATGGTGGGCCACCCAGTAGCTGCCGATGACGAAGAAGCTGAGCACGTAAGCGAAAATCTGGGGCATCATCGCGCCCAGCACCGCGGGCCACTGTGCCGGGTCGAAGGGCTCGGCGCGTTCGGGCGGGCGGATATCGAGCACGAGCAGGGTAATGGCGATGGCGAACACGGCATCGCTGAAGAAGATGAGCCGTTCCAGGCCCAGGCTCTCCTCGGCGGCGGGTTCGGCGGGCGGCGGGCGCACGGCCATGGCTATCGACGGGGCAAGCCCGCCCTCTCCTTCCGGCTAGATTCGGGTGTGGCGCGGGTGGCGGGGCTATTATAGCGCAGGCGCGCGCGTTTGCCCAGCGCCGGGGCGCCCAGCCCAACCGGGGCCGGGATTGCGCGCGAGCCGGCGGAATGCTATACTACGGCAGCAGAGGGCGCGTGCGGCAAGATCCAGGTGCACCGGCCCGGAGGGTCCGCGACTTGCAACTCCATTGTATCCACTATACGACCGGCACTGGCCCGACCGTGTTACCGGGCTCCGAAAGCGCGGGCGAGGACCGCCGGCGCTACCACTCGACCATCGTCACTGGCCCGGCATTGCAGGTGCTGGCCCGGCTGCCGGCCGATTATGTCCAGACGGTCATCACCTCCCCGCCCTACTGGTCGCTGCGGGATTACGCCATCCCAGGCCAGATCGGGCTGGAAGCTACTGTCCAGGCCTATATCGCGGCGCTCGTGGCGGTGTTCGCCGAGGTGCGGCGAGTGTTGCGCCCCGACGGCACGCTCTGGCTCAATATCGGGGACTCGTATACCTCGGGCGGGCGCACCTGGCGCGCCCCCGATAAGAAGAACCCGGCCCGCGCCATGACCACCCGCCCGCCCACCCCGGACGGACTCAAGCCGAAGGAACTGACCGGCATCCCCTGGCGGCTGGCCTTTGCGCTGCAGGACGCGGGGTGGTATTTGCGGTCGGACATCATCTGGCGCAAGCCCAACGCCCAGCCCGAGAGCGTGAAGGACCGGCCCACCCGCTCCCATGAGTATCTGTTCTTCCTGACCAAGTCGGAGCGCTATTATTATGATCCCCAGACGGTGCGCGAGCAAAACGACCGCCAACTGCGCGATGTCTGGGACATCAACACATATCCTCTGCCGGACGTGCATTTCGCCACCTTCCCGCCCAAGCTCGTCGAACCCTGTCTGCTGCTGGCCTCGCGGCCCGGCGACGTGGTGCTTGATCCCTTCCTCGGCTCCGGCACCACCGGGGTCGTTGCCGTCGAATGGGGCCGGCCCTTCCTGGGCATCGAACTCAACCCGGCCTATGTGGACATCGCCCGCCGCCGCCTGCGCCAACTGACGCGCCTGGACCGCTGGATGGAAGAAGTGGAGGACTACCCGGCGGCACCGATGCAGGAGGTCAGCTAGGCGTGCAACCGATCTCCGCCGCCAAAGCCATCGACCTCTGGGCGGCGTTGCGGGACACACGCCAACTTTGCCTGCATCCAGCCCTGAACGCCGCGGTCGCCGATCTTGGCGTTGCGCGAATCGATCCGGAACTGGCCCGGCTGGTGCCAGCGGCGGCCTTAAACCATGTTGCCACCCTGGGCCTGCGCGGCGAACGCGTCTTCCCCGTGCCCGTTGTGCTCGCGCACTCTCCCCGGCTGATCGGCTACTACCGGATGCTCCTCGGCCTGTCCCGGCTTAAGGATTTCATCCAGAAATATGGCTATGGCGCCTGGGCGCGCGCTGAGGAATCGGGCGTATTACCGGCCCGTCTCCACCCGCAGCTTGAATCCTTCTGCGCGCACCTGATCGCGCCTCTGGCCGAACTGGTCGTCGCGATGAACACGTTTGAGGATCGGGACCTCAGCGATCTGGCCCTCTTAACCCTGGGGCCGACCCTGCAAGGAAGCCGCAATAATGCGATAGGGCGCGCCGCGGCGGAGCAAGTTTTCAAGGTGGTGCGCCAACTCATCGATCCCGATTGGATCACTGCAGAGATACCCGGTGCGCAGGTCCAGTTCCGGACCGCTGCCGGGGTTACTTATGAGCTAACGGTTAGCAGTGATCCCGACCTCAGCCTCAAACGGGGCGCCGGCAGCACCGCGGCCCCATTGCTCGCCATTGAGATCAAGGGCGGATCGGACTCGTCGAACGCCCACAACCGGGCCGGCGAGGCCGAGAAGTCGCAGCTAAAGGCCAGGGATGCAGGCTATGCTCACCGCTGGACTGTCATCAAAATGGGCCGGCTATCCCACGCCATGATCCAATCCGAGACACCCTCCACCACGGACCTGTTTGAGTTTCTGCAAGTAATTGGGCAGACCGGGCCGACGTGGGCACACTTC
>DASSGZ010000504.1:0-21243 GCA_035693165.1 Chloroflexia bacterium | reverse complement strand
CGGGACGGTGGTATAATCCGGCTAAATATGTCAAGTTAGTGTGGGAGATTGTGACGGCATGCCCACCCGATCTGGCGGATGGAGCAGCTTTCGATGGGCCAATTTGTCGCGGTAATCCTGGGCCTGATTATGGCCGGGGTGGGCGCCGCCCTGGTCTATACCCAGCTACGCGGGCGCCCGGCGACCCCGCCGCAGGCGCCATTCGCCGGGACCGGCGCGGGCGCGCCACGCCCCTGGAACCGTGCCCTCCAGCAACTGCAAACCCGCTTCGCTAATCTGCGCCGCCCGCCGGCCCCCGCGAGCCCGCCGCCCGACGGCGCGGCCCCGCCCATCCCGCCGGAGTTCTATGCTCCCCCTGCTACGCCCCCGCTGTCCCGACCGCTGAGCACCGAGGAAGAGCGGCGGCGACGGCTGGAGGAACTACGCGCGCAACGGGGCCGGGACCAGGAAACCATCGCCCCCATTGGGGTCACGCACGGCACCCCACAGGACGACGAGTTCGGGGTGGCCGCCTCGCCCGCCGCCACGGAGCTGCCCATTCCCGGCACCGAGGCGCCGCCCCCCGACATCCTCAGCCCCAGCGTCAGCCCGGAAGTCGTCATGGACGAGGAACGCTTGCCGGCGACCGCACCGTGGCGCGGGGGGCGCGCGCCCCGGCAGACGGCGGCCTGGCGTGGCGCCGTGGCCCAGCGCACGGGCAGCAGCACCGGCAGCACCATCCGCGCCCTGATCGGCGGCGCCATCACGCTGGGGCTGGTCCTGGTCATCATCGGCCTGCTGCTGCGCGGCACCGACCAGGCGAGATCGGCGGAGCCCGGCAGCGCGGTGCTGGCGGTCGCCGACTTCGGCGAGGGCGCCAACTTCGGCGCCACAGCCCTGGGCCGCACCACCGCCGACACGGTGGCCGGGGCGGTGCGCGATGCGCTGGGCGCGGGCGCGGAGACGCGCATGCCCGTGGTGCGCACCAGCCTGATCAAGACCCGCGCGGAGGCCGAGCGCACGCTCAACAGCCGGCCCGCCCAGGCCGTGCTCTGGGGCACGCTGCCCGCGGGCGCCACCGGGAACATCTCGGCCACGCTGGCCTGGCGCAACACCGTGCCCGCCGATCCCTGGCTGCGCTACGGCCCGACCGGGCGCTTGCTGGTGCCGCCGGAGGTGGCCCTGCCTAACCAGCCGCTGATCGCCAACGCCGCGCTGGCGCCGGTCCTGGCCGCGGTGCAGTTGTATCACGCGGGCGACTACGACGGGGCGAGCGCGCGGGCCAAAAGCGTACCGCAGGACGGCCCTGCCGACACGGTGAGCCTGTCCGGCTTCATCCGGGCGAATGCCGCCATCGCGCTGCGCCAGCCCGCCGAGGCGATGGCCCTGTACCAGACCCTGGAAGCGCGCACCTGGACCAATGCCGCGCTCTACAACAACTGGGGCGTGGCCGCCCTTATGGAGGGCCAGTTCACGCAGGCGACCGACCGGCTGAACCGCGCCGCCGCCCTGGTCGCGCCCACCGACAAAGCGGCCCAGGCGATTATCGACATCAACAAGGGCATCGCCGCCGAGGGCGCGGGCGACTTCGCCGGGGCGCGCACAGCCTATGACGCCGCCCTGGCCGCCGATCCGGGCAACAGCGAGGCCAACTGGCGCCGAGGCTATCTGGCCTACCGCACGGGCGACAGCACCGCCGCCGAGACCTACACCAATAAGGCCCTGAGCCTCGACCGCAACAACCCGGAGATCGAGCGCCAGGCCGGGCTGATTGACCTGATGCAGCGCCAGCCCGACAGCGCGGTGGCCCATTTCACCCGCGCCCGCGATACCTACGAGCGCTGGATCAGCACGCTCAAAGCCGACGAGGGCGCGGCCACCAGCCGCAACGACCTGCCCCTGGCGACCCGCATCACCGAGCAGATCCAGGCGCTGAACGGCGAGGCGGGCACGACCCAGTACTATATCGGCCTGGCCTATGCCGACAAAGCGCGCAGCAAGCCGCCGGTCGGCTTCTTCGAGTCGGCCTGGATCCACCTCACCGGCGGCAAGACCGACGCCGAGCAGGCCATCGCCGCCTTCCAGGATGCCATCCGGCTAGACCGCGATCGCGAGGATGTGCGCGTCCAGATGGGCATTCTCTACCGCCAGCAGGGAGACCGCCAGCGCGCCCGCGACTCGTTCGCCCAGGCCAAGACGCTGAAGCCGTCCGCGCCGGGCGCCTATGAGCAACTGGCGGAGATGGACCTGGAGGACAAGAAGCCCGACCAGGCGGTCGCCGAGTACCAGGCGCTGATCGCGGCCAACCCCGGCTACCT
This sequence comes from Chloroflexia bacterium, assembly GCA_035693165.1. GTDB lineage: Bacteria > Chloroflexota > Chloroflexia > QHBQ01 > JAICKM01 > JAICKM01. Next base: position 18,946 of record DASSGZ010000504.1, on the reverse strand, counting down.
GCCCGCCTATCTCGAACTGGCCGATGTCTACCACCAGATGGGCGACATAGCGGGCGAGCAACAGGCGTACAGCCAGGTCGCCCAACAACCGGCGAACACGCCGCGCGACCATCTGATCCGGGCGCGCGCCCTGGTCGGCTTGAACCGGCCCGACGCCGCCGTGCCCGAAGCCAAAGCCGCGCTGGACGGTGATCCGAGCCTGTGGGAAGCGCATCTGCTGCTGGCCGAGATCTACGAGCAGGCCCAGCAGAACGACGCCGCCCTGGCCGAATATGACACCGTGCTGAAGAGCCAGCCCAATAACGTCGAGGCGCTCTACGAGTCGGGCCGCATGCTGGCGGCGCGCGGCGACACCGACAACGCGCGCAAGCTCTGGCTGCGGGTGGAGCAGATCGAACCGGCCCACCCGGAGGTCCACTTTGCCCTGGGCGGCCTCTACGAACAGCAGGCCACCCTGGCCCAGCAGGCCGGAAAAACGAACGAGGCCCGCACGCTGACCGACCAGGCCATCGCCGAGTATAAAGCCGCCATCGACAAAAACGCCGGGCGGGCCGACGCCTACTACCACCTGGGGCGGCTGTACGAAGCACGCGGCGACTGGAAACAGGCCGAGCAGCAGTACCAGGACGCCGTGCAACACGACCCGAATATCGTCGAAGCCTGGCAGGGGTTGGTGCGGGTGCTGGAGAAGCAGCCGGGCCGCTCTGCCGATGCCGTCAAGCAGGCGCAGGCGTTCCAGCAACATGCCCCCGGCGACGAACGGGCCTATCTGCTGCTCGGCGATGCGTTCCTGGACGCGAGCGACCCCAGCGCCGCGCTGACCCAGTACAACCAGGCGCTCAAGATCCAGCCGGGCGACCCGCAGGCGCTCTACGGCGTGGGCCGATCCTACGCTCTACAGGGCGACAGCGGACGCGCCCAGCAGTATTACTCGGCGGTCTTGCAGGCCGATCCCAACAACGTCGCCGCGCTCACCGGCGAGGGCGATCTCTACCTGGACCAGGGCAACAACGGCCAGGCCCAGGACGCCTATAACCACGCCTTGCAGATCGATCCGAACTATGCGCCCGCGCTCGTCGGCCTGGGCCGCGCGCTCGACAAGATCAACCAGGGCGAGGAGGCGCGCAAGAAGTTCATCCGCGCCAGCGAGATCGACCCGACGGCCGCCGATCCGCACTTCTACCTGGGCGAGACCTATGCCGAACGCGCTTACTGGGACGACGCCATCCGCGAATATACCCAGGCGGCGAAACTGCGCCCGTCATGGGCGATGCCCCAGTTCCGCCTGGGGCAGATCTACCTATCGCAACGCAAGCTGCCCGAGGCGCTGAACGCCTACCAGCAGGCGACCCGGCTCGACCCGCATATGCTGGAAGCCTGGTTCGGGTTGGGCCAGGCCGAGCGCGACTCGGGCAACCGCAAAGAAGCCATCGCCGCCTATCGCGAGGCGATCAAGCTCAAAAATGACTATGCCGCCGCCTGGCTCTATCTGGGCTATACGCTCGAAGAGGATGGGCAGCGCAACGAGGCCGTCGATGCCTACCGGCACGCGCTTGACAGCGCGACAGATGACGCCACGGTGCGCTCGGCGGCGCAAGATGCCTTGCGCCGCCTCCAGTAGCCGGGCGGCAACCCTGGAATTTAGGAAGTTTGTGTGCAAAATCCGAGGCAACCCCACGACACTCCCATAGCGCCGCCACCGAACACGTATAGCAGTAGCGCCCCGCCCGCCGGGCCGCTATCCGCGCCCGGCCCGGCAGCCGAGAGCGTGACCACCGCCCGGCAATCTCGCCGCATCGGCCTGCCCGCGCTGATCGATGCGCTCACGGTCGGCGTGGCCTGCGCGGTGTTCTTGCTGCTGGCGCTCTACCAACTCCACCTGCCCGGCCTCTACTATGACGAAGCCTGGGACGCCGTCTCGACGATGCACATCGTGCAGGGCACGCCGGTGGAGCTGGATCGCGGCGCGCATATCACGCTGTTTGACCGCCAGTGGCCGCTCATGCTCGACGACTACCAGGGCATCATCAGCACCTACCTGCTGGTGCCCTTCTTCCTGATCGGCGGCATCGGCGTCACGTCGATCCGGACGTTCCCGATCCTGAGTGGCGTCATCACCATTGTGCTCTGCTATTTCCTGGCGCGCGCCTGGTTCGGGCGGGGCGCGGCGCGCATCGCCGTGCTGCTCTTTGCGCTCTCGCCGTCCTGGGTCTTCTGGAGCCGCATCGGCGTTTATGTGGTCGCCGAGATCGTGCCGTTCACGCTGGGCGCGCTGCTGGCGTTCACCACCTGGTGGCGCGCGCCGCGCGGCAAGAACGGCCGGCTCTACCTGGGCAGCTTCCTCATGGGCCTGGGCCTGGCGACCAAGCTGCTCTATGTCTGGCCTATCGTCGCGGTGCTGGCCTGCTACGTCTTGCTGCACGGGCGCGCGCTCTGGGCGCGACGCCGGCTAGGGCTGCGGGCTCTGCGCCCGGCCTGGCTGCCGGCAAGCGGGCGGGCCCTTGTGCCCCAATGGCGCATTGCCGGGGTCCTGGCGCTGGGGGTGCTGTTCTTCTGCATCGGGTCGTTCACTTTCCTGGCCTTCAACTGGCAAACCCAGGGCACCTATCTCAAGATTCGCGGCAGCGCCACGCAGACCGAGTATGGCACGAACAACACCACGGTGCTGCCGAACCTGTGGGAAGAAATGGACCGCTTCAAGGTGCTGCTCGACGGCAGCTACTTCTGGTTCCAGACCGCCGCCGACCATCCGGGCGGCCCACTGCCGGTGTATGCCGATGTGCTGGCGCCGCTGGGGTTCGCGCTGGCCGCGATCGGCTTGCTGGCGACGGCGATCTGGCGGCTACCGGGCACGCAACCCCCCGCGGGGCCGGCCCGGCGGGCGCTGGGCGGCGCGCTCCTGGCCTTCGCGCCCGCGCTGCTGCTCTGCCTGGCCGCGTTCGTGCGGCCCAGCAGCCGCTCGGCGTTGCTCGTGGCGCCCGCGGTGCTCGCCGTGCTCATCGCGGGCGGTGCGGCGCTGTGGCTCGTGCGGGCGACCCTGCGCGCCCCGGCCACCTGGGCCCGCCCGGCGGGCGCCATCCTGCTCGGCGCCACGCTCGGCAGCCTCGCCACCTGGCTGCTGACCGGCCAACCCGACGGCCAGGCGCGCGGACCGTTCGACCTGCGCCTGACCGATCTCACCGGGGTGCTCTTCTGGATCAGCCTGGTGGCGCTGTTGTTCCTGCTGGGCTGGAGCGCGCCCGCCACCCGCTGGCAGCGCCCGCTGGTCGCCACCGTGGGCTACCTGGCGGCGGTGCTGGGCCAGAGCTTCCCCACCCTCTCCGGGCTGTGGCCCACGCACCTGCTGGTCATGCTGCCCCTGCCGCAGATCCTCATCGGCGCCGCGCTGGCCCAGGTGGCCGGCTGGGCGCCGCAAGCCCGCGCGCAGGCGTCTGCCGCCGCCGCCACCCGCCGCCCGGCGCCGGCCTGGCGGGCCGCCGGGGTCATGCTGGCCGTGGCGCTGATGCTGGGCAGCGCGCTCTGGTCGGACTACCGCTACCACCGCGACCTGGGGCTGACCGGCGGCCTGTTCGCCTTCTCCGACGGCATCTACACGCTGAACAACTATCTGCTCAAGGCGCCCGACCGCCCGGTCGTCGCCGCCGAGTGGGGCATCCGCCGCCAGTTGGAGATCCTGAGCCAGGGCCGGCTCGACCCGGAGGAGATCTTCCAGTACGGCGACAACTCGGACCCGCAGACCATCGCGTCCTTTGACGCGGCCTTGAACCATACGCTGCTGGACGTGAACGCCCGCTACGTCTTCACCGCCGGCACCATCGGTCCCTATAACCGCTTCGCCGAGTTCGAGCGCGTGCTGGCGACCCGCGGCCAGGTGCCCTTCCTGGAACACACCTCCTACATGCGCGACGGCCGCCCCATCTACCAGGTCTACACCGCCCGCCGCGCGATACGGTAGCCCCCGCCCGCATCCACGACGCACAAAATGAGGAAGGGCACCCACCGTGGGCGCCCTTCCCTAACTACCTGATAGCTGACGGCTAACGGCTGACCGCTAGCTTAGCACTCGCTGTGGCCGCAGGGGCACTTCTTGCAGCCCTCGACGTGCATCAGCGTGGCGTTGCCGCATTCGGGGCAGATGTCGCCGAGCGGCTGGCTGGTGATGGGCCGGCGCGGATGCGGAGCTACCTGCACCACCGCCGGGGCCGCCTTGGCGACCGGCTGGGACGCGGGCGCCGCCGGCGCGTCCGGCTCCGGGAAGTAGTGTTCCTGGAGCAGCTTGGCGATGGCGTCGGGCACGGAGAGCACGCGCTGGGTGCCGAACCCGACCGACCGGCTGCCGCCGATGCCGCGCAACTGGTCGATCAGGATCTCGACCGGGATGCCCGCCCGCAGGGCGATGGACATCATGCGCCCGATGCCCTCGGTCAGCGCCATCAGGTCGGACCCCGACTTGCCGAGCACGATATAGGTCTCGTAGGGCTGGCCGTCCACTTCGCTCACCCAGACACGCACGGTGCCCTGCGGGCTCTTGATGCGGCCCAGCCAGCCGCTGATATCGCCGTCGGGCAGCGGGCGCGGCAGCACGGGATGCGGCTCGACTACATCGACCGGCGGCTGGGCGTCGGCTTCGCGCACTTCCGCCGCGATCTCCGGCACATCGTGGTTGTGCCCATTGCCGTTGCCGTTCCCGATGGCCTTCGCCGTCGCGCCCGCGGCGGTCAGCGGCACGGTGGCCGGCACGGGGGCCGCGCCGCTTTCCGGCTTCTTGGCGACCGTGCTCATCGGCTGCTCGGACCGGCTGCCGTCGCGGTAAATGGTCACGCCCTTGCAGCCGAGGCGATAGGCCAGTTCGTAGACCTCGCGGACTTCGTCCTCGGTGGCTTCCGGCGGGAAGTTGACTGTCTTTGAGACCGCGTTGTCTGTCGATTTCTGGAACGCGGCCTGCATGCGCGCGTGCCATTCCGGCGTCACGTCGCGGGCGGTGACGAAGACGCGCTTCACCCAGTCGGGGATGCCCTCGATATGGGCTAGCGTGCCCGCCGCCGCGACTTCTTCCATCAGTTCGGGGCTGTAGAAGCCTTCGTCTTTCGCCACCTGCTCGAAGATCTCGTTGACCTCCAGCAGCTTGTCCTTGTCCATGATGGTCCGCATGAAGGCCAGCGAGAAGAGCGGCTCGATGCCGCCCGACGCCCCGGCGATGATCGAAATGGTGCCGGTGGGGGCGATGGTGCTCACCGTCGAGTTGCGCAGCGGGCGCACGCCCTGGGCGTTCGGCCAGTGCTGGCCTTTCGGCCCGTAGATGCTCTCTTCCCAGTTGGGGAACGGCCCGCGCTCGGCGGCCAGTTGCTCCGACGCGTTTTTGGCCTCGTCGTCGATGAACTTCATCATCCGCTCGGCCAGGTCGGTCGCTTCCTCCGAGTTGTACGGGATGCGCAGCTTGAACAGCAGATCGGCCCAACCCATGAGCCCGACGCCGATGCGCCGGTTGCGCGTGGTCATCTCCTCGATCTCGGGGATCGGGTACTTATTCATCTCGATCACGTCTTCGAGCGCCCGCGTCGCCAGGTGCACCACGTCGCGCAGGGCATCCCAATCGAGATCGGTCTTGCCGTTGCGCTCGACGGTCAGCCGCCCGACGTTGATCGAGCCAAGGTTGCAGGCTTCGTAGGGCAGCAAGGGTTGTTCGCCGCAGGGGTTGGTGCTCTCGACCATGCCCAGTTGCGGCGTCGGATTCGAGCGGCTGGCGTTGATCCGGTCGATGAACACGATGCCCGGTTCGCCGGTCTGCCAGGCGTTATGGACGATCTTGTTGAATAGGTAGCGCGCCGGGATCGTCTTGACCACCTGGCCGGTGCGCGGGTTGATCAGCGCGTGATCCTCGTCGCGCTCGACCTCTTCCATGAACTTCTCGGTCACGGCCACCGAGACATTGAAGTTGGTCATCACCGACAGATCGTTCTTCATGTCGACGAACTCTTCAATATCGGGGTGATCCACCGAGAGGATCGCCATGTTGGCGCCCCTGCGTGTCCCGCCTTGCTTAATCGCCCCTGTCGCGGCATCGAACACTTGCATGAAGCTGACCGGGCCGCTGGCCTTGCCCTTGGTGGTCATGACGATGTCGTTCTTGGGGCGCAAGCGACTGAAGGCAAAGCCGGTGCCACCACCGGTCTGGTGGATCAGCGCCTGGTTGCGGATCGTGGAGAAGATTTCGCCCAGGTCGTCGCCCACGGGCAACACGAAGCACGCGCTGAGTTGCTGCAAGGGCCGGCCCGCGTTCATCAGCGTGGGCGAGTTGGGCAGGAACTCCAGCGAGCGCATCAGGCGATAGAAGCGATCTTCCCAGAGATCCACGTCGGCCCCGTAGCGGCCCTCGGCCTCGGCCAGGTTGCGCGCCACGCGGTGGAACATCTCCTCCGGGGTTTCGATCACCTTGCCGGCCTCGTCCTTGACGAGGTAGCGGCGTTCGAGCACGGTGACGGCGTTCTTCGCCAGGGGCACGCCGACATCAGGTTGATGCGCGGTGCCCGGCGACGCCGGTTTGGTCTTTGCCATCTTCACTTCACTCCATACTAACCAGGATGTAACACAGGGGCCGGCCCGTCACGCCGGAGATCGTTCGCTGCGGGTCTCGCGCTGCAAGAGCGCCTCAATCGCCTGGCCCATCTCCGCCAGATCGGCAAAGTTGAGGTACACCGAGGCGAAGCGGATATACGCCACTTGATCGATCTCGCGCAGGCGGTTAAGCACCAGGTCGCCAACGACTTTGGCTGGTACTTCGTTCTGGCCCAGGCCGAAAAGCTCGCTTTCGATGCTGTTCACGGCGTTCTCGATGGTTGTAGCGCTCACCGGGCGCTTGGTGCAGGCGAGCCGGATGCCGGATTCGATTTTGCCACGGTTGTATTCCTCGCGCAGGCCCTCTTTCTTGACGATCATCAAATTCACCGGTTGCACCCGCTCGTAGGTGGTAAAGCGCTGGCCGCAGTTGTTACAGCGCCGCCGGCGGCGGATGCCGTCGCTATCGGGGGTCTCCCGCGTATCGAGAACTTGCGATTCGCCTTTATGACAATACGGACAGCGCATAGCTTCCCCGGCAGGTGGTGACGCCACCAGTCACGCGATGGAGACCGGCGCCGCACCGGTCCCGTAACGGATAAATTTCGCGCCCGATACTATATCTAGATCTTCAAGCGATATCGAACACAACATCTAGGGCGATTGTAGCACGCTTTCAGGGATATGTCAATACTTCTGCCGATGGAATCGGGGTTCATCCGGTCCCGAAATCCGGTAAGCTAACGGCCGCTTTCGCGGCCGCACGCCCGGTGGAACGAGCCGGGAGACCAGAGGAACCGATGGGAGAACGCCGGCGGAGGGGAGATAAGCAAGCCGGGAGGCCGGACCGGGAGATGCGATCTCCCGACCCCGGCCTCTCCCAACGGCGGCTAAACGTGGGTGCGCCAGTAAGCCAGCAGATCGCGGATGGTCTGCTCGAAGGGAATGGTCGGCTCCCAGCCGGTGGCTTTCTGGAACTTGCCGGCGTCGGCCCAGAGGATTTTCACGTCGCTGGGGCGCATACGGGCCGGATCCTGCTTGATCTCGATGCGCGCCTTGCTCATGCCCAGCAGCATATCGAGCATCTCGCCCATGCTGCGGGTCTGGCCCGAGCCGATGTTGTACACTTCGCCGGGCGTGCCGCGCTCCAGCATCAGCCAGTAGGCGCGCACCATGTCGCGCACATCGGTGATGTCGCGCTTGCTCGCCAGGTCACCTACATACACAATCGGCTCCTGCAAGCCCTTCTCGATGCGCGCGATCTGGCGTGCCCAGGTGGAGGGTGCAAAGTGCTCGCCGCGGCGCGGGCCGTCGTGGTTGAAGCCGCGCGAGATGATGCTCTTGACCTGGTAGCTCATCCAATACTGGTAGGCCAGCTTCTCCTGCGTCACCTTGCTCACCGCGTAGGGGCTGAGCGGGCGCAACTCGTTAGCCTCGGTCATCGGCACTTCGTCGGGCAACACCAGGCCGTACTCCTCCGACGACCCGGCGATCTGGATCAGCGGGTCGAACCCACCCGGCCCTTGCTCCGCGGCCAGGGCGCGGGTCTCGCGCACCGCTTCAAAGAGATTGAGTTGGCCGAGGATGTTGGTTTGCAGCGTTTCGGCGGGGGCATTCCACGAGGTCGGCACAAAGGACTGCGCGGCCAGGTGAAAGATGCGATCCGGACGGACGGCGGCGATCAGCTTATGCACGCTGAAGGCATCCACCAGGTCACTATTGATCATGTTGATCTTGCCGGACACAAACGCCGCGCGAATCGTATCCACGCTGGAGACACCGACCTCGATGAGATTGAGGTGCGGCAACAGGTTCTCCAGGTTATCGAGCCGGCTGCGCCGCCGGTAGGTGCCGAACAATTCGATATCGGGCTTGCCAAAAAGCATGTCCGCCATATGGCTGCCGGCAAAACCGGTGATACCAGTAATCAGAACTCTCAAGGGGTTTCCTCCGTTTGTTACCAGTTTTAAAACGCTGCCGGTGGTCCTACCCGGCTCCGGCACGAGCGCATCAGCCATAAGGCGGGGGCCGGCCCGCCGCGCCGGCCCATGGCTACCAGGCTTGCACCTCTATCATATGCAAGGCGGGCGGGATCGACTGCAACCCGCCCTACACCCGGAACCGGGAATTCTCCGTGCCCGGTCAGCCGGTCCCGCCGTTCGTCACGTCCGTCACGCGCTCACGCCAATCGTTCAGGATATCGCGCAGCGACTGCTGCAGGCTGATTTCCGGCTGCCACCCCGTGCACTCCCGAAACCGGCGGGCATCGCAGACAATACGCGGCACATCCGCCGGGCGCAGGCGAGCCGGATCGCGCTCGATCTGCACGGCCACCTTGCTCATGCTGAGAAAGGTATCGAGGATCGTGGAGATCGCCGTGGCCTTACCCGAACCGATATTATACACCGCGCCGGGTTCGCCTTCCGTGATCGCCAGGTGATACGCGCGCACCATATCGCGGACATCGGTGAAGTCGCGTTCGGCGCTCAAGTTGCCCACCCGCAGGATCGGCTCCTGCAGCCCGGCCTCGATGGCCGCCACCTGGCGGGCGAAGGCGGCGGTGACAAACTGCTCGCTCTGGCCGGGGCCGATATGATTAAACGGACGCACACGGATGATCGGCAGCTTATAGGCCACAAAATATTGCAGGCCCAGCATATCCTGCGTGATCTTGCTGACCGCGTAGGGATTTTCCGGGCGGAACGGCGTATCTTCGTTGACGGGCAGATCCTCGGGCCGCACGTGCCCGTATTGCTCGCTGCTGCCGATCAGCAAAATGCGCGGCGTCAGGCCCAACTCCTGCACCGCGCGCAACACATTCAATTCGCCGACGACATTGTTGACCAGCGTCCCCTGCGGATCGCGCAGCGCCTGCTGCACAATGGCCTGGGCCGCCAGGTGAAAGATAAAGTCGGGACGGAGCTCGGCCAGCAGATCGCGCGTGCCGGCGTAGTCCAGCAGGTCCACCGGCGCCATCCGGATCCGGTGTTGCGTGGCCCAGGTACTGTCCAGCGGGCGCCGCCCGGTGTCGCTGCGGCGCCCGGAGGGGTCCACGGGCGTGGACCCCTCCGGCGGCGCGGCTTTGTGGGGGCGCGTGGTCCCCCACAACTCCCAGCCGGTGACATCCGCGAGGTGGGCCACCAGGTAGCGCCCCGCGAAGCCGCCGGCCCCCGTGATCAATGCGCGCATCGGTCGCTCCGTGTCGGGCGAGCGCGGGTTCAACCGCGCGAAGAACCGACCAGTTGGCGGCCGGCGGAGGTGTCGCTACCCGACTCGTCGAGCCCGGCTTCCGCGCGCAGGATCGCGGCCTTGTCCGTATTCTCCCACGGCGCGTCGATATCGGTGCGGCCAAAGTGCCCGAAGGCGGCAGTGGCGCGGTAGATCGGGCGGCGCAGCTTCAGGTCGCGGATAATCGCGCCGGGCCGCAGGTCGAAGTGCTTGTTGATCAGATCGACAATCGTCGCGTCGGCCACCTTCCCCGTACCGAACGTCTCGACCGAGATGCTGATCGGGTGGGCCACGCCGATGGCATAGCTGAGCTGGATCTCGAAGCGGTCGGCCAGGCCGGCGGCGACGACGTTTTTCGCCACGTAGCGCGCGGCATAGGCCGCCGAGCGGTCCACCTTGGTCGGGTCCTTGCCGCTGAAGGCGCCGCCGCCGTGGCGAGCCACCCCGCCGTAGGTATCGACGATGATCTTGCGCCCGGTCACGCCGGCATCGCCCATCGGGCCGCCGATCACGAAGCGCCCGGTCGGGTTCACGTAGAATTTGGTCTTGTCATCGAGCAGTTCGGCGGGCACCACGGCACGGATCACCTTCTCGATGATCTCCCGCTCGATCTCCTCGTGGCTGACATGGGGCGCGTGCTGGGTCGAAACGACCACCGCCTCCACCCGCTTGGGCTTGCCGTGGCTGTACTCGACCGTGACCTGGGACTTGCCGTCGGGGCGCAGCCAGGGCAGCACCTTGCTGCGGCGCAACTGCGACAGGCGGCGGGTCAGCGCATTCGCCAGCGAGATGGTCAGCGGCATCAGCTCGGGCGTCTCGTCGCAGGCAAAGCCGATCATCATGCCCTGGTCGCCGGCGCCAATCGCCTCGACCTCGGCGTCGGTCATCTCGCCCGTCTTGTGCTCCAGGGCCTCGTCCACGCCCTGGGCGATGTCCTTCGACTGCTCCTTGATCGACACGATCACGTTGCACGTCTCGGCGTCAAAGCCGTACTTGGCGCGCGTGTAGCCAATATCGTTGATCGTGTCGCGCACCAGCTTGGGAATATCGACCCAGCTCTTGGTGGTGACCTCGCCCATGACCAGGACCATACCGGTGGTGGTCGCCGTCTCGCAGGCCACGCGGCTGTTCGGATCCTGATCCAGCATGGCGTCCAGGATCGCGTCCGAGATCTGGTCGCACAGCTTATCGGGGTGGCCTTCCGTCACCGACTCCGAGGTGAAGAAAAACTGCGGCGATTCCGTAAAAGTTGTCATCATGTCCTCCAAACGCGTTACGGCGTTGCGATACTAAAAAGCGACGTGCCGAGGCCGGCGAAGGTCACGGCGAAAAAACATAGGCTGACGACTAAGGTCAGCGCGGCAAACCCAAGGCCCACTCCGCCCATCCAGCGCGCCGAAGACGGGTTGCGCCCGCGCGGCGCGAGCACCAGGGCGGCGATGCACAGCCCCCCGGCGATGAGGGCCAGCGGCACGCCGATCACGCCGCCTACGCCGCAGCAGATCCCGAACGGGAGCGCAACCAGCGCGACGATCAGCCCGATCAGGCCAAACGTCTCGGCATTGCCGCTGCGGCGCGGCTCCAGCGGCTCATCGGTCCAACCGGGGCGCATCGCCATCGGCAGCGGCTCCAGCCGGGGATCGATAGCCCAGGCGGGCGTAGCCGGCACATTGTCAATGTTCGCGGGCGGCGTGGCGACCGGTTCGCCCTGGATCGGGCCAGGGGCCGGGCCGGTCGTCACGGCGCTTGAGAGGGCGGCCGGATCCCCGGCGGCGGCGTTGTGCGCCGCGCAGAGGATCTGGCCGTCCCGAAAGTACACGCATAGCGAGCAAAGGGGCCGGCCACATTGCCGGCACGCACCCATTGCCGCCACATCGGGGTGATTCGCGCAGGTCGTCACTCGCGATTCGCGACGCTACGCCTAGGTCCCGGATTCCCAGGAGGCCAGGTACTTCTGCTGCTCCTCGGTCAGGACGTCGATCTCGATACCCATCGCGCGCAGCTTCAGCAACGCGATCTCCTGGTCCAGTTCCGCCGGGATGGTGTAGACCTGGTTCTGGAGTTCGCCCTGGTGCTGGACCAGGTACTCGGCAGCCAGCGACTGGTTGGCGAAGCTCATATCCATCACGCTGGCCGGGTGGCCTTCGGCGGCGGCCAGGTTGATCAGGCGGCCTTCGCCCAGCAGGTAGACGCGGCGCCCGTCCTGCAGCGTAAACTCCTCGACGAAATCGCGCACGGTGCGCACCGCCGTCGCCTGCTCGCGCAGGGCCGGGATGTTGATCTCGTCGTTGAAGTGGCCGCTGTTGGCGACGATGGCGCCGTCCTTCATGTTGGCGATGTGCGGGCGGTCGACCACGTTCAGGTCGCCCGTGACGGTGATGAAGATATCGCCTTCGCGGGCGGCATCTTCCAGTTTCTGCACCTCAAAGCCGTCCATGACCGCTTCGAGCGCGCGCACCGGGTTGACCTCGGTGACGATGACGCGGGCGCCGAGGCCACGGGCGCGGCTCGACACGCCGCGGCCGCACCAGCCGTAGCCGGCGATGACCACGACCTTGCCCGCCAGCAGGATGTTGGTGGCGCGCAGCACGCCGTCGAGCGTGCTCTGGCCGGTGCCGTAGCGGTTGTCGAACAGGTGCTTGGTGTCGGACTCGTTCACGGCGATGACCGGGAACTTGAGCACGCCGTCCTTCGCCATCGCCTTCAGGCGGATGACGCCGGTCGTCGTCTCCTCGCTGCTGCCCAGGATGTTCTGGAACAGTTCGCGGCGTTCGGCTTCGGTCAGCGTCTGCGCCCACTCGCGCACGACGGGGTGGACATCGTCCAGGCGGCCCAGTTCGATGAAGTTCAGCGCGGACACCAGGTCAGCGCCGTCGTCCATGGTGATCTGGGGGCGGTGCGCCAGCGCCGCCGCGATGTGCTTGTAGTAGGTCGCGGTATCCTCGCCTTTGATAGCGTAGGTGCGGATGTTGTAGTGCTTGACCAGCGCGGCGGCCACGTCGTCCTGGGTGGACAGCGGGTTGCTGGCGCAGAGCACGAGTTCGGCGCCGCCGGCTTGCAAGGTCAGGGCCAGGTTGGCCGTCTCCGCGGTCACGTGGAGGCAGGCGGAGAGGCGCTTGCCCTTCAGCGGCTGCTCCTTGGCGAAGCGTTCGCGCAGCAGGGCCAGCACGGGCATTTCCTTGGCGGCCCACTCGATGCGCAGCCGGCCCTTGTCGGCCAGGCTCAGGTCGCGGACATCATAATCCGCCCCGGTCAGCGGGCGGTTCTCAACGGTCGAAACCATGTGTTGTACAACTCCTTTAGCAGTACCGGTCGCCGGTCTGCCTGTATTGAGGCTAATAATCGATCTTGTCTGTCTGTAGCTGATAATTGAGTTAACGTTAAGCCAGGTGGCCTCGAGCAGGCGTCATGGCTACACTCTCATTACCGGGCTGCCAGGTGGCCTCGAGCAGGCGTCATGGCTACAACTGAATCGACGTGCCGAAGTTCTCGGCATACCGCGCGGCAAATTCGGCGCGGCTATAGGAATGAGCCTGGGTACCGTAATACTCGATCACGTACACGGCGGCGAGCGCGGCAATCCGGCCCGTGACTGCGGGATCGAAGCCCTGGGTCAGGCCGTGGACGAACCCGGCGGCATAGGCATCACCGGCGCCGGTGGGATCGACCACCTCGCGCGGCTGGGCGATCGGGATCGTATACTCGGCGTCGCGGGTGCGCACCACCGATCCGGCCTCGCCCCGCGTCTTCACCACGACCTCGGCGTGGCGCAGCATGTCGGCGGCGGTCAGGCCGGTCTTGTTATGCATCATCTCGTACTCGTAGTCGTTGGCGATGATGACGCGGGCGCCCTCGATGCCGGTCAGCAGATCCTCGGCGCTCAGGCGGATGATCTGCTGCGCGGGCACATAGACATAGGGCACCTCGCCGGCCCGGCATTCCCGCGCGAAGCGGGTCATGGCCTCCGGCTCGGTCGGCGAGATCACGACGAGATCCTGCGGACCCAGCCCCAGCGGCGCCAGCGAAAGCTGGGCATCGCGGGCCATGGCGCCGGGATAGAAGCCGGTGATCTGGTTGTTGTCGCGGTCGGTGGTGATGAAGCAGGTGGCAGTAAACTGATCGGTCACTTCGCGGATGGTGCTCGTATCGACGCCGATGCTTTCAAGCTGGCTGCGATAGTCGGAGAAGTCAGGGCCGACCGTGCTGTAGATCTTGGGGTGCGACCCCAGCAGGGCCAGCGAATAGGCGATATTGCCGGCGCAGCCCCCGCGCTGCTTCTTGAGGGTGTCAACCAGAAAGCTGACATTCAGCATGTGGATTTTATCGGCCAGGATATGCTCGTGAAAATGGCCGGGGAAATCCATGATATTATCATAGGCGACCGAACCGGTCACGACAATGCTCATTCGTACTCCCGATGGCTCCGGCCCGCGCCGGCACTAGTGAAGCGCAACCGCTCCTACATTGCGACTGTTGATGGGGCTGGCCGCCACGGCTTCGCGCAACCCGGCGGCAAAGGGCGGGTAAATCACCCCGTGCTCGGTCACGATAGCCGTGATCAGCGTGTGCGGCGTCACGTCGAACGCCGGGTTGGCGACCGCCACGCCCGCCGGGGCCAACTGCTCCCCGCCCAGGTGGGTCATCTCCTCCGCCGCGCGCTCTTCGATGGGGATCGCATCCCCGTTCGCCAGTTGCACGTCGATGGTCGAGGCGGGGGCGACCACATAAAACGGGATGTTGTGCGCTCGCGCGAGCACCGCCACCCCGTAAGTACCGATTTTGTTGGCTGTATCGCCGTTGGCGGCGATGCGATCGGCGCCGACCACGACCGCATCCACGGCGCCCCGGCGCATGAAGCTCGCGGCCATGTTATCGGCGATCAGCGTGCAGGGGATACCGGCCTGCTGCAACTCCCAGGCGGTGAGCCGGGCGCCCTGCAGGCGGGGCCGGGTCTCGTCGACCAGGACATGGGCCAGGCGGCCCTGCTCCCAGGCGGCGCGGACCACGCCGAGCGCCGTGCCGTAGGCCGCCGTCGCCAGGCTGCCCGCGTTGCAGTGGGTCAGCACCTGCCCGCCGGGCGGGATCAGCGCGGCGCCATGCGCGCCCATCGTGCGGCACGCGGCCTCGTCGTCGTCGGCGATTTGCTCGGCTTCGGCCAGCAGATGCGCGGCCAGTTCCGCCGGGTCCTGCCCGCGGTACGCGCGCGCCAGCGCCAGTTGCCGGTCGAGCGCCCAGGCCAGGTTGACGGCCGTGGGCCGCGTGGCCCGTAGCAGGGCGGCGTCCGCCTGCAAGGCTGCCCGTTGCGCCGTCAGGCCCGGATCAGCATGGCGGGCGGCGCTCAGCGCCAGCCCATAGGCGGCGGCGCAGCCGATGGCCGGGGCGCCGCGCACGGCCATATCGCGGATCGCCGTGGCGACTTCCTCCGGCGCGGTGCAGCGCAGCGTCACATAGGCGCCCGGCAGTTGCCGTTGGTCGATCAGGACCAGTGCGCCCTCTTCCCACCAGAGGGTTCGTGTCAGATGCAAAAAAATTCTCCCATCGCATTACACAATGAGAGAATAGCCGATTGGGCCGCTCTCTCATCTTTCAGCAGCAGACGCCGGAGCTTGCTGACGGATTTGGCACCCATGACTGCGCCGCGCTTGCGGACACCAGCCGGGTTGCCGGGCTTCACAGGGCCGGTCCCTCCACCCCTCTCGATGAGTACGAGCTATTCACTTGGAAACGCGGCGCCGGTTGCGCGCATTCGAGACACAACAAACGCCGTGCTTTCATACACAGCGTGCTAATAATAGCATATTGGTGCGGTCTGTGTCAAGAAATCGTCCAAATCTCCTGTGCGAGGGTCCAGGCGGGATCAATCAAGAGCCGGCGGGCGCCGCGGTTCCGGTCGCCAGAAAGGCCGCCAGCGTCGCCAGCACCTCGCGCGCCTGGGCGGCCCAATCCGCGCCCAGCGCTGGGTGCCGGCGCCACTCCAGGATCCAGAGCGCATCTTGCACCAGGCGCAGGGCAACAAACGCATCCAGGTGGGCTTCGTGTTCGGCGGATAGCGGGCGCACGCGGCGGTAGCCCGCCAGCAGCGCCGCGCGCAACGCGGGATAGTCCGGCCAGTCGAGCACGGCACTCAGCATCACGCCGAAGTCGAACAGCCGGAAGCCAAACCCGCAATCGTCGAAGTCAATGGCCCGCACCGTGTTGCCGGAAAAAAGCAGGTTGCCGTAATGGAGATCGGCGTGGATCAGGCCGAAGGCATCCGGTCCCTGGCCCAGCGCCTGCACCGCCGCCCGCACCCGCGCCAGGGCCTCCCGCACCGGCGCCACCTCCGCCGCCGCGAGGGTGCCGGCCACCAGGGCTTCGATGTAGGCAACGACCTCGGGGCCATACGGGTCGGGCAACGTCCGGCCCATGGCGACGGGCCAATCGACCCGGCCCCGCGTAAAGCCCGGCGGCCGTTGCCAATGGGTCGCATGATCCTGCAACTGCGCCATCAGCACGCCCACGCGCTCCATGCGGCGGGGCGTGAGGCCGTGCCGCAAGAGGTGGCCGGGCATCCACCGGAACAGCACGCAGATGTGCGGATGCGCTACGCCGGGCGCATCGGCCACCGTGAGCAGCGACCCGGTGCGCGTCGCCACGGGCGCGGGCACTTCGAGCGCCGTGTCACGCCGCAGGGCGGCCAGCCAGGCCAGTTCGGAGCCGACCGTTTCCACCGTGGGCGCGCCCGCCCGGTTGATGCGCAGGACGTAGCGGGCGCCGACGGCCGTGTCCACGTGGAAGGTGGTATTGAAGCGATGGGCCAGCAGCCTCACACGGGCGGGCGGCAAGTCGTAGGCGGCCAGGGCCGCCGCGGTCACCTGCCGCATACGCACGATCTGCGTGCGGCGCGGCAGCCGCGCAAACTCGCGGTCCAAGCTGTCCGGCGGTGTATCCGGTCCTCCCGTGCTCAACGCGCCCCTCCTGGCCGGCGGGCCTGGTCAGACACCGGCCCAGGTCAGCCGGCGCGCGGCCGGCGCGCGCCCTGGGCAAGCACCAGCACACCGGCGATGACCAGGAAGATGGGCCACAACCGGCCAATGGCGCCGTAGCCCGCCCCGGTCGCGTCCAGAGCCAGGAAGACGATGCCGATCAGGCCCAGGATCGCCGCCGGCATCAGGTAGCGCGTGGCCTCGCGCCCGGAGGCGAAGTAGCCGGCCAGGAACGCCGCCGCCACGATGAGCGAGTACATCGGCCACAGACCCCAGGAGACGATGCCGAAGGTGGTGGCGAAGAAGAACGCACCCATCAGGGTCACGAGCGTGCCGGCCATGATGCCGTTGGTCCGCCAGGACGGATTATTGCTGGAAAACGCCTGGGCCAGCAGATACAGCCCCGCCAGCACGACGAAGGCCGGCCAGATGTTGCCCCAGTTGAGACTAAACGCCCCTTGCGTCACCGCGAAAAAGATCAGCCCCAACACTATGAGGGCGATCCCGGCGATCATACTCGGGTTCGTGAACTGCTTTGTGTCCATCGCGCCCCTCCTCGGCTATACATACAGACCTAAGCATACTTTGCGCGGGTCTGCGAAGCACCGTGCAAAAGTCGCCTCTCTCTATCCGCCTCTAGTCGGATTATACCACCAGACGCCGCAGTCTGCTGGCCCCGGTGCACCGGAAACCCCCCGCGCCCGCCCGCGTTAATACAGGTAGAAGCTCCGTTGGAAACGAACCGCAAGCGCTAGTAGTCCGCCACCCTGATGCTGATGGGCAGCAGGCCGGTTTGAAACCGGCCCCTACACTGCAAAATCACTGTGGTGAAGCACTAGACAATCCCCCGGTGCCGGGTCGAGCCGGCGACCAGGGTCACGCATTGTGATTTTCAAGGAAGGAAGCATATGTTCAACCCCTGGCGCGCCGCTAGCCGGCGCACGCTTGGAGTGCTCCTGCTCGGCTTGTTCCTGCTGGCCGGATTGCCGGCCCTGCCCGGCCGGGCGGCCCCGGCCCCTCTGGTCGTGCCCGACTGGCAAGACACCGGGATCACCCTGCCGGACCTGCACCTGCCGCTCTGCTTCGACGCCACCCGGCCCAACATGGTGCTGGTGGCCGACGACAACGCGGGCACTGTGGCCTTCGACTGGACCACCGGCGCGCGCACCGTGGTCAATAGCCGCCCGTTTACCCTCTGCGGCCCCAACGGCCTGCTGTTTGCCGGGGATCGGCCTGCAGGGCCGGGCTGGCGGTTCAGCCTGGACGACCCCACCGGGCAGGCCATCGCCCACCTGCCGGGGCGCGCCGCCCAGGACGGCAGCAATCGCGTCTACGCGCTGGAGCTGGTGTCGCCGACCGGGCCGGCCGCCCGGCTCTGGGCCAGCGCCGACGGTGGCCTCACCTGGGAACAAAAGAACGGCCCGCCCACCGGCAGCCTGGAGAGCATCGCCGTGGCCCCCGCCGACGGGCGACTGCTCTACGGGGTGGCCGTCGAAGTGGCGCCCGGCGGCGTCACCTACGTGATCTACGCCTCGCCCGACGGCGGCACCACCTGGGAGCAGCGTGCGCGCCGGGCCGGTCCGTCCAACCCGGCGGGGCCGATCCCCTACTGGTCCGTAGAGGCGATCCCCGGTCGGGCGGCGCCCGCCGGCACGATCGTGCTCGTCTCCAACACCGGCACCGGCGGATCGAGCAGTGTCAGCCAGGTGGCGATCTCGGACGACGGCGGGCGCACCTTCGTGGAGGCCGGCAGCCGGGGCCTGAACGCCACAGTGCAACTGGTTTACACGAACAACGGCATCCTGCGGCTGGCGTCCGATCCCTACAACTACACCTTGGCTCGCTCGACCGATGGCGGGCGCACCTGGCTGGTGCTCGCCAGCCCCATCCCGCCGCCCGCCGCTTATGCCGGAGAGCCGGTCATGCTCGACATCGCGCAGGCCGCCCCCGCCAACGTGTTCCTGCGCGGGCGGGGCAGCCTGTGGTACTCCGCCGACAGCGGCGCCACCTGGCAGGCGTTCGCCGACCGGGGCAAACAGTCCCAGGCCGTCACCCCGTACCTGCCGCTCACGGTGCTCGGCGTACAAGACCACCGCCTGGCAACGCTGGCGCTGCCCGCCGCCGGGCACACCCTCACCGACCCGGTGCCGGCGACCGGCGCGGCGGACGGGCGCTACTTCCCGCCCACCGGGCACAAT
>DASSGZ010000503.1:0-8897 GCA_035693165.1 Chloroflexia bacterium | reverse complement strand
TCCTGCGATCATAAGACGAGATTCTTCGCTGCGCTCAGAATGACTAGGGTTGGACTTGTCACTCTGAGCGCAGCGAAGAGTCTCGGCGGTGGGGCCAGGAGACCAGATTCTTCGCTGCGCTCAGAATGACCGGAACTGCGGGAGGAAGGTCCCGCGGTTAACTATGCTTGAGATATTCGCGGATCATCAGCGCGGCGGTCGCGCCCTCGCCGACGGCGGAGGCGGCCTGCTTGGTGCTGCCGGAGCGCACGTCGCCCGCGGCGAAGACGCCGGCCATGCAGGTTTGCAGGTCGTTGCCCGTCACCAGGAAGCCGTTGGCGTCGCGGCGGATCTCGCGCGGCACAAACTCGGTGTTGGGTTTGAGGCCGATAAAGACGAACACGCCCGCCGGTTCCAGGATCTCGGTCTGATCCGTCGTTTTGTCGCACACGCGCACCCGCCGGAGCTTCTTGTCGCCCTCGAACGCTTCGACGGCGGCGTTATAGCGGATCGTGATCTTGGGGTCCTCGGCCAGTTTGTCCTGGACGATCTTGCTGGCGGCCATCTTCGAGCCGCGCACCAGGATGGTCACGGCGCTGGCGAAGCGGGCCAGGAAGATGCTCTCCTCGCCCGCGCTGTTGCCGCCGCCGACGACCATCACCGGGCGGCCCTTGTAGAAGGGCCCGTCGCAGGTGGCGCAAAAGTGGATGCCGCTGCCGATGAAGTCGTCCTCGCCCGGCACGCCCATGCGAGCGTAGGTCGAGCCGGAGGCGATCAGCATCGCCCGCGCGCCGTATTCGTCGCCGCCGGCGGTATGGACATCGCGGTAGCCGTCGTGCGTCTCGATGCTGGTCACGGCCTGGGCAGCCAGGATCTCGACGCCGAAGCCGCGCGCCTGCTCGGCCAGCCGGTCGGCCAGTTCGGCGCCCGGAATGCCATCCGGCCATCCGGGGAAGTTGTCCAGCCGCTCGGTCACGCCCGCCTGCCCGCCCAGCCCGGCCCGCTCCACGATCAGGCAGTCCACGCCTTCGCGGGCCAGGTAGATCGCGGCCATCAGCCCGGTGGGCCCGCCGCCGATGATGACCACGTCGTAGAAATCGCGCTTGGCTTTCGTGGAGATGCCCAGCTTGCGCGCCAGGTCGGCGTTCGACGGCTCGACCAGGATCTCGCCGTCGCCGAACTTGACGGTCGGCACGTTGTGCCCGCCGTCTTGCACCGACTCGATGAAAGCCAGGCCGTCGCTGCTTTCCTCCACGTCCACCCAGCTATAGGCGACGCGCTGCTCGCCCAGGAACTTCTTGGTCCGTTTGCAGTCCGAGCACCATGTGGTGCCATAAATGGTGATTTCGTCCAAACCCGGTTCCTTTCAGTTCGCACCGCTGACCGCGTCTGCTAACGGCGCTTCTTCGGCGTAGGGGTCGATCAGGTCGTGTAATGTCTCGCAGTGTTCTTGCAGCAGTATGGCGATCAGCCCGGTCCAGCCGGTCTGATGGCTGGCGCCGAGGCCATAGCCGTTGTCGCCGTGGAAATATTCGTGGAACAGGATCAGGTTGCGCCAGTGCGGATCGGCCTGGAACAGCGCCTGGTCGCCGTAGATCGGGCGGCGGCCCTGCTTATCGCGCAAGAAGAGGCGGATCAGGCGGTGGGCAAGGTGATCGGCCACCTGGGCCAGCGTCATCATCTGGCCGGAGCCGGTGGGGCACTCAACCTGGAAGCTGTCGCCGTAGTAGTGCTGGAACTTGAGCAGCGACTCGATAATCAGGTAATTCATCGGGAACCAGATCGGCCCGCGCCAGTTGGAGTTGCCGCCGAAGATGCCCGTCTGCGACTCGGCGGGCTGATAACTGACGGTATGCTCCTCGGACTCGGCCGTCAGCGTGAACGGGTGCTCCAGGTGGTACTTGGAGAGCGAGCGGATGCCGTAAGGCGATAGGAACTCGTTCTCGTCGAGCATCCGCTTCAGCACCAATCGGAGCCGTTCCGGCGTCAGGATCGAGAAGAGGCGGTGCTTATGGACGCCGGGCCGGTCCACCTCGGCGATGTGACCGGCAAGGAAGGGCCGGTTGGCGAGAAACCACTCCATGCGCCGCTTGAAGACGGGCAACCGTTCCAGCAACTCCGGCTCGATGAGGCCCACGGCGAACAGCGGCAGCAGCCCCACCAGCGAGCGCACGCGCAGCACCTGGACCGATCCGTTGGGCATATGCAGGGCATCGTAGAAAAAGCCGTCCTGCTGGTCCCAGAGGGCGATGCTTTCCTCCGACACGTCGGCCATGGCCGCGGCGATGCGCAAGAAGTGCTCGAAGAACTTGGTGGCGATGTCCTGGTAGACGGGGTCTTTGCCGGCCAATTCCAGGGCGATGGTCAGCATGTTCAGGCAGTAGGCGGCCATCCAGCTCGTACCGTCGGCCTGTTCCAGGTGGCCGCCGCCGGGCAGCGGGGCGCTGCGGTCGAACACGCCGATGTTGTCCAGGCCCAGGAAGCCGCCCTGGAACACGTTGTTGCCGTCCACGTCCTTGCGGTTGATCCACCAGGTGAAATTGAGCAGCAGCTTGTGGAACACGCTCTCCAGGAAACGGCGGTCGCCCTGGCCGCGCTCGGCGGCCTCCATCTGATAGATGCGCCAGGCGGCCCAGGCATGGACAGGCGGGTTCACGTCGCTGAAGGCCCACTCATAGGCCGGCAGCGCGCCGTTGGGGTGCTGGTACCACTCGCGGGTCATCAGCAGCAGTTGCCGCTTGGCGTAGTCGGGGTCGACCAGCGCCAGCGGGATGGTGTGGAAGGCCAGGTCCCAGGTGGCGAACCAGGGGTACTCCCACTTGTCGGGCATGGAGATCACGTCGAAGGCGGTGAGGTGGCACCAGTCGGCGTTGCGGCCCTTCTCGCGCTGGGCGGGCGGTGGCCGGTAGGCCGGATCGCCTTCCATCCAGCGGTTCACATCATAATCGTAGAGTTGCTTGCCCCACAGCATCCCGGCCAGCGCTTGGCGCTGCACCCGGCGCGGGTCCTCCGGCAGGCTGGGCGGCTGGATGGCGGCGTAGAAGGCATCGGCTTCGGCCCGGCGCGCGGCGAACGCGGCGTCGAACACCCGGCCAAACGGACGATCCTGGCCCATGTTGGTCAGCCGCAGCCGGATCTGCGCCGCGGCGCCGCCCGCCAGGGTGAACCGGTAGTGCAGTGCCGCCTTGGTGCCGGTCAGGGCCCGGTTCACGGCGCCCGTCTCGCCGTCGATGAGATAGCGGTGGAAGCTGTCCTTGACGAACGGCGTGGCGTTGGGCAGGTTGTACAGCCGCGCCATATTGGTCTCGTTCTCGGTGAACAGCAGTTCCGGCCCGGTCTTCCCGCTCTCGGCATAGAGCCAGTACGTGCCCAGGGTGGCGTGGACCGCTTCGATCCCCTGCCAGCCGCGCTGCGCGCCTATGCGGCGCAAGATGGGCCGGGCCGGGTCGCTGCCCCAGGCCCAGGTGTTGCGGAACCAGAGCGTGGGCAGTAGATGCAGCGTCTCCGGGTCCGGCCCGCGGTTGAAGACCCGGATCTGGATCAGGATGTCTTCCGGCGCGACCTTGGCGTACTCCACGAATACATCATAGTAGCGATTCTCGGCGAAGACGCCCGTGTCGATCAGCTCATACTCCGGCGCCCGGCGCCCGCGCCGCCCGTTTTCGGCCACCAGCTCGGCGTAGGGATAGGCCGCCTGCGGATACTTGTAGAGCGTTTGCATGTAGGAGTGGGTGGGCGTATTGTCGAGATAGTAATAGTACTCTTTCACGTCCTCGCCGTGGTTGCCCTCCGGCCCGGACAGCCCGAACAGCCGCTCCTTGAGGATGGGGTCGCGGCCGTTCCAGAGGGCCAGGGCGAAGCAGAGCCGGCCCTCGCGGTCGGAGACGCCGGCCAGGCCGTCCTCGCCCCAGCGGTAGGCTTTGCTGCGGGCGTGGTCGTGAGGGAAATAGGTCCAGGCGGACCCGTCGGCGCTGTAGTCTTCGCGCACGGTGCCCCAGGCGCGCTCGCTGAGGTAGGGTCCCCAGCGGCGCCAATCGGCCTCCCGGCGGGCGTGCGCCTCCAGCCGGCGAGACTCGGCGATGCTTTCGGCCATGTGTCCTCCTGCACGGCGCCGCCTGGCCGGGGCTGCCCGGTAGACACGCGGCCAGGGCGAGCATGCGATACGAGGCCCAGGGTGCCAATCGGTGGGGGCCGGGGCGCGCCGAGACTCGGCGCTGCGCTCAGAGTGACAAGGAGCACTCGAAGCGGGACCCGAAGTGACACGGCGCTTGCTATGACCGGCTGCCCTATTGCAAGGGTACTCCAGAACAGCCCGGCTGTCAATCGGCGGGCGGCGACCGGGCGCGGGCATGGAAAAGGGGCCGGTCACAAGACCGGCCCCCGCTGGTGTGCCTGCCCGTGCCTGTTACGGCGTCGGGATGCTGATCGACGGATCGTTCTGCTTGCTCACCGTCAGATTGACGACGAACTTCAGCGACGGCACCGGCGTGGCGGTCGGGCCGCCGGGCGTCGGGGTGCCCTGCAGCGCCTCCGCGATGCCGGCAATGGCGCCCATGAACGTGCTCAGGTCGAGGTTCATATCCAGTTTGTGGATATACTTGGTCTGGGGATCGATCCAGACGTTGATGTCACCGAGCGACGGGATGTTGCCGAGCGCGCCCAGGCCCTCGGCGCCCGCCATCTTGCCGGCCTCGATGGTGCCCACAAAATGCGTCGTGCTGACGCCGTCCAGCGTTTCGGTGCCCACGTTGCGATAATTGGCCCCGGCGCTGGTGAAGGTGCTCAGGCTACCCAGCACATTGGCTTCCTGCACCACGCTCTCAGCGGGATTTCCGGCGCCGCCGGCAGCCACCGATTCCGGCGTCTCGACCCACTTGCCGCTGGCGTCCTTGCGGTAGATCTTGCCGCCCGTCGCCAACTGCTCGACGGTCTCACCGCCGACGGTGCCCTTGGCATACGCCTTGTCCGGGGCCACGTAGTCGCCTTGCAGATCCAGCGTCTCGGTGATGATATCGCCGCTGGCCTTGAGCGTGTAGTGGTAGCTCTTCAGCTCCTGGGTCGCGGTCAGCGCCTGGGTGATCAGATCCATCTCAGCGCTGGTCGCTTCGGTGCCGCTGCCGGTGCCGCTATTGCCGGCGGCAGGGGTGTTCGTCGCGGCGGCGGCGGGCGCGGTGGTGTTGGTCGGCGGCGGGGGCACCGGGGTGTTGGTCGGCGGCGGGGGCACCGGCGTGTTCGTCGGGGTCTCGCCGCCACAGGCGGCCAGCAGGCCCAACAGCATGCTCAGCAGCACCAGCAGTGAAACGTGTTTCAGCTTGCCCATGAAGAATCTCCCTCCTAAATAGTCCTTTCGCGTAACGGGTGCCGGCACGGCAGAGGACCAGCGGCATTGCGGGCCGGCCTCTTATTGTCCTTATTATGGATTGCTTTGTCAAGGCGGAGGGTACGGGCGGGTTGACAGAATCGGTCCCGCTATGCCATAATGAGTCCAGTCAACCTCGTTTTAGCCTGGAGTCGAAGACACATGGAAACACCCATCGGCACCTGGTTGTCCCAACTGGTTTTGACCCACCTGGATGAGCTGGCGCAGGAAATGGCGACCGAGGCCCGGCGCACGATGCCGATCTATCGGGCCATGGAACCGGAAGTGGTGCATCCACTGTTCGCCGCGCTCTACCAGGTCCTGGCGCAGAGCTTCGCCGTGGGCGACACGGCGCCGCTACGGGCCTACCTGGAACGCGTCACCGCCGACCGCATGCGCGACGGCGCCTCCGCCGACGGCTTCATCAAGCTGGCCGAGCTCTCGCAGCAGGGCCTGCTGCGCCTGATCCGCCAGGAATTGCCCCAGGATCCCGAACGCGCCGCCGACGCCATCCGCATCGCGCAGAACATGAACAATAACGCCCGCCTGATGCTCAGCGAAATCAACCTCCGTCTGATCAACCGCCGTGGCGGCACCCGCCCGCTGCAATCCTGATCCCGCCCCCATCCCAAGCCCGCATGTAGGGGCGGACCGACGTGTCCGCCCCTACACGGATCACGCCGCAAGGGCGGCGGGGGCGAGGTCGAGGCCGCGGTCCAGGGCGGCGGTGAGGCGACGCAGGCTCGCCAGCAGATCGGCGGCACGATCCGGGCGCAGCGATTGCACGCCGTCCGACAGTGCCTGGTCGGGGTGGGCGTGGACCTCGACGATCAGCCCGTCGGCGCCCGCGGCCACGGCGGCCTTGGCGACCGGCTCGACCAGGTCCCAGCGCCCGGTGGCGTGGCTGGGATCGGCGATCACCGGCAGGTGGGTCAGGTGCTTGAGCAGCGGGATGGCGCCCACGTCGAACACGGCGCGCGTGCTCTTATCGAAGCTGCGGATGCCCCGCTCGCAGAGCATCACCTGGCTGTTGCCGTGGCTGACGATGTACTCGGCGGCCAGCAGCCACTCCTCGATGGTGGCGCTCATGCCACGCTTGAGCAGCACCGGGCGCGGCTGGCGGCCTGCCGCTTCGAGCAGCGTGAAGTTCTGCATGTTGCGCGTGCCGATCTGCAAGATGTCGGCGTGCTCGGCCACCAGCGGCACATCCTGCGGCGACAGCACCTCGGTGATGATCGCCATGCCGGTCCGCTCGCGCACTTCGGCGAGGATCTCCAGCCCGGTTTCGTGCAGGCCCTGGAAGCTGTAGGGGGAGGTGCGCGGTTTGAAGGCCCCGCCGCGCAGGATCTTGACGCCCAGCGCGGCCAGGTACTCGGCCACCTCCAGCGTCTGCGCCCGGTTCTCGACCGAGCACGGCCCCGCCATGAAGGCCAGGTTGCGCCCGCCGATCAGCGCATCGCCCGCGCGGATGACCGTGTCGTGCGGGTGCGCGGCGCGGCTCACCAGCCGGTAGGCCGGCTGCAAGGCCACGATCTTGTCCACGCCGGGCAGGGCGCTGAACAGTTCGGCTTCCGGCGCGGCCCCGCCGCCCGCCGCCACGCTGACGATCACCCGCTCGGCGGCTTCACCCACTTCGGGCGTGAAGCCCAGGGCGCGCATCCGCTCCGCGACAGCCGCGACATCGCGGGCGCCGGCCGTCGCCTTCATCACAATGATCATGGCTGCATCTCCTCGGCAGCGTCGGGCCGTAGCGCCCGGCGTAACAGTTTGCCCGCGGCGTTGCGCGGCAGGGTCTCAACAAAGCGGATCGTGGCGGGCACCTTGTAGCGCGCCAGCCGCTCCCGGCAAAAGGCGATCAATTCGTCGGCGGCGGGCGCGTGGGCCGGGCGCAGGCGCACGAACGCGCAGACCACCTGGCCCCAGCGCGCGTCGGCCACGCCGATAACCCCCGCTTCGGCCACAGCGGGGTGGGCCAGCAACACCGCTTCCACCTCGGCGGGATAGACGTTCTCGCCGCCCGAGATGATCAGGTCGTCGCGGCGGTCCACCACGTAGAGGTAGCCTTCGGCGTCCAGGTAGCCCAGGTCGCCGGTGTAGAGCCAGCCGCCGCGCAGGGCCCGCGCTGTGGCGTCGGGGCGGCCCAGGTAGCCGGGCGTGACCGTCGGCCCGCGCACGATGATCTCGCCCACTTCGCCGGGGGCCCGGTCGCCGTCCGGCCCGACCACACGCAGTTGCGTCGGCAGCAGCGGCTTGCCCGCCGAGCCGAGTTTGCGTAGGGCGTCGCCCGGCGCCAGCGTCGCCACCTGCGAGGCGGCTTCGGTCAGCCCGTAGGTCTGCACCACGGGCACGCCGCGCGCCGCGCAGGCTTCGAGCAGCGGGCGGGGTGCCGGGCCGCCGCCCAGCAGCACGGTGCGCAGCGTGGGCGGGTAGGGCCGGTCGCCGCGCTCGTCGAGCATCCGCGCCAGCATGGCGGCCACCACCGAGATGATCGTCACGCCATCCTCGTCGATGGCCCGGTTCACCGCCGCCGGGTCGAACTGCTCGTGGATGATGGCCGGGACGCCGTAGATCGCGCTGCGCAGCAGGATGGCCTGGCCGCCGACATGGAACAGGGGCAGGCAGGCCAGCCAGCGGTCGCCCGTGTGCGTGCC
Source organism: Chloroflexia bacterium (assembly GCA_035693165.1). Taxonomy (GTDB): domain Bacteria; phylum Chloroflexota; class Chloroflexia; order QHBQ01; family JAICKM01; genus JAICKM01. The sequence goes on along the minus strand of DASSGZ010000503.1, from coordinate 908 downwards.
CAGGTTCAGCGCCGAGCCGATGGCGCTCCACCAGTGGTTGCCGTAGGTCAGCATCGCGCCCTTGGGCCGCCCGGTCGTGCCCGATGTGTAGATGATGCTCTGCACCCGGTCCAGGTCGATGCCCTCGTGCCGGTCGATCTGCGTCGGCCTGACGGCGTCGAGCGCCGGAGTGCCTTCCGCGAGTCCGGCCCCGGCCCCGTAGCAGCGCAGGCCGGGCAAATCGGCGCCGGCGGCCAGCGCCGCCGCCGTTCGCGCGCTATCGTGGATCAGCAGCCGGGCGCCGGAGTCGGCCAGTTGCCAGGCCAGTTCGGCGGGCGCCAGGCGGATGTTCAACGGCACCAGCACGGCGTCCAGCTTGGTGGCGGCATGGACCAGCGCGGCGAACTCGGCGCTGTTGCCCATGAGCAACGCGATATGATCGCCCGGCTCCACGCCGAGCGTGCAGAGCTGCCCGGCGCGGCGCGTCGCCGCAGCGTCCAGGTCCGCGAAGGTCCAGCGCACGCCGGGAGCAACGATCGCCGGGACCGGCCCGGCAGCGGCGGCCTGCCGCTCCAGCCAATCGGGCATGACCTGCGGGCGCATGGGCGCGCCGGGCCGGATGCTGAATAGCGAGGCCACGCGCCCCATCGTCACCCATTCCGAGCTTGACACAATAAAATCGTCCATCGTTATCCGTTCCCAGCCCTGGTAGCCGGCCCAGCAATTGCGCGGTGTAGGGGCCGGTTTCAAACCGGCCTGCCCCCCTATCACACATGGACCCGGTACGGGCGCGGTGTAGGGGCCGGTTTCAAACCGGCCCGCCCCCGTCACAACCACAGCAAACTGATCGCAAACAGCAACCCAAACAGCAGATGCAACCGCCCCGTGCCCTTAAGCACGCCGTTCAGCGGCGGCCCCGCGGTCTGCGT
>DASSGZ010000502.1:0-44926 GCA_035693165.1 Chloroflexia bacterium | reverse complement strand
CGGGTGGATGATCGCGCGTCAGCAGCAGCTCGGAATAGCCGATCAGGTAGGTCAGCGGGGTGCGCAGATCGTGGGCCAGCCGCCCGATGCGGCGCTTCTGGTCTTCCTCGGCGGGGCTACTCGGCGCGGCGGCGCGCTGCCGTTCCAACTCGGCCAGGCGGCGCTGGGCGCCCGCGCCGGCGATGGCCCGCTGCAGCAGGCCGGGCAGCAGCGCCAGGTCGGCGGCGGACCGCCGGACGTAGTCCCAGGCCCCGGCGGCAAGCGCGGCGCCCACCAGGTCGGTGGCCTCAGGCGGCACCAGCACCAGCAACGGGGGCGCGGCGCCCGCCAGTTCGCGCACCAGGTCCAGGTGCGCCGGATCGTCCAGCGCGAGGATGGCGACCGCGGGCGCGGCGGCGCGCAGCAGGCTGGGCGCCTCGGCAGGCTGGATCGTCCAGACCTGGAACTGATCGGGCGGCAGGTTGGCCGCCACGCCGGCCTCGGTTTGCGTGCCGGCGACCAGCACGGTGATCTGCGGCGCGCGGGTTGCTCCGGCGCCGGCGGCGCTTGTTGGCTCGCTCATCCTCTATCTCCTCAGTGCCTGTGGGCGCGTCGCTGGCCATCCCCGGAAACCGTTGGACGCGGGGTCAGGAGCATCGGTCCACCCGGTGGCACGGGCGTGTGTACGAACCGTGCCGCCGGGCGAGTGAAAAGCGAGGGTAGGGGGCGCTCCCATGGGCGCAACTCACGCCTGGGCCGCATCGGCATCCGAGTCATCCAGCACCACGGGCGGCGGGTCGCCGTCGCCCTCCACGGGGCGGAACGGCAAGACAAAGTGCAGCACCGTGCCTTCGCCCGCCCGGCTGTCGATGGACAACCGCCCGCCCGCGGCCTCGGCGCGCTCGAACATGCTTGCCAGGCCCAGGTGGCCGGTCGCCAGCGCGCGGTTCATGCTCTCGGTGACGGCAAAGCCCTGGCCGTCGTCGCGGACTTCGAGATGGAGTTCGTCGTCCTCGCGCTGCAGCCGGATCCAGGCATGGTGGGCTTCGGCATGTTTGCGAATGTTGGCGAGCGCTTCCTGGACGAGGCGGAACACCACGATCTCGACCGTGGGGTCGAGCCGGCAACCGAGGCGGCTGGTGAAGCTGATGGTGAGGTCGGTTTCACGGCCCACCCGCCCGACGAGGTAATCGAGCGCGCCCAGCAGGCCGCTGGTGTCGAGCAGGGGCGGGCGCAGATCGCTGACCAGGGCGCGCAGCATGCCGATCGTCTGTTGCACGTCGGCGCGCAGCCGGCCCAGGCTGGCGACGGCCTCGGCGGCTTGCCCGGCCTCGATCTGGCGCCGGCACCGTTCGGCGGAGAGCAGCAGCACGCCCAGGTCCTGCAGCGGGCCGTCATGGATGTCGCGCGCGATGCGCTTGCGTTCCTGTTCCTGCGTCGAGAGCAGTTCAGACATCAACTGCGCGCGGACCTGCTCCTTGGCCTGCAATTCCGCGTAGAGTTGTTGCAGCACCAGGAGTTGCTCGCGCTGCTGGTGGTGCAGGTCGTTGAGCTCGCGCGCGTAGATCAGCAGTTGTTGCTCCGCGAGGGTACCGTCACCTTCCATCTGGCCCACGGGTGATCCTTTGCTAGGGTGTCGTCGGGGCCGGAGGGGTCCGGCCCGCCGCGCTGCGCGCCCGCGATGCGGGTCAGCCGAGCAGCGCGTAGATTTGATCGAGTAACTGGCGAGGACTAAACGGCTTGGTGAAGTAAAAGTCGGCGCCCGCCTGTTCCGCGGCCCGGCGATCTTCCGGGCGCAGGGCCGCGGTCAGCATCAGGACGCGCCCCGCGGCGGTGGCCGGGTCGGTTTTCAGTTGCCGGCAGACTTCGATCCCATTGGGATGCTCCGGCGTCAGGTGCATGTCGAGTATGATCAGGTCGGGCTGGAGTTCGCGCGCCAGTTGCAACGCCTGCTCACCGCTGCTGGCCTGGGCAATGGCAAAATCCGGGGCCGCGAGCGTGGTGAGCAAAAGCTGGCGCAATCCGCGTTCATCATCCACCAGTAGAATATGCTTCATCCCGGTACTCATGCCACTCTCTCCAGCGCGTTCCTCGCGTCCATCCGCCATATCTGGTGAACAACACTACCGGCAACTCGCTACACGCTGGTCATAGTGTACCAGGACTAGTACATCTCGTCAATGGGCCAGCCTGTGCCCTACCAGGTGCTGCGTACGGGCGCGCCCCGCACGGGCCGAAGGGGGCGGAAGGTCCCTCCAATTTCTGGACCGGCAGGCTACCCAGCAGGTCCCGATGTACCCTGGCATGGGCCGGGCGGGCCGGGTAGAATGCATTCAGTAGGCGTGTGCCCGTGCGGGGCGCCGCGCCGAGACGAGGCGAGAGGGGAGGCGACGGGGGTGCAGGATGTGCGAACGCGACCGTCCACGGCACCGGCGGGTATGACGGCGACTCCGGAGACGATGATCCTGCTGGACCCGGCGGGCGTGGTGCGGTCCTGGAACGCAGCGGCGGCGCAGTTGTGGCACTGCCCGGCGGAGACGGCGCTGGGCGCGCCCCTGGCCGCGTTGTTCCCGCCCGCGCAGGAGGCGCTGGTGACAGCGGGCGTGACGGCGGTGGTGCAGGAAGGCGCCGTCCGCGTTTTGCCCCCGCTGCGACCCCGCCCGGCGCCCGGCGCGGGCGCGCTGCGCGTGACGCTGGCGCCCTTGTGCGACGGCGACCAGCCCCCCTGGGCCGTGGTCGCCCAGGTCCATGCCGTCCCACCCCCGCCTGTGACGCGCCGAGTCCCCCTGCGCGAACTGGTGGATATTTTGTCGGAGCCGCCGGGCGGGCCGCTGGCGCCGCTGTATCTGCACGAACTGGTGGCCGCGCTGCTGGAGCAAACCCGGCGCCTGGCGGGCGTTGCCGGGAGCGCGGCGTTTCTGTATAATTCGGACACGGAGACGTGGGACGCGGTGGCCGAGGCGGGCGACCTGCCCGATTATTGGCCGCCGGCTCCCGACGCGCTCGACACGCTGCTGGCCCAGGTGCGCCGAAGCCACGCCCCTGTGCGCTATGCCGGGCCCGACGGCGCCGCCGCCCTGCTGGTGGTGCCGCTGGCGCTGGGCGACCGGCTGATCGGTGCGTTTGCGCTGCCGGAGGCCGGCGGCCCCGATCCGGCGGCCCGGTTGCGGTTCATCACCGTGGCGGTGGGCAAGGCGGCGGTCTTGATCGACAATATGCAACTGCGGTTACAGGCCGAGGAACTGGCGATTCTCGAAGCCCACAACCGGCTGGCACGGGCCATGCACGACGGGCTGGCGCAGAATCTCACCCAGATCCGCAATCGCTGCGAGTATGTGAGCCGCATCTTGTACAGCGACCCGGCCCGCGCCGCGCAGGAGTTAGACGCCATGCGGCAGGCGCTGCACAGCAGCATGGCCGATGTCGTGCGGGTTATCGGCGCATTGCGGCCCTGGCCGCTCGATAAGCGGGGCCTGGTGCCCGCCTTGCAGCAGTTGGCCGACGATTACCGGGGCGCCGGGCAGCTACGGGTGCAGATCGACACACCCGCCGCGCCGCTGACATTGCCCTTGCCGGTCGAGCTGGCGCTGTTTCGCGTGGTACAGGAAATGTTATATCTGGTGGCGGGCCAGGTGCCGGCGACGGCCTGCCACGTGACCCTGGCGACCGCGGCCGGGCAGGTGGTTTTGACCATCACCGATAATGGCGACGGAGCCTGGGCGCGGGAGCACGACGCGCGGGCGGGCGAGGCGCAACGCCGGTTGCGCGCCCTGCGCAGCCGCGTAACCGAGTTGGGCGGCGCACTCAATGTACAAAGCACGCCGGGCGTCGGGACGCAATTGACGGTGACGTTGCCAAGCGCGTCCGCCTATCCGCACCTGGATGCCTAGTACCGGGGGAGAGACTATGAGCAAAATCCGCTTATTGATGGTTGACGATCACCGTATGTTCCTCCAGGGCCTGCGGATGCTGATCGAGATGGAGTCCGATATCCAGGTCGTGGGCGAATGCACCAACGGCGTGGACGCGGTGGATGCGGTGATGCGCCTCGAACCGGATGTCGTGCTGATGGACATCAACATGCCCGGCATGAACGGGGTCGACGCCACCCGGCAGATCATGGAGCGCCGCCCGGAGACCGGTATCATCATCCTGACCATGTATCGGGAGGATGCCCAGGTGTTCCACGCGATCAAGAGCGGCGCCCGCGGCTACATCCTGAAGGACGTGGAAACCAGCGAGGTGGTGCGCGCCGTGCGCGCCGTGGCGCGGGGCGAGTCGATGATCGACCCCGCCCTGGCGACCCACCTGCTCAGCGAGTTCAAGCGGGTCTGGCAGCAGCCGGGCGGCCATCCGCGCGACGGCCTGACCGACCGCGAAGTCGCCATCCTGCGCCTGATCGCCGCCGGGCTGAGCAACAAGGAGATCGGGGCGCAGCTTTCCTTCTCCGAGAAGACGATCAAGAACTACATCACCGTCATTTTCCAGAAGTTGCAACTGACCGACCGCACCCAGGCCGCCGTCTATGCCGTGCAGCACGGCTTGGTCGAAAAAGCCGGCCAGGGCGCCGGGGACGCCGCCGAATCGGAATAGCACATTCTTCGTACATGTCCAGGCCGGGCAGTTACCGCTGCCCGGCTTTTTTGTGCCTTACCTCACGGGCGATACCCCGATATTCACCGCGGAGACGCAGAGGACGCAGAGATTAATATATGGTCACGGCGTGAGCCGGACGGATCTACCGTCGCCACCGAGCCTGACGCCGCATTGCCGGTCGCTTGCACTCATTTTAATCATCTCTGCGTCCTCTGCGCCTCGGCGGTGAGCATGAATGAGGGTGTAATGGAGGCCCTTTCGCGGCAGGCGGCCCTCAGGCTATAATGGGAGGGGCCGCACGGGGCCAATTGCCTGGACGGAGGAGTGACCGGAGAATCATGGCAGCCTTCCTGACCCGCCCGTCAGTCGAATATCGGGACAGCTACTTGCGGAGCGTGCGCGAAACCCAGACGACGCGGTCCGTGGCCGCCTGGGAGCTGGCCGCGCTGAACGCCGACTTTGCGGGCTTTGTCCGCGACCTGCTGGAACGGGGCGACCCGGCCCAGGCCGTGCCCGGCCGGATGCCGGAGATGATCTACTGGCTGATCGACGACGGCGAGTATATCGGGCGCGTGTCGATCCGGCACGCCGTCAACGACTGGGTGCGCACCATCGGCGGCCACATCGGCTACGAGATCCGGCCGTCGCGGCGGCGGCGGGGCTACGGCACGCTGATCCTGCGCCTGGCGCTGCCCCACGCCCGCGAGATGGGTATTACCCGCGTGCTGATCACGTGCGACGAAGACAATATCGGCTCGAAGAAAATTATCGAGGCCAACGGGGGCCGGTTTGAGAGCGCCGTCACGGCGCCCGGCCAGCGCAGCCGTAAGCTGCGCTACTGGATCGACCTGGCGCCGCCCGCCGCCGCGAGCAGCGCCGCCTATGGAGAAGAGTGCTGATGCCTGAACCGCTGACCATCGGCATCGTGGGCGGGATGAGTCCGCAGTCCACGATCACGTACTACCAGCAGATCCTGCGCCGCCACGAGGCGACGCTGCACAACCACGGCTACCCGCGCCTGGTGATCGCCAGCGTTTCGTTCCAGCAATATATCGATTGGCAGCACGCGGGTGCCTGGGACCAGGTGGCCGCCGGGCTGCAACGCGAGTTCGCGGCGGTGGCCGCGGCGGGCGCCGATTTCGCCATCCTGGCGACCAACACCATGCACAAGGTCCTGCCGCAGATCGCTAGCCCCGTGCCGGTGCTACATATCCTGGACGCGGTGGCCGAGCGGGCGCGGGCGGACGGGGTGCGCACCGTGGGGCTGACGGGCACCGGGTTTACCATGGCCGACGGCTTTTACGCGGCGGGCCTCGAAAGCCGGGGCCTGGGCGTGGTGCTGCCCACGGCGGACGAGCAGGCGGCGATTCATCGCATCATCTACGATGAGTTGATTAGCGGCGACATCGTCCCGGCCTCGGTCGCGGAGTTCACGGCCATCGCCCGGAACCTGACGGCGCGCGGGGCCGATGCCGTGTTGCTGGCCTGCACGGAGCTCGAATTGCTCACCCGGCCCGCGCCGCTGCCCGTGCCCGTGCTGGACACGACGCAGATCCACGCCGATGCCGCCTGGGAGATGGCCGTGGGCCGGCGCCCGGTGCCCGCCTTGGCGCCGTGACGGCGTTCTTCGCGCCTTCGCGGTGAGTAATCGTCGCTTAGGAACCGATGCCGGGAGCGGCCATTGTCCCGCGGCAAGGGCTATGCTATGATGGAAGCGCCCGCGGGGGCACGGGGCACATGGAAAGGACGAGCGGTGCGCATCTATATCGATAGCGCCGATGAGGCTGCGATTGTCGAGGCGCTGGCGAGCGGCTACGTCTACGGCGTGACGACGAACCCGACGATCCTGCGCCGGGCCGGCGCGCGGGCGGCGGGCGTGCCCGCGCTGGCGCGCATGGCGCTGGCCGCCGGAGCGCGCGAACTGCACTTGCAGGTCTATTCCGACGACACGGCGGCGATGGTCCGTGAAGGCCGCGCGCTGGCCGAGTTGGATCCGCAACGGGTGGTGGTGAAGATCCCGGCCACCGCCGCCGGGTACGCTGCCGCCGCGCAACTGGCGGCGGATCGCGTGCGCGTCACCCTCACCGCCGTGTACACGATCCGGCAGGCGATCCTGGCGGCGAGCGTGGGCGCGGCGTATATCGCCGTCTATGTGGGCCGGATGGGCGACGCGGGCCTCGACGCCCTGGGGCTGGTCGCCGCGATGCAGCGCACCCTGGACGCGCAACACGCGCCCGTCGCCATTCTCGCCGCCAGCATCCGCGACGCGGCGGAGATCGAAGCGCTGGCACTGGCGGGCGTCGCCGCGGTGACGTTGCCGCCGCCGGTCCTTAGCCAGCTACTCGACTCGCCCTTGACGGCGGCGGCCGCCGCCGCCTTTGGAGCCGATGCGGGAGCCATTTTATGAGCGGAGTGCTTACGGCCATCGGCGAGATCTTGATCGATTTCCTGCCCATCCAGAGCGGGGGCCACACCACCGGCTTCGCCATGCACGCCGGGGGCGCGCCTTTCAACGTGGCGGTGGGCATGGCGCGGCTGGGCCAGCCCGCGGCGTTTGCCGGCAAAGTGGCCGCCGACCTCTTCGGGCGCTATCTGCGCGCTTATGCGGAAGAGCACGGCGTGGATACCCGCTTCCTCATCCCCATGGAGGCGCAGAGCACGCTGGCCTTCGTGGCTATGGAGAACGGCGAGGCGGCCTATGCCTTCTACGGTGAGGGCGCCGCCGATACACTGCTGACCATCGACGATCTGCCGCCGGAGTTCTTCACCGAGACGCGCATCTTCCATTTCGGCTCGATCAGTCTGCTGCGCGGCAGCACGCCGGAAGCAGTGCTGGCCGCTGCCGAGCGGCTCAAGGGCCACGCCCTGCTGTCGTTCGACCCGAACCTGCGCCCCGGCCTGGTGCGCGACGAGGCCGCCTATCGCGCGCTTCTGGATCGCGCTTTCGCCCTGGCCGACGTGGTCAAGCTCAGTTCGGTCGACCTGGACTGGCTGGCCCCTGGCCGCACGGCGGGCGAGGTCGGCGCGGACCTGGCGACACGGGGGCCGGGCCTGGTCGTCGTGACGCACGGCGGCGCGGGGGTGCTGGCGGCGCGTGGCGGCCAGGAGTGGCAGGTGCCTGCTTTCCCGGTGCGCGTGGTTGATACGGTCGGGGCGGGCGATGCCTTCAGCGCCGGGCTGCTGACCGGGCTGGCCGAGCGCAGTGTCTACACGCGGGCGGCCCTGGACGCGCTGCCGGAGGCCGATCTGCTGGCCGCGCTGCGCTTCGCCGGGGCGGTAGCCGCGCTGACCTGCGCGCGGGCGGGCGCCGATCCGCCACGGCGGGCCGAAGTGGCGGAGTTCCTGGCCGCCCGCGAGACCCCCTGACGTTCGCCCCGCTACCCGATGGGAGAAGCCCGGTTATGTCTCTAGACGCGAACACCGGCGTATCCACGCCGGCTCTCTTTATGCAGTATGCCACCGCCGCCGGGGCGCAGGTGCAAACGGCCGATTCGCCGGAGGCCGCGGCCCAGGCCATTGCGGCGCTGCGGCTGGGCGCGCTGACCTGTACGGCCGGCGCGCGGGACGCCTACCCGCAGGTCTACGCCGCGCTGGCCGGACCCGACGGGCCGGTGCGGGTGGCGGAAGATGTGGCGACGCAGGCGGCGGACTCCACGGCGCTGGCCGCGGCCCTGGCCGGCGGCACGGGCCTCATTGTCGCCACGGCGGGCGTGGCTGAGACCGGCTCGCTGCTGCTGACGGACAACGCGCTCGCCCCGCGTCTGCTCGGCATGCTGGCCGACTACTGTATAGCGTTGCTCGACGGCGATGCCATTTTGCCCGATCTCGACGCGGTGGGGGAATTGCTGGCCCGCCTGGAACGCGAAGGCCACCGCTACCAGTCGCTCGTCACCGGGCCGAGCCGCACCGCCGACATCGAGCGGGTGCTGACGATTGGGGTGCAGGGGCCGAAGACATTGTCGATCATCGTCGTACGCCCCCCGGCGGGCGGGCAGGAAGGGTAACGCATGGAGAAGCACACGCATCCGACCACGGGCGCCACGGCGGATCGCCACCTCGATAGCGCCGAGCAGGCGAACAGCCACGTACCGCTGCCCTTCCCGATCCGCTACCGGCGCGCGCTGGACAACCCGCAATTGCAGCGCACCTTGCGTAACTTTCAGCGCAACTGGCGCGAGTCCCGCGCTGCCGCCTTCGACGCCTACGCCGCCAATCCGCTGCACGCCCCCGCGGACGCGGACGCGCCGCGCAAGATCCATATTCCCGTCCCCGATACGCCCGGCGGCGCCGAGTTTGCCGCCCTACGCGACCGCCTGGCGGCGATCAAGGACCAGGTGATCGACGATCTGCCGGCCTATATCGACCAGTTCCAGCGCGAGGCCGAGGCCCGCGGCGTGCATGTCTACCGTGCCGCCGATGCCGCCGCCGCCAACCGCTATGTGCTCGACCTGTGTCGCCGGAAGGGCATCGGCCACGTGGTGAAGAGCAAGACGATGGTGTCGGAGGAAACCGACCTGAACGCGGCCCTCGAAGCCGCGGGCATCCAGGCGGTCGAGACCGACCTGGGCGAGTGGATCCAGCAGCTTTCGCACGAGCGGCCCTCGCACATGGTCATGCCGGCCATCCATCGGACCCGGCAGGAGGTGGGCGACCTGTTCACCGAGGCGACGGGCCGCCCGGTGAGCCGCGACGACATCGGCGAGCAGGTGGGCGTGGCCCGGCGCGAGTTGCGGCGCGACTTCCTGGAGGCCGGGTTGGGGGTGAGCGGGGCCAATGCGCTGATCGCGGCCAGCGGCACGGTGATGTTCATCGAGAACGAGGGCAACGCGCGCCTGGTCACGTCGCTGCCGCGCGTTCATGTCGTGCTGGCCGGGATCGAGAAACTGGTGCCCGACTACGCGGCGGCGATGTTGCAGTTACGCCTGCTGGCGCGCTCGGCCACGGCGCAGCAGATCACGTCGTATTCGACGTTTGTGTCGGGCCCGCCGGAGCCGGGCAAAGAGATGCACATCGTGCTGGTGGACAACGGGCGCATGACCATGCGCGAGACGCCGCTGATCCGCGATGCCCTGCGCTGCATTCGCTGCGCTGCCTGCGCCAACGTCTGCCCGCCCTACGCCGAGGTCGGCGGCCACGTCTTCGGCTACATCTACTCCGGCGCCATCGGCCTGGTGAACACGCCCTTCCACCACGGCCTGGAGGCCGGCGCCGGGCCGCAAAGCCTGTGCGTGTCGTGCAACGCCTGCCAGACGGTCTGCCCGGTCGGCATCCCGCTGCCCCGCCAGATCCTGGCCGTGCGGGCGCGCGTGGTCGAGGCGAAGGGGATGGCGCTGCCGGTGCGCCTGGGGCTCGAAGTCTGGAGCCGGCCCCGGTTGGCCGACCTGGCGGTGCGCTTCTCGGCGGTGCTGGGCAAGCCGTTCTTCAAGGGCCGCTTCGTGGACCCGGCGCGCATCGGCGCCGGGGTGATCCCGCCGGTGCGCGCCCTGGCCGGATGGCGCACGCCGCCCGCGCCGGCCCGCGTGCCCGCCCGCGACCGGCTGCGCCGCCGCGCCCCGGTCACCATCATACCGGGCAGCAAGGCCGCCGGGCTGCGCATCACCTATTTCACGCAGTGCCTCACCGACCGGCTCTATCCCGACATGGCGGCGGCGACCGTGCGCGTGCTCGAAGCCTGTGGCGCCGAAGTCACCGTGCCCGAAGACCAGCACTGTTGCGGCCTGCCCGCCATCGACGCGGGCGACCCGGAACTAGGGCGCCGCATGGCCCGCCAGACCATCGAGGTGCTGGAGCGCGCGGGCGGCGACCTGATCGTGACCGGCGCCGCCAGTTGCGCCATCGCCGTGGTCCACGACTATGAGTCGCTGTTCGCGGGCGACGCCGAATGGCTGGAGCGCGCGGCGGCGGTGGCGGCGCGGACGATGGACTTTGTCAGCTTTCTAGACGAGGTCGCACAACTCCCGGCGGGCGCGCTGCGCCGGGCGCGGCCGGTGGGGCCGGTGACGTACCATAGCTTCTGCCAGAGCACCAACGTGCTCGGCCTGGGGCGCGCGCCGCGCCGGATCATCCGCGACATGCTGGGGCTGGAGCTGATCGAGTTGCCCGAGGGCACGGTCTGCTGCGGTTTTGGCGGCTCGACCTCGGCCACGCGCCCGGAGGTGGCGGCGCGCATCCTGGAGCGCAAGCTAGCCAACGTGCGCGCGACGGGGGCGCGCATCCTGGTCACGGATAACCCCGGCTGCATCCTGCACCTGCGCGGCGGCGTGCGCGCCCAGCACCTGCCGGTTCATGTGTTGCATATCGCCGAACTGGTGGCGGCGCACCTGCCGGCGCAATCGGGGGGCTAGGAGTCGCCTGCATGCATATCCTGGCGAACGTGGTGGGCCTGATCCTGCTGGGCGTCGTGCTGCTCGATGCTTTTGAGACGATTGTGCTGCCACGGCGGGTCTCGCGGCGCTTCCGCCTGACGCGGCTGTTCTACCGCTTTACCTGGCGGGCCTGGGTGGCCGCGGTGCGCCGGGTATTGCCCGACGGCTGGCGCGAAGATTACCTGGGGGTCTACGGCCCGCTCTCGCTGCTGCTGTTGCTCGGCCTGTGGGCCACCGGCCTGATTCTGGGCTTCGCCCTGTTGCAGTGGGGGCTGGGTTCGGCGTTGACCGCGCCCGACGTGCACCCCGATTTCGGCACCGATCTCTACATGAGCGGCACGACTTTCTTTACCGTGGGCTTCGGCGATGTGGTGCCGCGCGGCGGCGAGGGCCGGTTGGTCGCGGTGGTGGAAGGCGGCATGGGCTTCGCCTTCCTCGGCGCGGTCATCGGCTATCTGCCGGTGCTCTACCAGGCGTTCTCCCGGCGCGAGGTCAGCATCACCCTGCTGGACGCGCGGGCCGGGTCGCCGCCGACAGCCCTGGAGTTGTTGCGCCGCCACTGTCCGGGCAATGATCTCGACGCCATCTGCGGCTTCATGCAGGACTGGGAGCGCTGGGCGGCGGAGTTGCTCGAAAGCCACCTGTCCTACCCGGTGCTGGGCTACTTCCGCTCGCAGCACGAGAACGAGTCCTGGCTGGCCGCCCTGACCATGATCCTCGATTCCTGCGCCCTGGTCATGGCGGGCGGCGACGGCGCGGCGGCGCGGACTGCTCGGCTGACCTTCGCTATGGCCCGCCACGCCGCGGTCGATCTGGCGCAGGTCTTCGACACGCCGCCCCGCCCGCCCGCAGGGGATCGCCTGCCCGCCACGGATCTGGCACACCTGCGCGAGGTGCTGGCCGCCGCCGACGTGTCCCTCAAGACCGGCCCCGCCGTTGACGAGAAACTGGACCACCTGCGCCGGATGTACGAGCCATATGTGAACGCGCTGGCCGAACACCTGCAGGTCTCACTGCCGCCCTGGCTGCCCGCCGCCGATGCCCACGACAACTGGCGCACGGCGGTCTGGGACCGCTACGACGGGGTCTCCGTCGTGTAGCCCGCCGGGCGCGCCGCCTGTTCGGCTTCGCGCCGCCTCTCAGGCGTGGCCGCGCGATTCATCGCGCCGTATTCGTTAATGGTTAGCGTGCGTTGTCCCAATTTGCATCATCGCGGGCATAGAGGATCGCGTAGCGGATCGCCGTAGTCGGGCCGGAAGACGGTCAGGAAATCACAGAACTGGGCGACTCGACCGCGATAGGCGCGCTGCGTGTTGGCGGTAAGCGGTTGTTTGGGCCGCCGGGTTGCGCAGGTGGCGCAAGCGGCAGGCGAGCGGGTGGGGGACCGGACATAACACAGTACCCCTCTTATTCCGGCTCATAACGCGCGGCCAGCGTGGCAAACGCGATGCGCGGGTGGCCGGCGGTCAGGAAGGCGGCGATCCGGGCGGCGGACTCTTCCGGCGTGGCGGTACTGGAATCGATCTCCAGGTCGTAGCATTCGTGGGTGTTAACCAGCGGGGCAAACATGCGTGCACCGCCGGGTGCCCGGTCGCCGCGCGCCCGCTCGCGCGCCTCGGCCACCGGCAGGGCGCACCGCACCCCCACAAACAGCGGCGCATACGGGGCCAGGATGGTCACAGCGCTGCGCAACACCTCCGGATCGTAAATCACATCGTCTATCACGATATGGACCCCGGCGGCGGCCAGCGTCGCGGCGGCCCGGTACATGCCGGCCAGTAGCCGGTAGCCCATCGGTCCGATCCGCACCCCTACCAGCCCCTCCGGGCCGAACAGGGCGGCCAGGCCGGGCACGCGGGCCGGCGAGTCAGCAGGCAGCACCGTGATAAACCCCGGCGGCGTACGCTCCAAAAAGTGGTCGATACCGCTATGAATTGCCGGGATGGGCAAATGAGGCAGCAGCGCCCGCGCAATGCTCGATTTGCCGGCACTCGAAGTGCCGTTGAGGATAATAATCGTGCCCTGCTCGCCCATGAGTCGGCCTCCTGCCGCGCGGGAACCGCCCGGCGACAGGATCAGTATAGCGGATTGGTCCCGCCGAAAAATCCGCCGCGCGCCCGTTTTTGCTGCGGCGAATCGGTGCTATAATGGATCTATCCAATTATGATCAGATCCATTTTCGCCGGGTTACCCCCCGTCCATTTTGGACCCGGCACTAGCGATGCTCCCAGGCGAGGCGCACGCCGAGGGCCAGCAGCAACAGCCCCGTCACCCGCTCCAGCCGTTGCCGCACGGCGGGCCGCATGAGCAGGTCGCTGAGGCGGCTGAGGAAGTAGGCGTAGGTGGAGAGCCAGATCAGGCCCAGGGTGATGTGGATCCCGGCCAGCAGCAGCGATTTCAGCAGCACCGGGTCGCCGGGCACCATGAACTGCGGCAGCAGGGTCAGGTAGAACAGGGCCACCTTGGGGTTGAGCACATTGGTCAGCAGGCCCTGGGTGTAGGCGCGGCGCCAGATCTGCCGGCCCGCGCCCAGCGCCGGCGCCGTTGCCGCGGGCGTCGCCGGCGCCAGGTGGCCCTTGCCGAACAGCGACCGCAGCCCGATAAACACCAGGTACGCCGCCCCGATCCACTTGACGATCTCGAAGGCGAGCGCCGATTCGTTGAGGATCGCCGACAGGCCCAGCCCGGACATCGTGGCATGGACCATCAGCCCCGTGGAGATGCCGAACGTCGTCGCCAGGGCGGCGGGCCGTCCGTGACTGAGCGTGTTTTTCGTGACCAGCGCCGTATCGGCGCCCGGCGTAATCGTCAGCACCGTCGCCAGCCCCAGGAACATGAGGATGTGCGGATCCATGTGCACCTTTCCCAAACAACCCCCGCCGCCCGCGTCCTCGCTGTGTCGCCCAGCAACCAGATAGGCCGGCGCGGCGGGCCATTTGCCGGATATCTGCCCGTAATATGAGCCATTATAATGCCTGTACCGGCACCCCGCAATGGTCGGAGGCAGGGGAAATCGGTGCCGGCCCGCGCCGTCTGCCACTTATGCAACCGCCGTTGTGATACATATCCCTTGAAGAATATAACCTATACTGGTATACTGGTGGGCGGCAAGTGCGGCAGGCCGCGCACATCATGAAGACGGGAAGGAGCAGCTATGCAGCGCTTGATCATCTTGCATTCAAACGACATTCATGGCCGCATTGAAGGGCTGGCCCGCATCGCGACGCTGATCGACGAGATCCGCGCGGCCAACCCCGGTGTGCCGGTGCTCTATCTGGATGGCGGCGACAGCGAGGAAACGGCGCGGCGGCTCAGTAACCTGACCAAGGGCGTCGCCATGCACCATTTGCTGAGCGCGGCGGGGTGCGCGGCGGCCGCGGTGGGCAACGCGGGCCTGCCGCGCTACGGGGTCGAGGTGCTGGAAGCGTATGCCGCCGCGGCGGCGTACCCGCTGGTGCTGGCGAACCTGCGCCTGCCCGACGGCGCGCCATTGCCCGGCACACAGCCTGTGGTGATGCTGCCCGTGGGCGATCTGCGGCTGGGCGTGATCGGGCTGACGGCCGATATCGACACCTATAGCCAGTTCTTCGGCCTGACCGCTTTGCCTGCGTTGCCGCTGGCGCGGGAACTGGCCGCCGCGTTACGCCAGGACGGCGCCGATGCCGTGATCGTGCTGTCGCATATGGGCCTGCCCGCGGATCGGGAGCTGGCGGCGGGGCTGCAGGACGACGTGAGCCTGATCCTGGGTGCGCACACACACGACCTGCTGCCCGCAGGCGAGTGGGTGGGCGCCGTGCTGGTGGCGCAGGCGGGCGAATATGCCGCACACCTGGGCCGCATTGACCTGGCCTGGGATGGGGAGCAGGTGCATGTCGAGTCGGTGCGCGTGCTACCCATGCCGGAGACGATTGTGCCGGCAGCGCGCGTTCTGGGCGTGGCGGCGGAGCAGGAAGCCGCCGCGGAGCGGTTCCTGGCCGAGATCATCGGCGAACTGGCGGCGCCGCTGGATTACGCCGCAAATCGCGAGTGCGGCGTGGGCGATTTCATGGCCGATGTACTGCGTGAGCGGATGGGAGCCGATGTGGGCCTGCTGTCGGTGGGGCAGGCGTTCAGCGGGCCGTTGCCGGTGGGGCCGTTGCCGCGCGTGGCACTGTGGGATGTCTGCGCCAGCCCGGCCAACCCCGGTGTGGCCGATCTGACGGGGGCGCAACTGCTGGCGCTGGTAGCGCGCGGGCTGGCCCCCTCCTTTGTCGCTGAGCAGCCGCGCCCACTGCGCGGCCAGGCGCGCGGCTGGTTGCACCTGAGCGGGGCCACGGTGCGCGCGGGCCGGTTGCTGGTGGCGGGCGCGCCGGTCGATCCGCAGCGCATCTACCGGGTGGCGGCTACCGACTGGGAGTTGGAACCGTACGGCGGCTACCACGATGAATCCTGGGACCTGCACCCACGCTACGACGTGCCGACCATCCTGCGCGAGGCGGCAGAGGCATACCTGGTGGCCCACCGGCCCCTGTCCGTGGCGCCGGGTCGTATCGAGGGGCCCTTGGCGGAGGCGTAGCAGGCGGGTCGCGCATTGCAGGGAACGGGCAGATCAGGTAAACTACTCGCGGACCTGTGCGGCCCGCCGCGCGCATGCGGGGCGGGGCACGGGCCAGGGCGGCCGGTGTTTGCTTGTTTGTGGGCCGCAGACCAGGGAGGAGCCCGGCGCAAGCAGCATGAGAGTCGTGCACACGGCCATCCGGTATCCCCCCGCGCTCGGCGGGGTGGAGTCTTATGTCGCGGATCTCTGCCAGGGCCTGCACCGGCAGGGCCACGAGGTGCGCGTCTACACGTCGGACCTGGCCCAGCATCAGCGGGCGCTGCGCCTGCCCGCCGAGGTGCCGCGGCGCGCGAACCGGGGCGTGCGCGTGCGCCGGTTGCCGGCCCTGTATCTGCCCGGCATCGCCGGGCACCCATTGTTGCCCGCCCTGCCGAAACTGCTGCTGCGCGCTCCCGCCGATGTGATCCACGGCCACTGTTTCTACTACTGCACCGCCGATTTCCCCGCGGCGGTGGCCCGGTTGCGGCGCGTCCCGTTCGTGCTCAATCCCTATTTCTACCTCATCCCCACCGCGAAGTGGGAGGCGTACCGGCGCACCGTCGGGCGCCTGACCATGCGCGCCGACGTTACGGTCGTGATCTCGCCGTTTGAACAGCGGCTGATCGAGCAGGCCGGCTTCCGGGTGCGCCGCTTTGAGCAAGTGCCCCCGGCGGTCGATGCGCCCGCGTTTGCCGGCCCGCGCGATGCCGCCTTCCTGGCGCGGTTCGGTCTCGACGGGTGCCGGCACCAGATCGTGCTGTTTGTGGGGCGGGTGAGCCGGGATAAGGGCATTGATTTGCTAATCGCGGCGGCGCAGACCGTCGTGCGCGCGGCGCCGGAGGCGCGTTTTCTGATCGTGGGGCCGGACTGGGGCGATCGGGCGGAGTTCGAGCGCGCGGTCGAGGCCGCCGGGCTGCGCGAGGTGTTCGTCTTTACCGGGGCGCTCAACGCGGCCGACCTGCGGCGCGCCTATCGCAGCGCCGATCTGATGGCCTTCCCCAGCCGCTATGAGGCTTTCGGCATCGTGATGATCGAGGCCATGGCCGCCGGGGTGCCGGTGGTAGCGACGAATGCGTCCGCGATCCCCTGCGTAGTGGACCACGGGGCGACCGGGCTGCTGTTCGCACCCGAGGATGCGGGGGAACTGGCAGCGCATCTGGTGACACTGCTGCGTGACCCGGCGCTGCGGGCGCGAATGGGCCGCACGGCGGCAGCGCATGTCGCCGCGGAATACAGCCCGGCGCAGCAGATCCGTCGCCTGGAGGCCATTTACCAATCGCTGGTCTGACGCCTGCCTGGTCATTCGCCGGGTGGCCGTTCCAGCGACCGGGCGCGCTGGGTGCCCGGCTTATCGACTAGTGCTCTGCGAGGATATCGCAGGCGCTGGAGTTGGGGTGTATGTTTACCGAAGAAGCGCAATGGCTGAAAACCGCGCTGCAAGATCTCGATCTGCCCGCGGGCGCGACCGTCCTGAATATCGGCTCGTCGACCGAGTCGTTTCGCTGCCTGGGCCAGCCGTTCATTGACTATTACGTGTTCCGGCCGCTCGAAAAGCGGGGCATACAGACCCTACACGTCGATGTGCGCCAGGACGAGGGCGTCGATATCGTGTGCGACCTGACCGACCCGGCCAATGAAGCGCTGGTGGAGAAGCTGCCGCAGGCTGATGTCGTCCTCTGCTCCAATATGCTGGAGCATGTGCGGGACCGGGGCATTGTGGTGCGCCGCCTGCAGCAGTTGACCAAACCGGGCGGGCACCTGATTATCACGGTGCCCCATGTATATAAATATCACGAAGACCCGATTGATACCATGTACCGGCCCACAAATAAGCAGTTGGAAGCCCTCTATTCGCGCAAAGAGTTCGCGGTCGTACGCTCCGCGATTCTGCGCGTGCAATGCGGCTACTTCGATGCGCCCTGGAATATCCGCAAAGACATCTATCTGCGCACCAGCACGTTCATCCGGCGGCGGTTTCTGAAGCACCCGATCAAAAAGGACTTCTGCCGGGTCGCCGTGGTGGTCTTGCGGAAGACGGCCGGCGCATGAGAATCCTGTTTGTGTCGGACCTCTACCCCCCGATCTGGGTTGGAGGGTATGAACTGAATTGCGCGGAGATGGCCGAGGGCCTGCGGGCGCGCGGCCACCATGTGGAGGTGTTGACCAGCGCCTACCGGGCCGAGCAGGTCCACGCCCCGGAGACAGGGGTCTATCGCCTTTTGCAGTTCAAGAGCAATTTGCGGCGGCCCAAGACCGCCGATATGACGGGGGTGGGGCGCAACCGGATCACCGTGCAGTTGCACAACGTGCGCATCATCCGGCGCATCATCGCGCAGGTGCGGCCCGACGTGCTGGTGTTCTGGGGCGGGCATGAGTTGGGGCGCGGGCTGCTGTCGGCGGCGGAACAACGCTGCCGGGTGGTCTATTTCCTGGCCGACAACTGGCTGACCCTGGAGCTGGGGATCGATCAGCGGCCGTGGCGGTACCGGGCGTCGCGCCGCCTGTATGACCTGGCGCTGCGGGTGCTCGGTATTCCCAGCGGGGCGGTGCGCCGGGACCACCTGATTTTTGTGAGCCGGGCGCTGCAAAACCAGTACGCCGGCCTGGGCATCGACGTGCGCAAGGGCACCGTGATCCACCTGGGGATCGCGGAAGAGTTTGCCCGGTTCCAGCCGCAGCATATTTTGCGGCGTACGCCCGATGAACCGCCGCGCGTTCTCTACACGGGCCAGCTTGTCGCCGCGAAGGGCGTGCTGACGCTGATCAAGGCGCTGGCGCAGCTACGCACGCGCCCTGGGCTGGAACAGACCCGGCTGACCCTTGCGGGCGGGGTCCATCACGAGACCTTCGGCGCCGCCCTGCGCGCGGAGATCCACGCGCTGGGGCTGGACGACGCGGTGGAGTTCGCCGGGCGCTTGCCGCGCGCGGAACTGCCGGCCCTGTTCAGCCGCCATGATGTGCAGGCTTTCACCTCCGAATGGCAGGAGCCGTTCGCGTTGAGCTTGCTGGAAGGTATGGCGTCGGGCATCCCGGTGGTGTCCACGCTACGCGGCGGCTCGGCGGAAGTGATCCGCGACGGCGCGAACGCGCGGGCCTTTGCGGCGGGCGACCCCGCCGACCTGGCGGATAAGCTGGCCTGGGTGCTGTCGCACCCCCAGGAAGCCGCCGCCCTGGGGCGCACCGCCAGTGCTGAGATCCGGCAATGTTGCACGTTACGGTCGGAGCTGGACGCGCTGGAGGCGTATCTGCAAAACATGGTGGCCGGTGGCCCGCCCGATGCCCCGGCGGCTGCGCGTACCGAGGAGCACGGCGCGCCGCGCGAACGGGCGGGAACCGGCGCGGGCTAGCTGCGGACAGGAGGACAACGATGACCAGGCGATGGAACACGGGCCGGGCGGCGCGCGCCGCCTGGGCCCGGTCGTGGCAGGAAGTCGATGTGACGCTGGCGCACCGCGACGTGTTTTACTACATGGATCGGGTCAAGCAAGCCTATGTGCGCCGGCTCCTGCCGCCGGAGAGCCGGTGCCTGGAGGTGGGCTGTGGGTCGGCCCGGCTGTCGGCGCTGCTGGCGCGCGACGGGCATCAGCTTACGTGCATGGACTACACCATGGAGGCCCTGGATGCGGCGCAGCGCAATTTTGCTGCCGCCCGGCGCCCCGGCCGTTTTGTGCAAGGCGACGCGTTTGCCTTGCCTTTCGCCGCCGGATCCTTCGACGCCGTCTTCAGCACCGGGCTGCTGGAACACTTTGCCGACCCGCTGCCCGTCGTGGCCGAGATGACGCGGGTCTTGCGGCCCGGCGGCATATTCTTCTCCGATATCGTGCCGCGCAAGTTCTCGCTGTTACGCGCGTTCGAGTTCCTGCGCCCGCGGCGCGCGGTATTCGAGCGCACGTTTACCCGCGACGAGATCCTCGCAATGCTGACCCAGGCCGGGCTGAAATCGACCGATACCTTCCCGGCGGGGGTGTTCCCACCCTTCTGGCTACCCATTATCGTCCGCAGCGCGGCCTATCGGCGTGCCCACGGGCGGGTGGTGCGCGGGCTGCTCCCTTTCCTGCGCCGGCTCGACCGGTCCTGGCTCGCCGAGAAGCTGGGCTTCTACTGGTTCTGCTGGGGGTATAAGCGCCCCTGACCAGGGGATGGCCTGGCCCCGCCTTGTAGTGTCGTATCCCGTTCGTTATAATCGAAGCAATTGGCCTTGTCGCGGGCAGCACCGGCGGGGCCGCCGCACGTGCCTGCGCGAGCGGGGCACCCCAGGCACAACGCCTGCGGGAGTAACGGCCTTGCCGGCAGCTAGAGGGAACCGGGGATCAATATCGGATGGAGTTGAACAACACGGCGCGTGATGGCGCTGAACTGCGCCCCGCCGGCTGGGGCATGATCGCCGCCCTGGTAGGGAGCCTGGGCGCCCTGCTGCTCGTGAGCATCATCGTGGGCGGCCTGCTGGTGACGGCACCGGGGTTGGGAGGGCTGGTCGCGCTGGGGGTGCCGCTTGGGGCCGTGCTGCTGGTGCTGGCCTTCCGGCCCGCGACGCAACGCTACGCGCTCCTGGGGCTGTTCGCCCTGGCGCCGAGCACGGGGTTGATGAAGGTGGTCAGCGGCCAGCGCTATGGGCCGCTGCTCTTCGACCTGTTGCTGGTGGTCGTCCTGGCGGTGGTGATCCTTTCCGGGCGGTCGCGCTTCCCGGCGGCGGGCCTCTGGGTGCTGCTGCTGCTGGCCCTGGCCGCCCTGGAAATGATCCACCCCAACATCCCCTCGTTCGGGCTGGCGCTGGAAGGCTTCCACAAGTTCATGTTCCTGGGTCTGGCCTTTTTCGTGGCTCAGGGAGCCTTCATCGACCGCAAATTCCTGCGCCAGTTTTCGGCATTGCTGATCATCCAGGCGACCATCCTGGCGCTCTACGGGATCAAGCAATTCATGTTGCCCAGCGACTTCGACTGGCGGCTGATCGGGTTCAGCGAACCGGGGGCCGATATCAGCTTTACGGTGGCCGGGCACCTGCGGGCGTTCGCGACCACGTCGGGTCCCTTCCACCTGGGCATTTACCTGGCCAGCACGATTGTGCTGGGCGTGGCGCTCTGGCCGCTGGTCCGGCGCTGGTGGCGCTGGGGCCTCGCCGCCGCCCTGCTGATTATGACGCTGGGGCTGGGTTTTACCATCACCAAGGCCAACTGGGTCGGGGCCGTGGCGGGGGTGGGGGTGGTGTTGCTGCTGGGGGGTGGCCTGCGCCGGGTGAAGCGCTTCCTGCCCGTGCTGGCGATTGTCGGGGCGGTGTTGCTGTTTGCGGTGCTGCCGGCGATCATTGCCGTTGACCCGAACGGCGCGGTGGCCGTGGGCCTGCGGGATGTGCTAAACCCGACACGCGCCCAGACGTTTATCTTGCGGGCCGCCTCCTGGCAGCAGGTGATTGTGCCCGCGATTCTGGAGCATCCCTGGCTGGGCTACGGCACCGGCGCGGCGGGCGAAGGCGTGCAGCACAACGTCATCGCGGCCGGCGGGCTGGGCTTCTACAGCCACAGTCTCTATTTCAAGATCCTGCTCGAAATGGGCGTGCTGGGGCTGGTCGCCTTTCTGGCGCTGATGGGCACGGTGTTGTGGCGGGGCCGGCAGATCCAGGCGCGCATCCGCGACCCGTTCCTGCGCGCGATGCTGCTGTGGTGCCTGGGCTATGCCGTGGCGATGCTGGTAAGCTGTATCGCCGGGCCGATGCTGGATGCCTATCCCGCGAACATGCTGTTCTGGTTCGCGCTCGGTCTGGTGAGCCGGATCTGGCTGCTCGATCGGCAAGGGGCCGCCATGCCCGCCCCGGTCCCGACGCCCGAGGCGGCGCCGCGGGCGGCGCCGGGCGCGGTCCCCGCCTCCTGACATGGACCCCGTCCGGCGGGTCGCCTCCCGCGTCACGGCGGCGGAGCCCTGGCTGCTCCTGCTGCTGCTGGCCGGGTCGCTGCTGGCCCGTGGCGCCCTGGTGCTGCTGCCGATTGGCGGCGTGGCGCTGATCTGGCTCTGCCGGTGGGTCGCCACCGGGCGGCCCTGGGCGCCGACCCCGTTCAACGGGGTGCTGGCCGTCTTCCTCGCCGCCAACGTGCTGGCGCTGCTGCCGTCGAGCGATCTCCTGCTCAGCCTGGCCCGCTTCAGCAATCTCCTGATCGGCATCTTCCTGGCGCAGACTCTGGCGGCGCGCGCCGCCGGCCCCGGTCGCTGGGCGCC
Organism: Chloroflexia bacterium; assembly: GCA_035693165.1. Classification (GTDB taxonomy): domain Bacteria; phylum Chloroflexota; class Chloroflexia; order QHBQ01; family JAICKM01; genus JAICKM01. The sequence continues at coordinate 23,203 of DASSGZ010000502.1, read as the reverse complement.
GATCCTGGGCGGGCTGGTGGCTCTGAACTGGGTGCTGCTGCCGCTGGTGCTGATCGGCACGGACTGGGCGGGGAAAGCCTCGCTGAGCGGCGCCGCGGCCTATGCCCAACTGCCGAGCTGGCTGCCGCATTTCTTCACCAATTCCTACGGGCAGGCCCCCGACGGCATCCAGCCGAACCAACTGGCGATCATGCTGGCGCTGTTGCTGCCGCTGAGCCTGACCCTGATCCGCATCCCGACCGTCTCGCCCCTGCGCGTGGTGATAGGCACCGGGCGCGTGGCCCGGCTGAACCGGTGGTTGCTAAGCAAGCGGGGCTTGATCGTGCTGGCGGCGCTCACCAGCGGTGCGATCCTCTTCACCCAGTCGCGCGGGGGGCTGCTGGCCTGCGGCGTGGCGCTGGTGGTGCTGTGGGGCTGGCGCTACCGCCGCTACCTGGCATGGGCGGTCGGGGGCCTGCTCGTAGTTACCGCCTTGCTGCTGGTGCTGCCCGGCGTGCGCGATAGCTTCGCCTGGTTGTTCACGCCGCAGGGGCCGCAGGCACACCTGAGCAACACCCTGTCGATTCGCGTGGAGTTGTGGCAGCGCGCCATCCGCATGATCAAGGACTATCCCTTCACGGGCATCGGACTCAACACCTTCCCCGAGGTCCAGACCAGCCTGTACCCGCTGGTGTCGGTCCACCGCACCGAGTTCGCCCTGCCGACGGCCCACAACCTGTACCTGCAAGCCCTGCTCGATTTCGGCATCCCCGGCGCGCTGGTGTTCTTCGCGCTCTTGCGGGTCCTGGCGCGCGGCATTAACCGTGCCGCACGGCTGCAACCCGGCCCCGGCGATCTGGCCGCGGCCATTGCCGCGGCGGGCGCGGCCTGGCTGACCTTCGGCTTGCTCGACGTGCTCGACCTGAGTTCCAAGGGCGGTTATATCCTGTGGGTCTATATTGCGCTGCTGGCGCTGCTGGTGCAAGCGCAAGAGGCAGCAGTGTCGGGCCGGGGATGGCGCGGGTTCGGGCAGATAGCGCGCGGGCCGCGCCTGGCCCTGGCCGGCGTGGTGGGCGCGGCGCTGCTGGGCCTCGTGCTGGGCGGGCCATATCTGGTGGCTGCCGCCTACTTGAACTGGGGCAGCATCCAGGTCAGCAAGCATCGTGATGCCCTGGCGAACGCCGCGCCCGCGGCGGAGGCGGCGTTCGCCGCGAGCCGGGCGTGGTGGCCGGGGAGCAGCGGCGCGCTCTACCAGCAGGGCCGGGTGCGACTGGCGGCGGGGGATTATACGCGCGCGGTGGCCGCTCTGGAACCAGCCCATGCGCTGTCGCCCCGCGACAGCCTGATCAGCTATCTGCTGGGCCAGGCGTATCAAGCCGCGGGCATGCCGGCCCAGGCGGCCCAGGCCTGGCACCAGGCGAATTCGTGGTTCCTGTCGTTCCCGCCGCTTATCAGCGAGGGGTTGCAGGCCGTGAACCAGCGGCAGACGGCGCAGGCGGCCACGCGCTTCCAGCAGGCCCAGGTGCTGGCGCCCGACATCGCCGCCGATCACCAGGAGTGGCGGGCGAACCTGTATTATGGGTTCGCGCTGGTGGCCCGGCAGCAGGGCCGGCCCGCCGAAGCCAAGGCGCAATTTGACGCGGCGCTGGCGGCCGGGCCGCACAATATGGCCGTGCTGGTCGAAGCGGGCACGTTCTACGCCACGGCGCTGGGCCAGGTGGACCAGGGGCTGGCTCTGGTCGAGCGGGCCGCGCGGGAGAACCCCCAATCGTACTGGTGCGCGATGAAGCAGGCCGATCTCTATCACCAGTTGCAGCGCACGAGTGAGGCAACGGCGGCCTGGCGGCGAGCCATCCCGCTGGCGCCCGCGGGCGATACGACCGCGGACCGCGCCCTGGCCGGGGCCTACCTGGCGACCGATCAGCCCGGCGAAGCGGTGGCGGTGCTCACCCCGGCGCGGGAGCGTGCCCCTACCGACGGCGAGGTCGCGTATCTGCTGGGCACTGCGCAACTGGGGGCGGGGAACCGTGTGGCCGGCTGCGCGACCCTGGGCGAAGCGGCACGCCTCTCGCCGGGCGCGGCCTATCACCAGACGCTGCCTGATAAGCTGCGGAGTTGCACCCAGGCTGCCCCCTGATCGTTGCGTTGGTCGCCCTAGAACTCCGGTGTGGTAGTGAGGTCTTTCTCGCTGAGCGCGCCGGGTTGCTCGGGCCGGCGGCTCTTGATGACCCGCGCCGGCACCCCCGCCACGACGCTGTAGGGCGGCACATCGCGCGTGACGATCGCGCCTGCCGCCACCACCGTGCCCTTCCCGATCCGCACGCCGTCCAGAACCATCGCCCCGGCGCCAATCCAGCAATCGTCCTCGACTACGATGCCCCGCCGGGTGACGCCCTGCAGGCGGATCGGCGTGTCGGGGTCGCTGTAGACGTGGTTCTCGGCGTGGAAGCTGACCCGCGGCCCGCAGATCACGTTATCGCCAATCGACACTCCGCCCTGCGCGCCGATAAAGTTGAACGCGCCCAGGCCCACATGATTGCCCAGGCGCAAGCCCACGCCCAGGTTCTGGGCCACGCCCGTCACCTGGATGATGGCGTATTTGGCGATGGTGACGTTGTTGCCGAAGTGGACCCCTTGCCGCGAGAGGGCGTCGATGTAGACGCCGTCTTCCAGGATCAGGCTGCGCCCGGCGCGGATCTGGTAGGCGTGGTGGATACGCACGTTGTGGCCCGCGAAGATCAGCCCCCGGCCGGCGCCGAACCGCAGGCGGAAGCGCAGCCCGCGCAGGGCGGCGAAGCCCCGCCGCGCGGTGACATCGGCCAGCATGCGCGGACTCATGTCCGGGTCCAGGCGGTAGGCTTCGCCGCCCTTGAGCCGGGAGGCCAGGCGGGAGGCGAGCCGGTGCAGCAACCCGCCGCGCGTCGTGGATGCGCTCATACGGCGGGCCATCTTTCGGCGATCCGGTCGAGGATGAAGGCGGCTTTCTCCCGCCAGGTGTTGCCGGGCGGCAGCGGGTCGGCGATGCCGGGGATCGGTTCCTGGGCGCGCAGGGCCGCCAGGTAGCGCCGGATCCCGCCGGCAAACGCCTCCGCGCTGTTGGCAATGCAAATCCGGTCCGCAAACATATCCACGCCGCCGATGCCGGTCGTCACGATGGGCTTGCGCATTGCCATGTACTCGTAGAGCTTGAGGGCGGTGCCGCCGTGCTCATACTTGCCCACGTGATGCGGGATAATACACACATCAAACGCGGCCAGGTAGTCGGGTAACTGGGCATACGTTTTATCGCCCAGGAAGTGGATGTTGGGGACACGATACAGCGGTTCCATCCAGGCGCGATTGAGAATCTGGCCGATCAACACAAAGCTGACCGCCGGCAGCGCGGCGGCCACGGCCTGCATCAGTTCGATATCGATGCGCTCTTGCATTTTGCCGGAATAGCCCACGATCGGGCGGGGCAGCGCGCGCAGGTCGGGCGGCACCGGGTGCGGCGCATCGGGCTGGAACTGCGCCGGATCGACGCCGTTGGGCACAAACCAGACCCGGTCGCGCCCGGCGCCCAGGAATTCGCGGAGCGGTTCTCCGGTGGTGAAGATCAGGTCGGCGTCGCGCCGGAGCATTTCATAGCCACGGGCGATTTCGGGATACACATACTCCAGTTCCGGGTGTTGCAGCAGGTTATCCACGGCGTCCAGCACCAGCACATCGGGCCGGGTGAGGGGCGCCAGGGGCGCGTACATGGGACTGGAGAGCACCAGGGCCGTATGGTCGAAGCCGAGCCGCTGTTGCGTGGCCCGCACCGCTTCAGCTACGCGCCGGCGGCCCATCACATTCCAGAACCAGGCATGCCGCTCGGCGAGGACGGCCCGCACATCGGGCATCAGGATATCGAGCACGAAAATCTTCGGATCCAACCGTGTGAGCGCGATCCCCGGCCCCATCCGGAAGCTGTGCGGGCCACGCACGCGCCACTGCGAACTGCGGTGTTTGAGCATTTCCGGCAGCGAGAGCGGGCGGTCGACGACCAGCACCCGGCGCACACGGGGGTCGCCGGCAAAGGCGCGGATGAGATGGGCGTCGCGCGTGCGGAAGCCCTCGCGCTGGCATTTGCGCCAGTCGTGGAACGGGATGCAGGTAAGGTTGAGCGTGGCCGTGCCCGATGGGCGGGCCTGGCGCGCCGGGGCCTGGGAGCTTGTCGCCATGGTAGTTGTCTAGATCCTCGTAGAATGCCGCTGGTCCAGCAGCGTAATCAGCTTCTCCAGGCGGGCGGCGGAGCGATCCCAGGAAAATGCGCGCAACACGCGGGCGCGCCCCTGGGCGCCCAGGCGCCGGGCCAGCGCGCGGTCGGTGAGCAGGCAGACGGCGGCCTCGGTCACGTGGGCGGCGTCGGGCACGTCGAGCAGCAGGCCGGTCTGTTCGTGGACCACCGCGTCGCGTGCCCCGCCGTGGTTCCCGGCGATCACCGGCAGCCCGCAGGCCGCGGCCTCGATAAAGACCATGCCGAAGCCCTCGGTGGCCGCGCCCGTGCCTGGCGGATCGACCCGGTTGGGCAGCACGAACACATCGCCGGCGGCGAAGTAGCCGGGCAGATCAGCGTCGGGCACATAGCCGGCGAAAATGACGTGCGCGCTCACGCCCACCTCGGCGGCCAGGGCCTCCAGCCAGGGCTGATCCGGCCCCGTGCCGGCAATGAGGTAGGCGACATCGCCCACCTGCCGGCGGATGGCGGGGAGCGCCTGGATGACGGTGTCCAGGCCCTTGTAGCGGGCCGTCGGCGCCAGGCGCCCGACCGTCACCAGCACCGGGCGCTCGCCCAGGTGGTGGCGGGCGCGGATCGCCGTGCCGTCCAGATCGGGGTGGTAGCGCGCGCTGTCCACGCCGGGCGGAATCACCACCACGCGGCCCGGTCGCACGCCCAGCCGCAGCGCCTGCTCGGTCGTGTAGCGGCTGATCGTGACCACCGCGGTCGCGTTGCGCAGCACCAGCCGCTTCAGCCCGCCCAGCCCTTCCCTGGTGAGTTCGGCGCCGTAGGTGAACACGATGTAGGGCCGGCCCCAGATCCGCTGCGCCAGGTAGCCGGCGACCCCGGTCAGGATGTGCCCGCAGTGGACCTGGCGATAGCCGGGCCGCACCAGCCGTCGCAGGGCCGCGCCCAGCAGGGGCCCGAGCGCGCGCTTGCCGGCACTCGACACGCCCGCCGGCAGGCGCACCCGGATCACACGCAGTTCCGGATGCGCCTGGTCGAACGCCGCCGCCCCGGCCTCGGCGGGCAGGAGCAGGTCGGCGCGCCCCGGCGGCAGGCGCCGGTACAGCTCGAACAGGTAATTTTCCACGCCGCCGACCAGTGGGGGAAACCACCGTCCGACGAACAACACGTCCCGCATGGTCATGGCTCCGGCGCCGGGATCGCTACCGCATCGGGGCGCGGCGCCGGCGCAACAAACATCGCCCACCCCGGACGATGTCCCGGCCCAGTTTACCTGATCTGCCGGGTCTCTGCAAACGCCGCCTGGGGCGCTGGGGCGCCGCCGCGGGCACCCGCGGGCGATATCAGGGTAGAGTCGCGCGGACTCAGGGAAAGTGGGGCGCCGGGACTCCGACCTTGACGATGGCCCGGCAAGTAACTTATACTTTTGCCACCGGGCTCCAGGCGTGCATCATACAGCCGCAACCGGCGCCGACTTTCCGCGTGACTATGTTCCCGGAAGAGGGGTGCCGCCACCACTGCCGGTAATTCTCGGACCAATATCGAGGGATGTCTATGATCAGTAAACTGGCCGTCGTGGAGACTGCCGAGGTGGGCCAGAATGTGCGGATTGATGAATTTGCGATTATTCGCCAGGACGTGCGAATCGGCAACAACGTCATTATCCATCCCTATGTTATCCTCGAACCCGGCGTCGTGGTTGGCGAGGGTGTCGAGATCTTTCCCGGCGCCGTGATCGGTAAGGAACCGAAGGGCGCGGGGGCGCTGGCCCGCCCGGTGACGTTTGCGCGGCGCGTCGTGATCGGCGCCCATTCGTCGATCGGGCCGCATGCGATCATTTATTACGATGTCGAAATCGGCGAACATACGCTGGTCGGCGACGCGGCATCCATCCGCGAGCAGTCACGTGTCGGGTCGTGGTCGGTCATCGGGCGGCATGTGACGGTCAATTATCGCACCTCTATCGGGGATCGGACGAAGATCATGGACCACTCCTGGCTGGCCGGGAATATGAAAGTCGGGAACAACGTGTTTGTGTCGGGAGGCGTGTTGACGACCAACGACAATAGCATGCGCCGCCAGCAATTTGACGAAGGCTCCATGTACGGCCCGACGATTGAGGATGGCGCGCTGATCGGCGTCGGCGCACTGCTGTTGCCCAATGTGACGATCGGCGCGCAGGCGCTGGTGGGGGCGGGCGCGGTGGTCACCAAGAGCGTCCCGGCGGGCACGGTGGTCATGGGGGTGCCGGCCCGGTTTGTGCGTGAGGTACGCGAAAATTGAGGCGGCTCGAAGAGTGCCGGATCATCGAGTTTCCTAAGATCACCGATCATCGCGGTAATCTGACGTTCGTGGAAGGGGATCAGCATATTCCTTTCCCGGTGCAGCGTGTGTTCTATGTGTATGACATCCCCAGCGGGGAAAGTCGCGGCGCGCACGCCCACAAAACCCTCCAACAGGTCGTCATCTGCCTCTCCGGCAGCTTAGATGTCTATCTCGATGACGGCGACGACCAGCGCACGGTGCATCTCAATCGTCCCTGGTTCGGCCTCTATATTCCGCCCATGATCTGGGCGTCTGAGGGCAACTTCGATCCCGGCACCGTGTACATGGTGCTGGCGAGCGCGCATTATAACGAGACCGATTATCATCGCGACTACGAGGAATACCGCAGGTCGGTGAAGGAACTGTACTGACGAGTCCGTTCCTCGACGGCAGGTGCCCTGGATGGGTTGCCGGACACCACGGATTCGGGGGTAAGGGATTGGATCGTCAATGCGAAAGCTAAGGCTCTTACTCCTTATAGCGCTTGGCGTCAAGGACAGGTTCTGGTCAGGGCTGCGCAAGCGGCAGTTGCGCGCGCAGGCGCTGATCAGCGATGGACATACGGTGCTCGATCCATCGGTTCGATTTGATCACGCCGTCCGGTTTCAGGGCCGGGGCACGGTAGTGGCTGAGAAGAACGTTGTGTTTGGCTACAGCCTGGCCGGCGCTTACTCGTTGCCGATCCTTATCCAACCACGGGTGAAGGAAGCCGTCATCCATATCGGCGAAGCGACGAATATCATGAACGGGACGGAGATCTTCGCTCGGCAGAGCGTGCGACTGGGTAAGCGTTGCCTGGTCGGGGCACGGACCGTGATATTAGACTCGGATTTTCACGGCCTCGATCCGCAGCAGCGGGGCAGTGTTGGGGTGAGCAAGCCGGTCGAGATTCAGGATAATGTTTGGATCGGGATGGGGGTCATGATCCTCAAGGGCGTGACTATCGGCCGGGATGCGGTAATCGGCGCTTCTTGCGTGGTGACCAGGGATGTGCCGGCCGGCGCTATTGTGGTCGGCAACCCGATGCGGATTGCCGGTTCGGTGTATGAAAGGCAAGACCTCGATGTTATCGAGTCTTAAAGCCACCGCGGTTCTCGCAAGTAGTTCGATTGTTACAGTCCTGCTCGGGCTGATCTCGTCCAAAGTCTACGCTGTCGCGCTGGGCCCGCCCGGTCTCGGTTTCCTGGTGTTGCTGCAGAGCTTGTTAGGCTTTGCCGGTTTGCTGGTCGGGATGGGTATTGGGACAGGGATTATTCGCCTGGTGCCGAGCGCTCTGGCGGACAAGAACCTGGAGGAAGTGGCGGCGCTCTACAAAGCGGCGCGGCTGCTTCTCTGGATATTGGGATGCGCGGGCATCCTGATTTTTGTGCTGTTCAGCGGCCCCATCAGCCAACTGATGCTCGGCAGCAGCGCTTACGCACTGAATGTCGCGCTCGTGAGTCCCGCGTTGCTGCTGAACCTGACAGCGGGCCTGGCAACCAGTTTTCTCAACGCGCACCACCAGATCAAAACGCTGGCCAAAGTCACGGTCGTGACCAGCATTGCGAGTACAATCGTTAATGTCGGGTTGATCTGGGTGTGGCGGATGGACGGGATTACAGTTGCGTTCATCGCCGGGGCCGCGATCAACTGGCTGGTTGTGCACTACTTCGTCCGCAAGGAAATCGGCCCGGTTGCGACTCCCCTCTCGAATGCGCCGCTGTTGCCCACTTTTAAGCGGCTGCTGCAGTTCGGCATACCCTACACGGGGAGTATGCTGGTGGGTACCGGGGTCCAATTGCTCATGCCGGTGCTGGTGCTGCATACGCTGGGGGCCGGCGTGGTTGGCTATTACCGGGCCGCTATTACCGTGTCGGTGAGTTACCTGGGATTTCTGTTGACTGCGATGGGGCAAGATTATTTCCCGCGTGTGTCTGCGGCCCGCGATGAGCCGGCGGAGTTGGGGCGGTTGGTCAACGACCAATATCGCCTGGTGCTGATCATCGGTGTTCCGCTTATTTTATGCCTGCTCGCTCTGACTCCGCTGCTGATCGCTGTGATCTATACGCCGCAGTTCGCCCCGGCAGTGGACGTGCTCGAATGGCAACTGATCGGCGATCTCTTCAAGCTGTCGAGCTGGACTCTGGGTTACGTGATTCTGGCACGTAGTAGCGGTCAGGTGCTCTTCCTCACCGAGTTTATCGCCGGCTGCATGTTGGTGTTCACATCCTGGGCCGGCATGCAATGGTTTGGCACGGTGGGGCTCGGGATCGGGTTTTTGATCACCTATATTGTGCATTTCCTGGTGAACTGGGCCATTGTGCGCCGTGAGATCCACTTTGCCTGGAACAGGAGCAACACGCTGATCTTCCTGGCAGCGCTCAGTGCCGCCCTGGTTATTCGGGTCATGCCCTTCCTTGGGCTTATCGATTACCGCACGCCGGTGGCGCTGGCGTTCGCGCTGCTGGCGGGGGCGGCAAGCCTGTATATTCTCTGGAAGGATGTGGGCGGCAGGAAACTCATCTTTGCAATGCGCGGGGGCCGAAATGAGTGAACAGGGCCGGCGACGGGGCAGCATCAGCGTCGTGATACCGGCCTACGGGCACGCCGCATATATCGGGCAGACGGTGGAGAGCCTGCTGCGGCAAACCCGCCCCGCCACGCAGATTATCGTGATAAATGACGGATCGCCGGATGATACGGCGGGTGCCGTGCGCCCTTATCTAGACCAGATCACCTATATCGAGCAAGAGAATCGGGGGTTGGTCCAAACCCTGAACCGCGGGCTGGCGCTCTGTGCCGGCGATTATGTTTGCACGATTGGCTCGGATGACTGGATGGCCCCCAACGCGCTGGAGTCCCTGGCGGCCATCCTGGATCAGTATCCGGAAGTCGGGTTGGTCCACGGCGGCGTGACCATCGTCGATGCCGCGGGCCATGCCCATCCGGAGGTAGCGCCGCCGCCCTATCCCAGGGGACTCTACCACGATGTATCGACCTTGTTCCGGCATAACTACATAATCCCGCCGGCGACTCTCTGCCGGCGGGCCGCGTTGCTGGATGCGGGGCCGTTCCTCGATCACCCGTACACGCAGGACTGGGCCATGTGGCTGCGCATCGCGCTTCACGGGTGGGCCTTCTATGGCCTGGACCAGGCCGTGGCCTTCTACCGCCGGCACGGGGAGAATCTCTCCGATGCCAAGAACTTCCCGGCGGCGCATGCCGATGAGCGGCGCATGCTGAGCGCCGTGGCGCAGGAGTATCTCGACCGGCTGGCGGCCCAGGGGCAAGGGGCCCTCGACGGCGACGGGCGGCGGGTCGTACGTATGTTGGGCTGGCGGAGCCTGGCGCGGGGCGATCGCCGGACGGCGCGCCGGGCGTTCGCGTGGGTGATCCGGGCTGCTCTGGATGTCAAGTCGGTGCCGGGTCTGCTGCTGGCGCTGCTGCCCAGCCGGGTCTATGCCGAGCTGCGGCGGGTGTACCTGCGCTTCCCGGTCGTCAACCGCGTGAGCCGGCGCGTGGTGCGCCACTGATCGCCCGGCACCCCTGTCTCGTGGGACAACAAACGGCGGCCCGTGCCCCGATTACTCGGCGGGCACGGGGCGGCGCGGACTGCGCTGGAACAGCCGCTTGAGAGCCGCGTTGCTGCTGAAGTTGGGCCGGACCAGGCTGAGCAAGTAGGCGAGGACCACGGCCAGGACCAGGGCGAAGGCGATGCCTATGCCGGCGGAGAGCAGCAGGTTATTCAGGGGCCGGCGCGTGCGCAGGGTATCGGTGTTGCTGGCCGGCGAGGTGATGTTGGCGACCCCGCTGATCTGCTGGTTAATCTGCTGCTCGGTCTGGCGGCTGCGCAGTAGATCGTAGGTGCTCTGCTGCAGGTCGCGGTTCTTTTGCAGGCCGCTCAACTCAAAGTTGCGTGCCTCCAGTTCGCTTTGCAACTCGTTGATGTGGGCGATCTGCTGCTGTAGCGCGGGCGCCACGGCGCCCACCAGATCGGGCGCCACGGTGGGGATAGGCGCCCGAAGCTGCGCTTCCAGGCCGGCGATCTGCCCGCGCGTCGATTCCTGGAGTTGTTGCAGCGCCGTGAGCGTGGAATCGACATCGCGCAACTGGCTGTCGCGGCTGGGGGGCGCGCTGCCGGGCGCGGCGCTGATCTGGAACTGGATCTGCGACGGGACGGTGCCGCTCACTGCGGGGGTTTGCGCCAGCGCCTTGTTCTGCAGTAGCATGAGGCTAAGCTGGTTATTGCTGAGCGTGTTGGGGTCGTCCGGCGATTGCTCGATGCGGACGCGCAACGCCTTGAGTTCGGTCATCGTCTGCTCAAGGCTGTACGTGAACGCATAATAGCTGTCGAGCTGGCGCTGCAGGGCGTCCCGCCCCGCATTGTAGAGGGCGAAGGCACTCTTCGTCTTGCTGTCGGTCGCGGCATCGACGAAGGCGCTGGCCTGTTTCAGCTCCTGTTCGAGTCCGCTGATCGGGTTGTTTGCCAGGTAATCCTGCACGGCTTTCTCGGCGGCGCCCAGGTCGGTGCGGGCTTTCTCCAGCGCCTTGTCGAGATCCGAACTCGACGTCTCGGCATAGATCGCGTTGATGGCGGCCACGCCCTCCGTGGCCCAGGTATTGGCCAGCCAGGTCGCCACGTCGGCGCTATCGGCGTGGCTCTTGACCACAAGCAGGTCCTGGCTGTTTTCCACCGTGATCATTCCGCGCAGGTCGACAGGTTCTTTGTCGGCCAGGGCGCGGATGGCGGCGTTGTCGCTCTTGGCCGCCGCGTCATGGACCCGGTTTGCCACATCGAGGGACATCATGAGCGTGCCGGCGGAGCGCACGATACGGCTCGGATCGGTCACGGTGCTGGTGGTGCCGGTGCCTTCGAGGTTGACGCGGCTGACCGGGTTGAGCAGGAGTTGGGCGGCGGCCTCGTAGGGCGTATGCTCAGCGGAGCGGGACGCGCCGATCAGCGTGCCGGCGGCCACCACGAGGACGATCAGGGCGATGAGCACGGTGTGCTTGCCTAACGGCTTTAAGAAATCGACGATACTGCGTTCCGGTACCATGGGGCTGTTGGTTCTCCTCGCCAGGGGACGTGATTCATGCCGGGCACGCCACTGTCCATGCCTTGACACGCTCGACCCGAAAACACCCGCATTATAAGCAATCTTCGGACGGGGCGCAAGCAGGCGGGCCGCCCTGCCCCGGTAGGAGGCCGCCACGGCGCGCGGGTCCTGACAGCAACAAGGCTTCATATCAGCCTGATTGCCCCTACGTACAGGTGCTTTTCGCCGGGCGCGAAAGGTGAACAACTAGATACATAGATTGTAAGCGGCTTTCCTACCCGATGTAAGAATACCGTCATCTGGAAGGTATTGACACCGCCTGAATTATCTCACTATAATGCAACAATCCCCGTCGTTCTCCGGCGCGCTGGCACCGCGGAACCCGGCTACGACACCCTGATACGACACCTTGATTATAGTGGAGCGTCCTACCAACTCAATGCGCATCCTGTTTCTCACACCTCGCTTCCCCTATCCCCCGCTGAAAGGCGACAGTTTACGGACGTATCACCAGTTGCGCGTCCTCAGCCGGGACCACCAGATCACGTTGCTGAGCATGGCCGATGCGCCGGTGGCGCCCGAGGACCACGCCAGGGTAGCGACCCTGTGCGAGCGGGTGGTCGTGGTGCCCCTCCCGCGCTGGCGGGTGGCGGTGAACCTGGGCACCGGCCTGGCCGTGCGCCAGCCCTTGCAGGTGCGCTACTATCAGGCCCCGGCGTTTGCGCGCCGGCTGGCGGCGCTGCTGGCCGGCGAGCGGTTCGACGTGATCCACGCCACCCTGATCCGCATGCTGCCCTATGTCTGGGGCGTCGGCACGCCGCCGGTCGCGGTGGACCTCATCGACTCCTTGAGCCTGAACCTGGCCGACCGGCGCAACCAGGTGCGCGGGGTCAAACGCGTGGCCTATGAACTGGAGTACCGCCGCGTGTGCGACTACGAGCGCGCCGTCGTGCGGCACTTCCCTGCGCTGGTGGTGTCGTCACCCGCCGACCAACAGGAACTGGGCGGCAACGGGATCACCGTCATCCCGAACGGGGTGGACGTGGACCGCTTTGCCTTTGGCGGCGCCGCCGGGCGGGACGCCGCCACGCTGATCTTCACCGGCAACATGGGCTACCATCCGAACGAGGAAGCCGTGCTCTGGTTCGCCGCCGAGGTCTGGCCCCGCTTGCGGGCGAACCGCCCGGCCCTGCACTTCCAGGTTGTGGGCACCAACCCCACCGACCGGGTGCGCGCGCTGGCGGCGACGCCGGGCATCGAGGTGCTGGGCCGCGTGCCCGACGTGGGCGACTGCTTGCGCCAGGCGACGGTCGCGGTGTGCCCGATGCGCTCGGGATCGGGCATCCAGAACAAAGTCCTGGAGGCGATGGCGGCGGGCACCCCGGTGGTCGCCACGGCCATCGCCAATCGCGGCGTGCAAGGGGTTCCCGACCGGGATCTGCTGGTGGCCGACAGCCCTGCGGGCTTTGCCGCCGCCGTGGATCGGGCGCTCGACGACCCGGCGCTGGCCGAGCGGCTGCGCCAGGCCGGGCGCGGCTTCGTGGAACGAGAGTTTCGCTGGGAGCAACATGGCGCCCGGCTGGCAACCATTTACGCATCCATCCAGGGTGCACACTAACCCCCATAGGATTTAAGCACGACGTATGCAAACCCCAACTTCTTCCCGGCCCCGGCTCAACGTCGTCCAGATGATCGACGTGACCGGCGGCGGCGGCGCCGAAAAGGTGCTGGTCGATCTGGCGCTGCACCTGGATCGCAGCCGCTATAACGTCACCGTCTGCGCCACGCGGCAGACCCGCAACTACCAGCCCCTGCTCGACAGCGCCGGGGTGCCCACGATGGTCCTCCGGCGGAACTCGCGCTGGGAGACCTACAAGATGGCCGAGGTGGTGCGCATGCTGCGGCGCGAACGCGTCGATGTGCTGCATACCCACCTTTTCGGCTCGAACACCTGGGGCCGGTTGCTGGGGCGGTTGGCCGGGGTGCCGGTGATCATCGCCCACGAGCACTGGTCGTCGCGCGGCCAGAACGAGATCTGGATGGACCGGATGATGTATCGCCTGAGCGATCGCATTCTGGTCACGTCGGAAGCCAGTAAACAGATTGTAATGAGCAGCGAAGGTATCCCCGCCCACTATCTGAGCGTTGTGTATAATGGCGTGGATATGGACAAATTCGCCGCCCGTGGCGACCGCGCGGACGTGCGCGCGGAGCTGGGTGTCGCCCCGGATGCTGCACTGATCGGCGCGGTGGGGCGCCTCACGGCGGATAAGGGCGGCCAGGATGTGCTGATCCGCGTCGTGGGCCGCGTGCGCGAAACCTGCCCGCAGGTGCGCCTGGTGATGGTTGGAGATGGCCCGCTGCGGCCCGGCCTCGAACAACTCACCGCCCAGTTGGGCCTCACCGGCACCGTCATTTTCACCGGGTTGCGCTCGGATGTGCCCCGCCTGCTGGGCGCGCTCGACGTGTTTGTCCTTCCTTCCGAACGCGAGGCGCTGCCCGTCGCCGTGCTGGAAGCGATGGCGGCGGGGCTGCCTCTGGTGGCGACGCGGGTAGGCGGGATCCCGGAAGTGGTGGAAGACGGCGCGACCGGCTTCCTGGTCCCGCCCGGCGATGTCGCCGCGATGCACTGCGTCCTCGAACGCCTGACCGGCGACCCGGCTTTAGCGGCCCGCCTGGGCGCCGCCGGCCAGGCGCATGTGCAGGCGCATTTTACCGTCCAACAAATGGTCCGCCAGGTGGAGCGGCTGTATGACCAACTGGCTCAGCGCAAAATCCGCGCGCAACGTGGGCGCCTGCGCGCCTCGGAGGGTTTGTAATTATGGAAGCACGTGCGTATTTCAACCTCATCTTGCGTTACGCATGGTTGATTATCTTGATTATGGTCGTGGCCGGCGTGGGCACCGCGGTGGTCGATTCCATGCGCGATCCGACGTATCGGGCCACGGCGCGCGTCGCCGTGCGCCCGGCGGCCTCGCTGAGCGACGAACGCACCATGGTCGACATGGTCGCGCAGATGGGCGCCCGCTTCATCCCCGGCACGTTCGCGCAGACCGTCACATCCGCCGCGGTCCAGGCAGATGCCCAAAAAGCGGCCGGACTCTCAGCGGATGCGGCCAAGGACTATCCCGTTGACGCCAATGTGCTACCCGACACCGCGGTGGTCGAGATCGCCATGACCGGGCGGGACCCGGCGCTGCTGGCGAAGTACCTGAACGCGACGGTGGCCGCCACGATCCAGAACAGCAAAGACCTGTTCCGGGTAGTGGACCTGGTGCCGCTGGAGACGGTCCAGCCGCCGCAGAACAAGATCTCCCCGGTGCCCTCGCGCGACATCCCGCTGGCCGTCGGCCTCGGGCTGGCGGCGGGCATCCTGCTGGCGCTGGCGCTGGGCTACCTGCGCGCCCCGGTCCCCGTGCCGGTGGCCCGGCCCGTCGACAACGCCCACCCCGTGCTCACCGCGGATCGGAGGTAAGGCGGTGGTTGCCACGACCAAAGCCGGTCCGGCGCCCGCCGCGGCGCCCCCGGCCCTGACCTGGGGCGTGGCGGCGCTGGGCGCCGTCGTGGGCGCCAGCCTGGCGCTGGCGGTGGGCCTAGGCGTGTCGCAAGCCTTTCTGGTCGCCGGGGTGCTGGCGCCGTTCCTGTTCCTGATCACTATCGCCCGCCCGCACTGGATCATGCCGATCTATGCGGTGCTGATCTACGCCGACCTGCTCAGCGTGCTGACCCACTACCAGGGGCTGCCGCCGCTGGCCCGCTTCGTGGGCGCGGCGCTGCTGGCGGCGGTGCTCGGCTACCGGCTGGTGATCCACCGGCAAGGGCTGGTGGCCGATGAAGTGACGTGGTGGATGCTGCTCTACGGGCTGATGGTGAGCGTCGGCCTGTTGTACGCGCGCGACGCCGACCCGGTGATGACCAATATCATCGAGTTTGCCCGCAACTTCATCACGTACCTGATTATCATCAACACGGCCACGACTCGCACCCGCCTGCGCCGCATCCTCTGGGCGCTGCTCGCCGCGGGCACGATTCTGTCGCTGCTCACGATCTATCAGTCGATGACCGGCAACTGGGCCAACGAATTCGGCGGCCTGGCGCAATCGCGGGCGACGGAGATCGTGAACGGGCAGGCGGCCCCCCGCCCCGGCGGCACGATCAACGACGCGAACTACTACGGGTTGAGCCTGATCGTCCTGGTGCCGCTGGCGCTGTACCTGGTGTTTGAGGGCAAGCGCCTGCTGGTGCGCCTGGTGGGCGGGGCCTGCACGCTGGCGCTCATCGCCGCGATAGTCTTCACCTACTCGCGCGGCGACGCGCTGGCGCTGGCGATCCTGATGGTCGCGGTAGCGATCTACAAGCGCTTGAACCCGCTCTATCTGCTGGGCATCGCCGTGGCGCTGCTCATCGCGGTGCCCATTTTGCCGCCGAACTACGTGGCCCGGCTCAGCACCGTGCTGCAAACCGCCGAGGGCAACCAGCAGACGCTATACAACGAAACGTCCATCCGCGGGCGGGCGGGCGCCGTGCAATCGGCCATCGCGATGTTCCTGGACCACCCGCTGGTCGGTGTGGGCCGCGAGAATTATGTGCTGTACGAGCTCGAATACATCTCCGGCACCAGCCTGGCGCTGGACGCCAAGGGCATCCCGCCGCACGACCTCTACCTGGAGGTGCTGGCCGAGCATGGCCTGATGGGCCTGTTCGTGGTCGGCGGCCTTTTCGTGATGCTCTGGCGCGCGGTGCTCGAAGCGCACCGGCGCTTCCGGGCAGTGGGCAACCAGGCCGACGCGGAACTGGCGGCCTGGTTGGGGCTGGGCCTGGTCGGCTACATGGCCGGCAGCCTGTTCCTGCACGGGGCCTACTTCTATCTGTTCTGGCTGCAGATGGCCGCGATTGTGGCGCTGCGCCAGTTGTCCCGCACGGCGCCCGCGGATGGGCGTGACGACGGAAAGGAGCACACGCATGGCGGCTTCGAAGGTGACGGTGCTGGCGTATCACCGGATCGCCATTTCCAGCCACCCCGCCGACTTATCCCCCGCACTCATTACATCGAACCCGGCAGCTTTTGAGGCGCAGATGCGCTTTGTGGCCGCGCGCTACAACGTGATCTCGTCATGGGACCTGGTGCGCGCGTTGCGGGACGGCAAGGCCTTGCCGCCCCGCGCCCTGATCATTACCTTCGACGACGGCTATCGCTGCTTTAAGGACACCGCGCTGCCGATCTTGCGCCGGCTCAACCTGCCGGCCACGCTCTTCGTGCCCACGGGCTACCCCGGCGTGCCGGGCCGGCTCTTCTGGTGGGACGCGATCCATCGCGCCCTGACGCGAACGCGGGAGCCGCAGATCGAAGTGCCCGGCCTGGGCGTGCTGCCCCTGACGACCCCGGCGGAGCGCCGCGCCGCGTATGACCGGCTGGTGCCGCTGGTTGAGCGGACGCCCGAAGCCGCGGCGGGCCGCCTGGTGGAGAGCGTGGTCGCGCAATGCAAGGTCGAGCCGAACACCGTCCCGCATATGCTGGACTGGGACGAACTGGCCGCGGTGGCCGAGCAGGGCGTGGACATCGGCCCGCATACGCGCGAACACATCGTACTGGCGCAGGCGAGTCCGGAGCGCGTGGCCGCCGAAGTGGAGGGATCGTGGGCCGACCTGCGGGCGCGCATCCCGCGGGCGCTGCCCATTTTCTGCTATCCCACCGGCAAACCCCACGCCATCAACCGTGTGGCCGCCAACGCGGTGCGCCAGGCCGGGCTGGCCGGCGCCTACACCATGGTCGCCGGCCTCAATGTGGTCGGGCAGACCAACCCCTATCTGCTCTACCGGGTCGGTATGGAAGGCAGCGACTCAGTGCGCACGTTTGCCTTCAAACTCACCCCGGCGGCGCGGGCCTACCGGCGCGTCAAAGGGCTGGTCAGCCCGCGCGCGGCGGCGGAGTTCACCTTCCGCCAGTAACCGCTACGGCGCCCCGGCGGCTGCCGCCCAGGTCTCCAGCCAGGTGGCCGCCGGGCGCGCCCACCAGGCCGCCAGCGCCGCGGTCCAGGAGCTATTCGGGGCGCCCGCGTGGCGGAGGGCCATGCGCGCCAGCATGGCGGGCAGCAGCGCGGGCAGCAGGGACGGCGGCAGTCCGGCGGCCTCACAGCCCCGCGCCAGCAGGGCGCTAATATGCGGGCGCAGCAACTCCGGCTGCACAAACGCGCGGGCCACCGCGGTTGGCGCATCGATCCAGCCGAAGGGCCGCCAGGGATATTCCAGCGCGTAGGTCATGCAGAAGAGCAGCATATCGAAGCCGGGCAGCGCCGCCGGGGCGAAGTATTCCCAGTCCACCACATAGGCCGTGTCGGGCGCGGGCGGCAGCAGCAGATTGGCCAGCCAGAAATCGCCATGCTCGGCGGTAAGGGCGACGGGGCGGCCCAGGTGGGCGCGCGCCGCAGCCAGGGTGGCGCGCACGTTCTCCGCCGGGAGGTCGAAGCGCGCGGCGCAGGTCTCCAGGGGCGTGGCAATCGCCTCGTCGAGCAGGGCCTGGTCGAAGGGGCGGGCAGGGCTGCGCGTGGCGCGGGCAAAGTGGTCGAGCCAGCCGGCGGCACGGCGGAAATGGCCCGCCACGAGCGGGCGCGGCCAGAGGCTGGTGCGTAGCTGGGCATAGGCGCCGCGCGCCGGCAGATAGCGTTCGACGCTGACCTGCACGCCGGGCGCGATGGCGAACGGCCCCCAACTGGGCGGGCAACTCGCGTCGAGCACCGGGTCGCCGGCGGCATGGATCTGGGCCAGGGCGGCGGTCTCGCGCGCCAGCCCGGCGGCCTCGGCGCCTTGCGCCCACTTGACGAGAGCAAACGGGTGCCGGGCGCCCGGCTCGACCAGGAACAGGATCCGCTTATCCCGACTGCGCCCGGTCCGTCCCCCCTGGACGAGGCCCAGCGGCGGGCGCACCGGGCGCCCGGCCACGGCCGTCAGCAGATCGGGGGTCAGGATGCCGCCGAGCAGGGCCTTCACGGGCTACCCCCCGCCCGCCAGACCGGCAGGCAGGGCACGCACGAGGCCGGGGGGCGCACACGGCGCCGGGCCTGGGTGAGCCAGGCGCGCACGCTCAGCGGCGGCTGGAGTTGCCGGGCGATCAGGCGGCGGAACGCCGGGCCGGCCGGGCGCAAAAACCAGTAGCCGTCCTGGCCGGGTTCGATCAGGTGGGGGTCGGCGGGTTGCAGATCGGGCGCGGCAGCATGGATAATGGTGGCGAGGCCGGCGGGATGCGGGCCGCAGACAAAGAGCACCCCGCCGGGCGCCAGGGCCGCCGCGAGCAGCGCCCACCACCCGGCGGGAGGCACCGGCCCCGCCTGGTAGTCCAGCACGATCAGCGGATAGGCCGGGCCGGGCGGTAAGCCCTCCAGGTGCGGTAGCGGGGCCGGGGCCAGGGCGCCGTCCGGGCCGCCCGGCCAGTAGCGGAGCGGCGCGTCCGGCGGGGCGCTAATCCAGATCCACCCGCCGGCCGCCCAGAGGGGCAGGGCCGTCGCCCACGGCGGCAACACCGGCGCATCGGCCAGGCTCGCCGGTTCGATATGTGAGAGTGGCATGTTGGTAGTCAATGGCGAACGAACTCCTTTGCGCCCGCTCCGCCCGCGGCGTCGCAAGATCGGGCGGCTGCTGGCGCTGGCGTTGTTGGTGCCGATCCTCTGGGTGGTGGCGGATCTGCGGTTCGTGCTGGACGGCGCGGAAGCCGACCATGCCGCCCCGGCGGATGTGATCATCGTGCTGGGGTGCCAGGCCTGGACGCCCGCCGGGATCAGCCCGTGTATCCGCGCCCGCGCCGATCACGCCGCCGATCTCTACCGGCGCGGCCTGGCCCGGCACATCATCCCCACCGGCTGGGCGTCAGCGCACGGCCCCAGCGAGGCCGGCACCCTGACGCTGGTGCTGCTGGCCGGGGGGGTCCCGCGCAGCGCCATCGTCGCCGATGACCAGGCCCAGAACACGATCCAGAATATCCGCAACAGCCAGGCCATCATGGCCGCCCACGGCTGGCACACCGCCATCCTGGTCACCGAACCGTATCACATCAACCGGGCGGCGCTGATCGCCCGCGACGCGGGCCTCCCCGCTGTGGCCTCGCCCGCGCTCGACAGCCCCGACTGGCGCGACCCCTGGTCGCGGGTGTGGCACGTCGAGCGGGAAACGTTATCGCTGATGCTGTACCAGGTTAAGCAAGTCCTGGATATCCACTACTAACCGGCATCGGGCGCGGGTGCGATGCGCCGGCGCCGGGCCACCAGGCCACGCGCCAGATCGAGCAAGGCGCTGACCGTCGGGCGATCCAGCAACCAGAGCGCGCCCGCATAAACCGCGCCGCCGGTGATGATGGCGACGGCGAGCAGCGGGATGCTGGATTCGCGCGGGTCGAGCAGAAACACCAGGCGCACCGCCGCGGCCATGATGGCGCTGGCGGCCAGCGGCGGCCAGATGGCCTGCAGGTTAGCCCGCATGCTGATCTGCACGAAGCGCGACACCGTCCACATATCGATTAGGATCACCACGACGCGCACAGCCACCTGGCCCCAGCCCACGCCCACGATGCCGTAGGTGGTCGCCGCCCACCAGAGCGTGGGCGCCAGCAGCACGAGTTTCAGGAAGCTGAGCCGGTTCAGGATGTCGGGCCGCCCGACGGCTTTGTAGACCACGCCCGGCCAGTGGCTGATCCCGCTCAGGACCATGTAGATCGAGAGCAACTCCATCACCGGGATGGCCGGCTCCCACTTGTCCTGGAAGAGGATATGGATCAGCGACGGGGTGACGGCGAAGAGGCCGAAGCCCAGCGGCGCCAGGATGGCCAGCATGTAGTGCTGCATCGTCAGGTAGGCGTGGCGCATGGCCGCCTTGTCTTCCTGGAAGCGCGCGGCCACCGGGAAGGCCACGTTCGACACCGCCTGGGCCAGGTTGCGGATGATCAGCTCCGGGATGCGGAAGGCCAGGGTGTAGAGACCGAGGGCCGCGTCGCCGAGGAAGCGCCCGATGATCAGGTAGTCGATGTCGGCGACCAGCCACCCCAGCCCGCCCACCATCATGATCTGCGTGCCGTAGTTGACCATGGGCCGCAGCAGTGTGCGGTCGAGCAGCCGCGTGGGCCGCCACGATGAGACGGTCCAGAGCAGGATCGTGGCGCAGGCTTCGCCGATGACCTGGCCCCAGACCAGGCTCCAGACGCCGAAGCCGGCCAGCGCCAGCGCCACCTGCAACACGCCCTTGATCAGCGTGCGCCCCACCTCGGGGATCATGCGCCGGCGATAGTCGATGGCCTTTTGCAGCAGCGCGTCTTGCGTGCTGCCCAGGCCGGCGAACAGCAAGCTAAAGCCCAGCACCTGGACGAGGCCGGTGACGGTGGCCGTTTCCTCGGGGCCGTTGGTCTTGAAGAAGACGGTGACGAACGGGGCCAGCAGCCAGTTGCCCACGAACAGCATCACGCCGATGACGGCGCTGAGCAAGAAGGCGAGATTGGCGGCGGCCTGGCCGTCGCGCTGGCGGTAGATGAGCGAGGCGCCGATGCCGAAATCGCGCAGGATGTCGAGGGCGGTGATGACCAGCAACGCCATGCCGACCAGGCCAAACTCGGAGGGCGAGAGGATGCGGGCCAGGATCAGCGTCGCCACAAACAGCAGGCCCTTGCTGACCAGGAAGCCTCCGTAATTCCACATCGCGCCCTGCACCACCTGTTTGCCCAGGCTGGGCGGGCGCGCGGGCGCGGGGGGCGGGGCGGGTGTGGGAACGGGTTCCGCGTCGCGGTCTGTAGCGTGTTCCGGGCGCTCCAGGACCGCCTCAACGGTCCGGCCCGGATCGATCGCCTGGGGCGGCATCCCAGGCGCTTCCAGCGTCTGCATAGGTCCTACTTTCTCCGAATCGTGAAGAGTGTCCCGGAATGAGGATTGCCATTTGCGATGGCGATCCGCAGGGGTGTGCTCGCCGGCGGGCAGGCTAGGCTGAGCAGGGGGGATCGGTGCGTCGCGTTCGGCGGCAATCGCCGCGCTGATTTGCTCGATGCCGTGGCGGGCCACGGGGTTGTCGGGATTGATCGCCAGCACCGCCGCGAGGCAGAAGAGGGCATCGCGCGGGCGGGGGGCCGTACTGGCGCGCCACAGCCAGGCCTGCTCGTTATCCGGGTCGGCCTGGGTGGCGGCATAGAAGTAGTAATACGCCGTCGCTTGGTTGTGGTCCCTGGCGGCCACGATACCCCGTTCGATGGCCTCAGCGGCTTCCATCATGGATCCTCAGTGTGCGCTGCTTGCGACGCTTTGTCGCCGTATGGTAGAATAAACCCGCGCCGGTTCGTCCGGCGGATCCTCCGGCCCGTTATTCTTAGGTGCTTCTTGGTCGCACTTATTGTACCCGCGCTTGGGCAATCCGTCAAAATCGCCGCGGGCGGGGTGCTGGTTGGCCTGTTACCGGCGTAGCCTGGCTGCATACGCCGGCTCGTACCGGCAGCGATCCGGCGCGGTAGCGGCCCCAACCGGCATGGTCCTGGCGTGGTGAGGTGTTGGGCATGCACGTACAACGGATGACGAAGCGTGTCGCCATGGGTGCCTTGTTCCGGCTGGTCCACCTGACCGGCCGCCGGCTCCACGACGGCGGGATCACCATCCTCAGCTATCACTCGATTGACGATTCCGGCACCGGGATCTCCGTGCCGCCGCGCCTGTTCGCGGCGCACATGGAAACCCTGGCCGCCGAGGGCTGCGCGGCCTTCACCATGAGCGAAGTCGCCCGCTACCTGGCCGAGCAGCGCCCGTTTCCGCCCCGCGCGGTGGCGATTACGTTCGACGACGGCTTCGCCAACGTCGGCACGGTGGCCGCGCCGATCCTGGCCCGTTATAGCCTGCCCGCCACCATTTACGTGATCACCGGCATGGTGGGGCGCGCCCTGGCCTGGACCCAGCGCGGCGTGCCGCTGCCCGCGCTGCCGCTGCTGACCTGGGCGCAGATCGCCGGCCTCCAGGAGGCGGGGCATGAAATTGGCGCGCATACTGTGACCCATGGTTTCCTCACGCAGTGTTCGCCCGCCGAGTTGCAGCGCGAGTTGGGCGAGTCCCGCGCCGTGCTGGAGCGGATGCTCCAGACCCCGGTGTTGTCGTTTGCCTACCCCCAGGGCGATTACAACGCCGCCGTGCTGGCCGCGACCCGCGTCGCGGGCTACACCAGCGCCACGACCATTGACCAGGGGCGCGCCGGGCACCGGCACGATCCGTTCCGGTTGCCGCGCCTGCATGTCGGCGGCAATACCACGTCGGCGATCTTGCGGGCCTACACCGTGCCCACCGCTGGTCCGACCTATCGCCTGATCAACGCGGCGATCCGCGGCTTGCTGGGGCGCAAGACGTGGCCGCGGCCCCACCCCGAG
The DNA here is from genome assembly GCA_035693165.1 of Chloroflexia bacterium. Classification (GTDB taxonomy): domain Bacteria; phylum Chloroflexota; class Chloroflexia; order QHBQ01; family JAICKM01; genus JAICKM01. Next base: position 285 of record DASSGZ010000502.1, on the reverse strand, counting down.
GAGATCCAAAGCACGCGGACCCGCCCGCTGCCCGACACCCTATGAATCGAATCCTCCAAACGTTGCGTCCTGTCGACTCGCGCCAGACGGGCGGGGTCGAAGAACTCCTGTTGATGTTCTGCCCGGCGCTGCGCCGGCAGGGCAGGTTCGATACCAGTATCTTCCTGCTGCGCAAACCGAATCCCGAGGCCGACCCGGCCAAGGACTTCGCCCACCGGGCCCGCAGCCTGGGTCTCCATGTGCTGTCGCTGGCCCAGGTGCGCTGGAGCTACCCCTGGCTGGGTG
>DASSGZ010000501.1:0-4660 GCA_035693165.1 Chloroflexia bacterium | reverse complement strand
CGGCCGAGAGTGGGGCGGGTGATTGGGACGAAGTCGTAACAAGGTAGCCGTAGCGGAAGCTGCGGCTGGATCACCTCCTTTCTAGGGAGCGACTGAGGGCGCACCTCACGGGGTGCTAACTCAGGATCCCAGCTCGATCGGCCCTTCGCGAGAAGGGGCGTAAGCAACAAATCCAGGTTCGACCCGAACCTGGTCCATCGGGAGCCGGAAGGCGGAAGAGGCGCCGGCTAGAAGGTGAAGGCGGCTGGGTCACGCTGTTGGGGTTACACTACTCACCACTCTCCTGTTGTTAAGGCTAATAAAACGGGCGTGTAGCTCAGTTGGTTAGAGCGCGTTCCTGATAAGAACGAGGTCCGTGGTTCGAGCCCACGCTCGCCCACCCCGTATGATGGAAGCAGAGAGACTGGCTCACGAGCGAGACTCCTGCTTCCATTTTGTTTCCTGGGGTTCCACGGGGATGTAGCTCAGTTGGAAGAGCACCTCCTTTGCACGGAGGGGGTCAGGAGTTCGAGTCTCCTCATCTCCACTAATTCAAGGCCGGGCGCGCTGCGCCCGGCCTCTGTTTTTGCCCGATTCCTCTATCATGCACCGCAAAGACGCGAAGGACGCGAAGAACAAGACTTATATCAATACTCTTCACGTTCTTCGTGCCTGCGCGGTGAATTTGTGAACGGCTGTCAGTGTGCGTGGCTTGACAGCCTCGGCGGGCTTTGCTATAGTGTGCCTCAACATTCCTGCCCCGCCCGGCCGCCTACCCACCTGTATCTAGTGAAGGACGGCACACCCATGACCCGCCACCCCCACCCACAGCGCCCCGGCGCCGCAGATCCCGATTCCGGAGCGGCTGATAACCGCGACCTGATTACGCCGGGTGACCCGCTGCCGCCGGTGCCCGAGCAAGTGCCGGTCGTCGAAGAGCCGGGCGGCGGCCCGCCGGTAGCCGAGCCGCACCCGACCTATGCCGGGGTCGATACGCGCGACCTGAGCGGGGCGCGGCCCGTGCTGGCTTTCTTTTACCCCTGGTATGCGGAAACGGCCTGGACGCAGCCGCCGATGAGCGACTTGCCGCCCGACCACTACCTATCGGACGATGAGCCGGTGATGCGGCGCCAGGTGAGCCAGGCGCAGAACGCGAAAATCGACGGCTTCATCTCGTCCTGGGCGGGGATCGGGTCGGACACGGACAAGAACTTTGCCCGGCTGCTCGACCGCTGCCCGGACGGCTTCTTCGCGTGCCCGTATTTCGAGACCGCACTGATCAAGGACGACGGGCGCGATCTGACGCAAGAACTGATCCGCTTGCGCGACACGTATATGGACCACCCGCGCTATTTCAAGTTCGCGGGGCGGCCGGCCGTCTTCTTCTGGGCGCCCAAGGCCATCGGCGCACCGGCAGGCCAAACGTCGGCGCAAGCCTGGCGGGCCATCCGCCAGGTGGTCGATCCGGGCGGCCGGCAGTTCTGGAACGTGGAGACCAAAGATCCGGAGCCGTGGTTCGAGGTGTTCGACGGCTTCCACCTGTTCAGCGCGGCGGATTGGGCGGCGCCCACCGCCGCCGACTTCGACCCGCTGTTACGCACCAACGTGGCCTTTCGCCAGCGCACCGATGGCTATAACCGGCGGCACAACACCGGGCGCGTATTCACCGCGGGCGTGCGCCCCGGCTACGACGACGTGATCATCCGCGAGGAGCAGCGGCGCAAAGACCCCACCGTGCCCGAGGGCTATGTGCGCGACCGCGCCGGCGGGCGCTACTACCTGATGAGCGGCAAGGCGGCGGCGGAGAGCGAGCCGGATGGGCTCGCCATCGTCAGCTTCAACGAGTGGTTTGAGGGGTCCCAGATCGAGCCGAGCGTCACCTACGGCGATCTGTACCTGGCGCTGACGCCGCAGATTGTCGACGAGTACCGCGCGGTGCAGGGTCCCCTGCCCGCCGTGACCTGGCCGCCCACCGTGCGCTATTTCCCGGAGACCGGGCATATTCTGCAACGCGGGTTCCTCGACTTCTGGAACCAGCCCGGCAACAGCAAGAAACTGGGCCCGCCCGTAACCGACGAAATCGGGCAGACGTTGAACGGGCAAACGTTTGTGGTGCAGTATTTCCTCAACGGCTTCCGGCTGCAGTGGAACACCAACGGCAAGGAGCCATCGCGCCTGGTGACATTGGGACCGAACGATTGGATCCGCGAACCCCAGTGATCGGCCAATCGCGTGTAACCTCGGCTGATTTTTGCACGTACATATAGCAGACAACGCGACAGCTTCGTGCAAGCGCCCGGCGCGCCGGGTTCCAAGCGTCAATCACCGTCCGGCCGGCCGCCGGGTTCTAATTATGGAGGGAGCACTTCATGGATGAGACGAACAAGCTGGGGGGCAACACGGATCCCCAACGCCAGGGTTATCCCAGCCGCGAGGGCGGGGCGCCCGGCGAGAGCGCCGGTTACGCGCAACCCTACGGCAATGCCGGGGCGGGCAATAGCGAATCGATGACGCGGCGCATGGACGCCACCCCACCGCAGCCGCCGGCATACGGCCAGGGCCAGGGCCAGTACACGCCGCCCGCGAGCGGGCAGCAGCCCTACTACGCGCCACCTTCGCCGCAGTACACCCCGCCGCCGCAGCCGGTCCAGCCCTACCAGCCGCAATACGCGCCGCCGCAGCCGGTCCAGCCCTACCAGCAACCGGTGCAGGGCACGTACTACGCGGGGGGCGCGAGTTCCGGTCTTAGCAGCTATGCCGCCAATCCGCCGATCAAGGACGCCAATCTGGCGATGCTGATCGAGATCGTGCTGGGGATCTTCGGGTTCCTGGGCGTCGGCCATATCCTGGCCGGGCGGGTCGTGCCGGGCATCGTGCTGCTGGTGAGCTGGTGGATCGCCATCGCCCTCGGCTGGACGGTGGGCGTGCTTATCGCCGTGCTGACGTTGGGGCTGGGCCTGTGCCTGGCGCCGATCTTCTGGCTCGGCGTGCCGATTGCCTCCGGTATCTGGCTGCGCAACGAGATGCTGAAGCAGCCCGGCTTCCGCCCGTAATCGCCGGCAGCGCCTGAATAAGGAGGGTGGGTCCCCGCGGGGATCCACCCTCCTCTGCTTTCCCGCGCACTCGGGTCACTTACCTGGCCGCTAATCTCCTCCGGTGCCGATTCCCAAATTGCTAATATTATGTCAATTCCGCGATGCCCTGTCCTGGCATCATTGACAGGGCCGCGCCGCCGTTGCTATAATCCCCCAGGAACGGTAAGGAAGAGGTGGGCTTAATGAGCGAGGAGAGCCGGGTCATTCGCGGGGCGCCGCGCTATATTCGCGGGGCGGCGGCGGGGCCGGCGGAGGTCATTACGCTGATCCCCGAAGCCGTGCTGAGCGCGGATGGGCAGCGCGCCGAAGCGGCCGCCGTCATCGAACTCCGGCCCGATGGGGTGCGCCGCCACGCGATTGCCGCGCCCGCGCGCGGCGGGATGGCGCGGTTGGCGCTCACCGCGTTGCTGGCGCCGCTGCTTGCCACCCTGCTGGATCGTTGGTGGCAGGCCCGGCGCCGGGCAGGCCCGCGCCGATGAATGCCGATGCGACCGGCGCGGAATCCTGGATCGTGGCCGGGCAGGACGTGCCGCCGGAAGACCCCCGGATCAGCAACCTCTTCGGCCCGGTGCAGGAGACAGCCGAGGGCGTCGAGATAGCGGTGCTACGCATCCGGCCGGGGCGCGCCGCGCCGGTATCGCTGGGAGTGTTACGCGTCGCCGGGGGCCGGGTCGCCTTCTACCCGGCGCCCATCCCCGGCCGGCAAGCGGCCCGCCGCGTCCTCGTCTTCTGGACCCTGGTCTGGATCGTCTGGCTCTGGCACCGCGTCCGCGCTTACGAATAATCCGTCTGCAGCAACACCGCAAACAGCAAGATCATGCCGGCGATGGCCGCCAGGTCGCGCTTCTGGCGGGCGTTCACCTTGCCCGCGCGCCAGGCCTGGTAGAGCGCCTGGAAGTAGAAGATCATGAAGGCGAACTGCGACGCCATATAGAGCATATGGTAATAGCCGAGCCAGGTCCAGTGCCAGGGTTCGGGCATGGTGTAATTGGTCATCGACTGGGTGGCTTGCACGAACTGGAACGCGCCCATGATGGCCGATCCGCCGATCAGCGACGTGACGAGATTGCGCAGGCCCACGCGCGTCCCCCAACTGCGCATGGCAAGCACCATCAGGACGTTGATGATCGGCAGCAATATCCCGTCGCCGATCCAGGCGGAGGCAAACGCGAGAGTCGGCTTGTGTTCCTTGATAATCGGGTCCTTCGTCAGGATCATCACCAGGTTGGTGCCGCCGGAAACCCCCAGGGCGGCCAGGAAAGTAACGACCGCCGTGGTGGCGACCACCAATTTCTCGTCGTCGCTCCTGGCGGTATCCTGTAGTGTTGCCAGCGCCTCTTGTACGCGCCCCGCGCCCTTCGAGACGGATGGATATGCCATAAACTCTCTCCTCCGGTGCAATAGCGCAAGCTGTTATGTCAAGGAACCAGCGAAAGGCCGCCTGGCGAGGGCCAAGCAGAAAGTATGCCGCGTCTGCCGCTATTATACAGGAAGGCGCCCGGATGCACAGGGCACCGGGCGCCAGGGTGGCGATAAGTCAGGGAAGTGCGGCGCGCGCACGGCCCCACCTACCGCGATGCCGGATG
>DASSGZ010000500.1:0-10257 GCA_035693165.1 Chloroflexia bacterium | reverse complement strand
GAAGTGCGGCCGCCCAACGCCTGGTGCAATTGCAGCCACCGGTGGTCGCGCCGCGGGGTGAGGCGCGCGGAGACAGCGATCCTCTTCGACCTGGCGTGCTGCCTGGGGCGTGGTGCCCCTTCTGGGACAGAGACATCGAGGCGGCAGCGCGCGTCCAACTCCAGCCATCCCGTATGTCCCTTGAGCCAGTACGCGCCAATCCGAGCGGGGGCCGATCGAGACCCGCTACCGCAAGTTCGCTGAGCCGAAGGACGGCATCCCGCCGGGGTTGGCCACCTCGATCCGCAAGATTGCGTTGTATTTCGAGACATTGTGGGCGCATGGCTATCCGCCCCGCGCCGCGTATGAAGCGTTGCGGATGGGGCCCGCCGCGCGCTTGGCCCTGGTCGATGCGTTCCCGCTGATCCCCCCCTGCGCCAAGCACAGCCTGTTTCTTGTGAGAGCCAACATCGCGCGCTGTCGCGACGGCGCCTGTATACGCGCGATCCGCTGGTCGAGTTGCATCCCACGGCCGGCGCCGAGGGCGGCATGAGGCGGACGACTGAGTACATATTGAGCCACCGGCGGTAGCGTCCGGGCGCAGACCTGGATGAAGGACACGCGTGCGCCGAACGTGGTGCGCGCGCCACACGGCTGGGGGCAGACCTGCTCCTTGCAGGGCAGTCCAGATTCGGGCAAAATACCGAATGCGGGTCCATGTGGCACCTCGAGGATTGGTCGGGTAGCCGGGAAGCATCACTGCTCCCCGGCCCCCACCAGAACCGGGCGAGCGGCTCACACCGCACCACGGCTCAAGCAAACCCTCAAAGGAGCAACAGTTGTCCCGCCTTGTCCATAGGTGTTATCCGGCCACTATGGATCTGCTGATGGCAGTAGAGGTGTACCAGCTTGTGGTTCGTTGCGTCGTCCTGGCCCCCTTTGTGTTTTGGTTCAATATGATGGACTTGCCGTTCTTCTTCGTTGAAGAGCGACTCGCCACATAGTGGGCACGCATAGTCTTGCTGACGAGCCAACTCTTGCTGTCGGCGCGGCAGATACTTGGTGCGCGCGGCGGCCCGTTGCGCCCAGTATTCTTGCAGCGTCGGGTCGTCCGGTGATGCCGTTCCACGCACCAGCACGTGCCGTTCAATCTTGAACCAGCTAAACTTGAGCAGATAGTAGCCCATCTTGGTGTCCCCAAACACCCATTGGTCTGCATATTCCGGGTTTAGCTTGCCCCAGTAATGGCGTTTGCGCCACTCCCAGGGTTTCGCGGGATGGCGGCGTTTGACGTAACGACGTTCTTTGTAGTTCATCCATCTGTCCAAGCGGTTGAATGTCTCCGAAGCTACAGCGCTGCGGAAGTAGTTCGCCCAACCGCGGATAATGGGATTGAGCCGTTTGACAGCAGCTCGGACATTATGGCCTCGTAGTTGTTGCCACTCCTCCCGCAGCCGCTGGCGTATGCGCTGGACCGAGCGCTTGCTGGGTTTAATCAGCAGCTTGTACCCCGTTCTGCTGGTCTGCGGAGCCTTGTATTGGCGGATATTGAAGCCTAAGAAGTCGAACCCCTCGCTCAGGTGTACGATACGGGTTTTCTCTGCTGAGAGGATTAGACCTCGTTCCTGTAGCCATCGCGTTAGGTCGGCTTGCGCGGCTTCCGCATCTTCCCGGCTCTCGCAAAACGCCACGAGGTCATCGGCATACCGTACTACCGCCCGCGGTCCCGTAATCTCGCCTTTGGAGTTGTGTTTAACTCCCAGAGCAGCTTCGAGACCGTGTAAGGCGATATTGGCGAGCAAAGGGCTGATCACAGAACCCTGCGGTGTACCTGCTGTGGTCTCGTGGAAGACGCCATCTTCCATGTAGCCTGCTTTTAGCCACTGTTTGATTAGCGCTCTGCCAGGGCAGAGGCCTATGGCTTCTAGCAAGTGGTTGTGAGAGATGTTGTCAAACGCCCCCTGGATATCCGCGTCTACCACCCACTTCTTGCGCCGATGCGGGCAGGCAAGCAGGTAGATTTTCGCGATTGCATCCTGGCAACTGCGGCCCGGTCGGAAACCGTAACTGGTCGCCTCGAAGCGCGCCTCCCATTCGGGTTCGAGCGCGTTCTTGACCCGCGCCTGCTGGCAGCGGTCCACCACGGTGGGGATTCCCAGGGGACGTAATTTGCCACTCGCTTTAGGTATGTACACCCGACGCGCCGGCTTGGCCCGCCAGGGCTGGCTGGCCAGCAGTTGGTCGACCAACTGGCCTCTGGCGGCTGGTGTTTTGACGACCAGCTTGTCCACACCTGCGGTGTATTTGCCCTGGTTCACTTGCGTGACGCGCCGGACGCTGACCAGGGTATTGGCTCTACTACGCAACATCAGCTTTTGTAGCGAACGGACGGTTTTCCAGTCACCTGCCTGTGATGCCCGAAAGATGCGCTGGCGCAGATTGCGAACCTGCCGCTGGGCTTGGCGCCAGTTGATGGCGTTCCAGTCGGTGGGTCGCGAGGGTCCGTTTGTAGCGGGTGGCGCGTACATCTAACTTGTCCCTCACTTTGCCGTCTTGCCGGTGCTCGTTCAGGGGTTCACTCAGTCCACGTCAGCCATCTTTCGATGTGGGTATGGCCCTATCCAGCCGGTTATGGATTCCCGTTGCCTTTCGGCTGCTGGCCTTCGCTTCTTGGACTGTCCTGTGCCCGCTGGGGAGTTGGGCCGTTCTTGCGATTGGCTTACCGCTGCTTGGAGTCGGACCCCATCGGGGTTGCCACGTTTCGCACGAATGAGATGCGGTTGAAGAGGGTGCCCTCTCTACTCCGGGGTCGTGGTGTCCGCGCTTGAAACAACTCGGGTTCTCAAGCCAAGCTGCGGTGGTGAAACCACAGTGGGGCGACCCAACATTGCCGTAACAGCCATGATTTCGGCAACCTAGCTCATAACGGAGCCTCATCAAGGGTTCATTCGCATTCACCTATTCAACCTTCCCTTAGCCCGGTCACTCCGTCAGGCTAGGAGTTTCCTTAGGCATTACCCCGAGCTTCGCACCCTGCCGTTACCAGCAACGCACGTCGGGATTAGGGACCGGCGCTGGACACTAGCCGGGGCCAGCAACTTGCTGGATTGCTGACCACTCATCCATTGCGACCTCGTGTCGCACCAAGTTCACGAGATTCTACATGGACTCGCGGGTTTTTTGTAGTTGTTACAGATCAACCACGGCGGAGTGCCGACCTACCGCCCCAGGGCCTGCAAGACTTGAGCCGGATAACTGGTGACCGTTGTGACCGGTGCTTAGGGGGCCGGGGGTCAGCAATGCCCCGCAGCTACCCGATTCTCTTACGGCGGGAGGGCGGCCCGCGGCCGGGTTACAGCCAATCGCCGCCGGGCCCCGGCCGGGATGGGCTCGCCGGGGCCGGGTACAGCCGCGCGTGGCAAAAGCGGGCCACCGGGGCCGGAGGATCGTGCTATCGGTACTGCCTTCCGCCCAGCCCAGCCGGCCCTGGGCATCTTCCTGGGCCGGTAAGGTTTGCACGATCTGCGTCCACAGGCCGCTGCGCTGGCAGCGGACGCAGCGATCATAGATAGTTTGGTAGGGGCCAGAGCGGGCGGGCACGTCACGCCAGGGCGCCCCGGTGCGCAAGATCCAGAGCATGCCGTTGAGCACCGGGCGGTGGGGTTGCCGGGGATGGCCCGGTTTGCCGGGGTGCTCCGGGGGCCGCAGCGGCGCGATTTTGGCCCATTGCGTATCGGTAAGTTCACCACGGCGGATCGGCAGGGCACAGTCCTCCAATGCAAAGAGTTGTGCAACCAAAATCCGCAAATCCCGTGCCAATTGTCAGACACGCCCTAGCCCACGACGGCCCATTCCGAAAGGGCAGCGCGGCGCAACGGGCTGCCGGCCGAGCGGCGGCCATCCCCCGCCGGATCACCACGGTCGCCGGGGGTTGCTCGGGGCGGTCCGCCGCGGCGGCGGATATTTAGAGGAGGAGGCCAGCATGTCGCTGCCGGAACCGTATCCCGACCTGGATGAATTCCTGGTGACTCTCGGCGAGGCGGGCCAACGCCTGGCCGCTATCGATGCCGGCGAAGGCGCCGCGGGCAATATGTCGATCTATATCGGCTGGCCCATCGAAGTGCGGCGTGTCTTCCCGCTGGTCGAACGGATCGATCTCCCCCGGCCCGCCCCGGCGCTGGCCGGACAGATCGTCATCGTCACCGGCTCGGGCCGGCGCCTGCGCGACGTGCGCGCCGATCCGGCGGCCAACCTGGGCGCCGTGCGGATCGGCGCCGATGGGCAGACCGGACAGCTCTACACGTCCCCGCGCCGCCTGTTCGCCCGGCTGACCAGTGAATTCAACTCGCACCTGGCCGTGCACAACGACCAGGTCGCTCAAACGGCCACTAACTTTCACGCCGTGATCCACGCGCAGCCGCCCAACCTGGTCTATCTCACGCACATTCCCCGGTATCGCGACCCGCACTATCTGAACCGGCGGCTGATTCGCTGGGAGCCGGAGACGATCGTGCAGTTGCCGGAAGGGGTCGGCGTGCTGCCGTTCATCCTGCCCGGTTCGCCGGCGATGATGGAGGCCAACGTGGCCGCCCTACGCGAGCACCGCATCGTGCTGTGGGGCAAACATGGGGTGATGTCGCGCTCGGACCACTCGATCACGGCGGCGACCGACCGCGTCGAGTACGCCGAGACCGCGGCCCGCTACGAATACATGGACCTGGTGAACGGCAGCCAGGCCGAGGGCCTGACCGATGCCGAGTTGCGCGAGGTGGTTGCGGCCTTCGGCGTGCAGACCCGCCTGATCTAGATGCCCCCTCCGCGGGCAGGATCGCGTCAGCTCTGGGGCCGGGCGGGCGTCGCCCCTGACGGCGCCACGCGGATGACCATCGCCAGCCGGTGATCGGCGCCAGGCGCGACGACGACGCGATCATCGAGCGCATTCGCCACTTCGACGCAGACCATCCGCGCATACTCGTCGCCGCCCAGGTCGGCCATCCGGGCGGCTTTCTCCGGCCCCGGATTCCAGACCACCGTGGAGCGGCTGCCCTCCTTCGCGATCTCCATCCGCCGTTGCAGCCCCGGATCGTCGACGACGCACGCCGCAGTCGTATCGATATAGACCCGGTCCGCTTCGCCGGAGATCGTGACCGGCCCGGCCTGCACGCGGCGCTGATCGCCGGCCACTTTGTCGATATAGGTCGTGCCCTCCAGCCCCTGGATGGTTAGCGCCGCAAGGTCGCCGATCTGAAAATAGGCATGCAGCGCCTCGGTCACGGTCATTGGCGCGGCCCCCGGATTGTGGGTCTCCAGCACGACGCGCAACTCTCGCCCGACCTGCACCACCAGCGTCAGCGCGAAGGGATGCGGCCACAGCGCGCGGGTGGCCGGCGTGTCCTGCAGGCCCAGGCGCACTTCGGTGGTGCCGTCGTCCCGCCCCACGGTCCCGAGGACCGCCCAGGGCAGGGTGCGGGCGAAGCCGTGCTGGGGTTTGTCCGGGTCGGTGGGGTGCGGGCCAAACCACGGCCAGCAGATCGGGATACCACCGCGGATGGCTTTGCCGGGCGCGTAGACGGCGTTTGTACTCAGGAACAGCACAGGGCCGCTGCCCTGCGGCTGGAAGGCCAGCACCTGGGCGCCCTGCAGCGCGATCTCCGCGGTGGCCTGCGGATTTTCGATCACGGCCCGCACCAACCCGCCGGGGCCGGAACGAAACGCGAGGTGGCCGGGGATCGCAAACTGCGCGTTCAGCGCCTGCAAGGTCGTCGTGTCCATGCCTGCCTCCTTGCGCCGGCCAGTGGACTCAAGGGACCGTGCGCCCCGCGGTGGCCGGTGCGGTGTCACATGGCGGCAAGATCCGCGCCAGCAGGCCACCACCCGTGTCCCCCGGAACCGGAGTAGTCGTTGGGCCGGGGCGGGCCGCCGGGCCGATCAATAACGGGTATATATGGAGCGTCCCAGGTATTCTGCGGTATACTTGTCCCACATGAGGCACACAAGGAACAACGCCAGGACGCAGCAACCAGGACGGCTTGGCGGCTCAGCCCGACACACAGATCGGCCACCACCATGCGTAATCCGCTTACCCGACAGGCGATTCCCCTCGCTCAACGACCGGGCGACCTTGTACTGATCGCCTTCTTCGTCGTGAACCTTGTCGTCATCACCTACATGGTTGATATCGAACAACTCATCATCGCCAACCCCGCCCGCTTCAGTTACCCGCTCTGGCCGCCGCCGTTCATGGTCGATGCCGTCCACTGGTGGGGCCGCAGCTTCGACCCGCTGCTGCTGGCCCGCCCGGTCTGGTGGAAAATGACCATCGCCGTCGACTCGGTGTTGTTCGGGCCGTACTACGTGGCGGCGCTGTACGCCTTTCTGCGCGCCCGCGACTGGATCTGGCTGCCGAGCCTGGTCTATAGCGGCTTGATGCTGGCAAACGTCACCATCATCCTCGGCGAAGAGACCTGGGGTCCATACCGCTCGCCGCAACTGGGCATCGTATTCCTGGCGAACTTGCCCTGGATCCTCGCCCCGCTGTATCTGATCTACCGCATGCGGACCGCGCCGCACCCCTTCACCGTGGCGACCTCCGCAGGCGCAACCCAGGCAACCCTGCCGGGGCGGCACCCTCACGAGATCGACGGATAAGCCGGGGGCGATCGGTTTACAGGGACACCGCTCCGGAGCCCATGCCGGCACGCGCGCATCACTCCGGCGAAGAGGCGTCGTTGATCATTCAGGCAATGGAAATGGGGCAACCGTGCGTCATTTTCGGCAATGGCGCGCACCACGGCCTGATCAGCGAGGGAAGACTTGATGGACGAGCACGCGCTTTTCACCGCGCCGCACCGCCGGCGCAATCCGCTCACCGGCGAGTGGCTGCTGGTCTCCCCGCAGCGCACCGCGCGCCCGTGGCAGGGGCAGGTCGAGACCCCGCCGCCCGAAGGGCGGCCCGCCTACGACCCCACCTGCTACCTGTGCCCCGGCAATGAGCGCGCGGGGGGCGCGCGGAATCCCGACTACACCGGCACCTTCGTTTTCGAGAACGACTTCGCGGCCCTGCGCCCCACCACCCCGCCCCTGGACCTGGCCCGCGGCGTAGGGGACAAGCCGCCCCTCCTGCGCGCCGAGAGCGAGTGCGGCATCTGCCGGGTGGTCTGTTTCTCGCCGCGCCACGACCTCACGCTGGCCGGCATGGATTTGCCGGACATCGAGCGCGTGGTGGCGACCTGGACCGCGCAGTACACCGAGTTAGGCGGCCTACCCTGGGTGCGCCATGTCCAGATCTTCGAGAACCGCGGGGCGATGATGGGCGCGAGCAATCCCCACCCGCACGGCCAGATCTGGGCCAACGAGCGGCTGCCTAACGAGCCGGCCAAGGAACTGCACGAACAGCGCGCCTACCACGCGACGGGCGGCTGTTTGCTCTGCGATTACCTGGCGCTGGAACTGCGCGAAGGCACGCGCCTGGTTTGCCGCAATGACCGCTTCGTGGCCCTGGTGCCCTTCTGGGCCGTCTGGCCCTTCGAGACCCTGGTGCTGCCGACGACGCACCATGGCGCACTGCCCGACCTGGACCCGGCGGCCGGCACGGGGCTGGCCGACATCCTGCGGCGGGTGACGCGGCGCTATGACAACCTGTTCGGGGTCAGCTTCCCCTACAGCATGGGGTTCCACCAGCGCCCGACAGACGGCGCCGCCTACCCGGAATGGCACCTGCACGCCCACTTCTACCCGCCCCTGCTGCGCTCGGCCACCGTCCGCAAGTTCATGGTCGGCTATGAGATGCTGGGGCAACCGCAGCGCGACATCACGCCCGAGAGCGCCGCCGAGCGGCTGCGCGGCTTGTCGGAGGAGTAGGGAGAACAGCCCGCCCGCCTGGGCGACGGCGACCAGCAAGCCGCCGGCACCATCCCGAATAAGCGCGGCGCTGCCGTAGCGCATTTGACCCCGCCAGTCCAACATGGCGCCGTAACACCCGCCACGCGAGACACAATACCCAAGAAGAAGACCCATCTGTCCCTTGAACGCCTACCTGGCCCGGAAGGGCGAAGCTATTGCGCGGCGCAGGCAACCCGGACGCACGAGGCACAAGTCCAACCAGCGGGGATCGAACGTTAGCCAGACGCAGGACATGAAAACGCAGGTCGCACTGGAAGGAGCAATATGACAGAGAGCAAGGTACGCGCGGTAGCGGTCATCGGTGCCGGGGCCAGCGGCCTGGCAGCGGCCCGGTGCCTGCTGGCCGAGGGGCTGCGTCCCACGGTGTTCGAGCGGGCGGCGCACCCCGGCGGAGTGTGGTGTTTTGACCCGGCGCGGCCCGACGGCGGCAGCCCGGCCTACCGCTCGCTGCACACCAACACGCTCAAACAGGTCACTGCCTTCTCCGACTTCCCCTTTCTGGACGACCTGCCCGACTATCCCTCGTGCGGCGAGGTCGTGAGCTACCTCAACGCCTACGCCGATCGCTTCGGCGTCCGCGAGCATATCCGCTTCGAGACGCGCGTCGATAAGGTTGCGCCGGCGGATGACGGCCGCTGGATCGTACATGTCACCGGGCCGTCCGGGCCGCTGGCCGCGACCTTCGACGCCGTCCTGGTCTGCAGCGGCATGTTCGACGCGCCGCTGCTGCCCGATTATCCGGGCCTGCGCAGCTTCGGCGGCACGCTGCAACATAGCCGGGCCTACACGGACGCCGCGCCCTTTGCCGGGCGGCGGGTGCTGGTGATCGGCACCGGCAGCAGCGGGGTCGATATCGCCCTGGAGGTGGGGCAGGTGGCCGGGCAGGTCTGGTTGAGCGCGCGCCGCGACGCCTGGACCCGTGCCGCGGTTGCCACGCCACCGCGCACCGGCGCGTGGCGTGCCCGGCTGGGACGCCATGCACGCCTGCGGCTGGGACGCCAACCACGCCGGCCCCGTGGGTATCCGGTCCCGCCCGACGCCCCTTTCGTGATGCAGCCGGACCAACTCCTGCTGCACGACCGCTTGCGCGAGGCGATACAAGCCGGCACCGTGCTGCCGAAGCCCGGCGTCGCGGGTGTGGAGGGCAGGACTGTCGTGTTCGCGGACGGGACCAGGGCGGAGGTCGACATGATCGTCTGCGCCACCGGCTACGTCCTGCGTTTCCCGTTCCTGGATGAGGCGATCTTCCGGGCGACGCCGGACGGCCTAGGCCTCTACCGCGCCGTATTCCATCCCGACCGGCCTACGCTCGCCTGCATCGGCATGTCGCGCGCCAGCGGAGCGATCATGCCGTTCGCCGAGATGCAGGCGCGCTGGGCCGCGGCCGTGTTGTGCGGCACCATCGCCCTACCGCCCGCCGCCGCCATGCACGCCGCGATCGCCGCGCGGCGCAAGCTGATTGCCGCGCGGGGCGGTAATCCCTTCCGCATCGAGTTTGAACCCTACATGGACCTGCTGGCGTCCGAAATCGGTGCCCTGCCCCGGCTGTGGCGCCATCCGCGGCTCTGGCCCGCGCTGCTGGCCGGGCCCCCGCTCGCCGCCCGCTACCGCCTCGACGGCCCCGGCCGCGCGGCAGACGCCGCCCACATCCTGCGATCCGGCAACCGCCCCGCCTCGCGGGCGACGGCGGCTCCCGCTGCGCCGCTGCGCGATCGCTCCTGGTCGCGCGGCTGACCGGCGCAGCGTCCGGGGCACCGCCCCGCAACCGCGCCGCGCGGCGTTCCGCTGCGCGCCGGCACACGGCCCACATGGTCAGGGTGAAGTTCACGCCGTGGCAGCTTGGGCGTAACGCCGCGCGGTCAGGCCGTCGCTATTAGTTCACTTCCACACGGCACTGGTCTTGCTGACCCCTCAGATCCACCGGCTGCCGGCCGGCAACCGGTTCGATTGCCGGTTCTTCGCTGGACCTGTCGTCCGCCCCCGGCCGGTCGCCTGTAAGGAGGTGTCTGCTTTATGAAACTCGCCCTTCAACTCAATAACTACATCTGGGAGGGCGGCCCCGGCAAACTGGGGGCCACACTGACCCGGATAGCGCAGACCGCAGACGAATACGGTTTCGACAGCATCGCCGTCGCCGATCACTTGTGGGCTGTCCCACCCTGGATGGGTCCGGTCGAAGGCCAGATACCGGAATGTTACACCACCCTGGCGTTCCTGGCCGCCGGCACCAGGCGGGTGCAACTTATGGCGCTGGCAACCCCGCCCCATTTCCGGTACCCGGCCCTGCTGGCGAAAATGGTTTCGACGCTGGACGTGCTGTCGGGTGGCCGCGCGTGGCTCGGCATCGGCGCCGGGGATTACGCGGACGAAGCCCAG
>DASSGZ010000499.1:0-66199 GCA_035693165.1 Chloroflexia bacterium | reverse complement strand
CTTCGTGTGTTTGTAGGTCTACACTGATCCTGCTCATTCGGAATGCCTCTTAACCAGCGGCGCCCCGCCAACCGAGCGTGCGGGCCGTGGCTTCGGCGGCGCGCCCGACATCCTGGGCCGTGGCCTGCGGCAGATAGAGGTAGCGCCCGCCAAGCGCGCGGGCCAGGGCCGGGGCGGCGCCTGCGCCCAGATAGCGCAGCCGCGTGTCGATGACGAGCGCGCCGCCCTGGCCCGTCGCGGCCAGCGTGGCCCAGCGCGAGGCCAGAGCCTCGACCTCGGCGGCGATAGCATCGGGCGTGGCGGGGGCGGCCAGCGGCACGTTGGCCCGGCCGTCGGTCAGCAGCACGAGCATGGAGTGCGTGTAGCCGGTGAGGGCGGCGCGCGCCGCCAGGTCCCAGCTTTGCGCCAGGGCCGAGGCCAGCGGGGTGCCGCCGCCCGCGGGCAGGCTGTCGAGCAGGCGCCGGGCCCGGACGAGGCTGCGCGTGGGCGGCAACAGCACCTGCGCGGCGCTGCCCCGCACAGCGATCAGCGCCACCCGGTCGCGGTGGCGATAGGCGCGCTCCAGCAGCAGCAGCGCCGCGCCCTTGGCCGCGCCCAGCCGGTTGCGCACCATCGAGCCGCTGGCATCGACGGCCAGCACGAAGAGGACGCCCGCGGGCGCCTGCGGCGTGCGCCAGCGCAGGTCAGACGTTTGCAGGCGCAAGTGGCCGTTCGCTTCGTGGGCTAGTTCGCGCTGTCCGGCGGGCCGGTTGGTGAGATGGCGCAAGATGGCGGCTTCCCAGGTGGCTGCAAAGTCGAGATCCGCGCCGGGCGGGCGGTGCTCGCGGGCGTGCGCCGGGCCGGGGCGCCCATGCCGCGCCGGCAGCAAGACCCGCTCGCCGGCAGCCCGGCCCGCGCCGGCCGCACCGCGTGCGTTGCGGGATGGTCGGGAACGCGCGGCTGGCAGGAGGTTGGGCGGCAAAGCCGCGGCTTGCGCAGCGATCAGCCGGTCGGCCTGGGCCGTGGGGCCGGGTGCGGAGTCCGGCGCGGGCGAGTCTTCCGGAGGCGGGGCGGCGGTTTCCTGATCGCCGCTTGCCGGCTCTGGGGCCGGTGGCTCCGCTGCCGGGGGCGGCGGAGGCTCGGGTGCTTCGGCGGGGTTCAGGGTCGCGCGCGGGGCCAGCACCAGGGCCACGGCAAGCTCCAGGTCGGCGTCGTCGACTATGGCGCGCCCGGCCAGGGCCGCTGCGGCGCGGGCGGCGCGGGCCGCGATGTAGTCGGTGCGCAGACCGGGCACGCCCAGCCGCAACGCGACGGCGGCCAGGGCGGCGATCTGGTGCTCGGCCGGCGTGATAACCGGCAAGTGGGTCCGTGCCTCGGCTACCCAGGCGGCCAGGTCGCCGGGCGGATCGGCGTAGAGCGCGCCAGTCGCCGGGACCCAAAGGCCGGCCTGGGCCAGGAGGGCCGGGTAGCGGGGCGGCGCGCCGGGCGCGGCGGTGGTCAGCAGCAGCAAGCGGGCGGGCAGGCGCGTGCTCACGCCGTCGCGTTCCAACTGGACTGCGCCCTGGCGCAGGGCGGTGGTCAGCGGGCCGATGGTTTCCGCAGGCAGCAGATCGGGATCGGGCAGCCAGAGCACGCCGCCGTCATGCGTGGCGAGCAGCCCAGGACGGGGGACGCGCCGCCCGGTGCGCAGGCTGGCGGCGAGATCGAGGCCGCCCAGGATCTGCGCGGGGCCGGCATCGAGCGGCAGCCGCAGCACTCGTGCTTCCGGCCCGCGCAAGGCGGCCAGCGCCGCAGCCCAGGGTTCCAGCGCCCAGCCGTCGGCGCCCCAGAAGACCGCGCCGCCCAGCGCCGGGTCGAGGGCGAGCAGCGCTAGAGCCGTGGCGGGCGACAGATCGGGCGTCATGCGGGGAAGATGCGGTCCAGCACCTCGGCCACGCGCTCGCCGCCGTCGAGCGGGTCGAGCGGCCCGCGCCGCAGGCGATGGCGCAGGGCAGGCACGGCCACCCGGCGCACGCCGGCAGCGGTGGCCGTGGCCCGGCCCTCCAGCGCGGCCAGGGCGCTCGCCGCCCGCACGATGGTGATCTCGCCGCGGTGGCCGTCCACGTCCAGGTCGCGGCAGAGCGCCGCCGTGTCGCGCAGCAGCGAGTCGGGGAAGGCGACACGGGCCAGGGCTTTCTGGGCGGCGCGGACCTGGCGCGCCAGGGTCCGTTGCGCGGGGGCGTAGCGCCGGGCGAAGGCGCCGGGGTCGCGCTCGTAGGCTTCGCGGCGGCGCACGATCTCCACCCGCTGATCCAGGTCGGTGATCGTCTCCACGCGCACCAGCAGGCCGAAGCGATCCAGCAACTGCGGGCGCAATTCGCCCTCCTCCGGGTTAGCCGACCCGGCCAGCACGAAGCGCGCCGGGTGGCGCACGCTCAGGCCCTCGCGCTCCACGATGTTGACCCCGCTGGCGGCTACGTCCAGCAGTAGATCGACCAGGTGATCTTCCAGCAAATTGACCTCGTCGATATAAAGGAACCCCCGATTGGCGCGGGCCAGCAACCCCGGTTCGTAGGCGCGGACGCCCTGGCCCAGCGCCTGCTCCAGGTCCAGGCTGCCGGTCAGCCGGTCGGCGGTCACGCCCAGGGGTAGATCGACCACGGGCACCGGGCGCAAAGCGCGCCGGGCCGGTCGCGCCGGGTCGGCCCGGCACTCGTCGCAGAGCGGTCCGGCGGGGTCGCAGCCGTAGCGGCACCCGGCCACCGCCGTGACCGGCGGCAACAGCCCGGCCAGGGCGCGCACAATCGTCGATTTACCGGTGCCGCGCTGGCCCAGGATCAGCACGCCGCCCACGCGCGGATTGATCGCCGCGATCAGCAGGGCCGTCTTCAACTCATCCTGGCCGACAATGGCCGTGAACGGGTAGGGCGGCGGCGCCGCGCTAATGGGCTGCGGCTCGCCGGAGAGCGATTCGGTGGTCGCGAAGGGGTGGGGAATGCCGGTGTCCATAGCCACATTGTACCGGCAGCGCCGCCGCCGCGCAAGCTAACGCTGGAATACCCGATCATGGCCCACCATACTCATGCCGGGGCCGGACGCGGCTCAGCCGCGGTAGTCCTCGTCGCTCACCGGCTCCAGCCAGGTGGGGGCGCCGAAGGTGATCGCCAGGTGCGTCATCGCCTGCGGCTCGTCCGGGTGGGCGCCGTGCCAGTGCTCGGCGCGCGCCGGGATGCGGGCCACGTCGCCGGGGGCGGCATCCACCGGGCGTTCCCCGCGCACTTGCACCCGCCCGTGACCCTCCAGGAAGTAGAGCGTCTGCTCACCGGCGTGTGTATGCCAGTGCGTGCGCGAGCCGCGCTGGAAGGTTACCCGGCCGACGCCCACCGGCTGCCCCTGGCCCTGTGCGACCATGCGGACCTGGACGGCGCCCGTGAAGTTGTCGGCGCTCCCTGGCTGCGCCGGTAAGTCTGTCGCGTGCTCGAAAACTATGCTCATGGTATTGCTCCTTGCGATTCAAACAACCATCCCTACCGGATTAAACTCCATTCTCCTCAAAAACGCGCCGTGCGATGGTCACTGCCGTATTCGCGACCGGCCAACCGGCATAAAAGGCGAGATGGGTTATCACCTCGATCAGTTCGTCGCGGGTGACGCCATTGTCGAGCGCGCGCTTCAGATGATGGGGTAGCTCGTTGGTACGGTAGCCCGCGATGAGGGTCGCCACGGTGATCAGGCTCCGGTCGCGCTTGGACAGGCCGGGCCGTTCCCAGACATCGCCGAACAGCACGTTATCGGTGTAGTCGCCGAGGGCCGGGGCGATGTCACTGTACGGATTGCGTCGGGCGGTAGGCTCGTCAGGCATTGTGGGATCTCCTTTAACTCATCTGATTAAGGTTACTGTGATTCGCTTGTGTAACCGGGAAAGCAATGGTTTTAGGTATTACGCTTTGCCTCACTCAAGGCTTTCACCACTTGGGGATCACGATGGTCGAAGAAGCTGCTAACCTTCGTATCCAGTGCGACGATGGCTTCCATGTCTTCGGGGCTAAGTTCAAAATCGAAGATGTTGAAATTCTCGACGATTCTTTCCTTCCGAACAGATTTCGGAATCACCACGACCCCTCTTTGTGTCAGCCAGCGCAGAATTACCTGAGCAACGCTTTTCTTATATTTCCCGGCGATAGAAAGCAGTAATTCATTCTGGAAAATGTTGTTTCTGCCTTCAGCGAATGGTCCCCAGGATTCGATCTGAACGTTGTTCTCTTGCAGGAATTTCTGGGTTTCAATTTGCTGATTGAACGGGTGTGTTTCGATCTGGTCGACCGCGGGAGCCACTTCGTTATGAAGCATGAGGTCCATGATCCGATCCTGCGGGAAATTGCTGACACCTATGGCCCTGATCCGGCCTTCCCGGTACAACTCTTGCATCGCCCGCCAGGAGCCATAGACATCTCCAATCGGTTGATGGATCAGGTACAGATCCAGATAATCGAGTTGTAGCCGCTGCAAAGATCTTTCAAAAGCCTGCTTTGCCCTTTCGTCGCCGGCATCCTGAATCCATAGCTTGGTGGTGACAAACAACTCTTCTCTTGCCACCCCTCCTCTTTTGATGGCGTTGCCGACTGCCTCTTCATTTTCATAAGAAGCGGCGGTATCAATCAGCCGATAGCCGGTCTGTATGGCTTCGTATACGCTTCTTTCGCATTCTTCGGCATCATGCATCTGAAAAACGCCGAACCCCAAAATGGGCATTTCTAATCCATTATTGAGGGTGACCGATGGAATAGCTGACATATC
This sequence comes from Chloroflexia bacterium, assembly GCA_035693165.1. GTDB lineage: Bacteria > Chloroflexota > Chloroflexia > QHBQ01 > JAICKM01 > JAICKM01. Next base: position 61,444 of record DASSGZ010000499.1, on the reverse strand, counting down.
TAATTCTCCTTGTTTGCGCTTTTGCCTGGTGTTTCTCCCGCAAAGTGCTACCGGGGTGGCTGAAATACGGGGGTGTTCAGCGCGGCACGAGTTTGAGTGTCACGGACCGCGATTCGGCGCTCACCACAGGGCTGACGAACCTTTCGGGGTAGCGGCGGTATTTGGCGCGGTACGCGGCGTCGATCGGATCATGCGTGTTGTGCTCGTCCACCTTGACATCCACGAAGGTAACGTCCTTCTCGACGCCGCCGGCCCGGATGTGGCCCGCGTGGCGGACCTGGGTGCCGCGGAACCAGGCGGCGTTGCGCCCATTAGCGGAGCGGACGTAGAGGTCGTCGCCAACGCGGACGACCCAGATCGTCACCGGGTTGCGCAGCGTGCCGTCGCTGCGCTCCGCCGCGATCTGCAGTTCATCGGCGGCTGCGATCTTGTTGAGCTCGTCGCTCGTCCACGCGGTCATTGACGTGCCTCCTTTGTGCTGTGAGCGCTACGAAAACAGCGCATTCGTACTCTCCAAACCCCCTGGTCACAACTAAATATCGACGGCTAGCTCCGCGCCGGGCGCCTCGGTGGGTGGCCGGCCGTCGAAGGCGTGGGCCGCGATGAGGTGCGCGGTGACCGGCGCGATGCCCGGCTGTAGTAAGGCGTCGCGCCGGGCTTCGAGGGCCTGGTCGTCCGCGGTGACACGGGCATGCTGGCGCACGTGCTCGCCCCACGAGGGGACCACAAAGGTCTCCAGATAGCGGTCGGGATCGCCCAGGTCGCGAAACAGGTCCCAGCGGACGGCGCCTTCCCGGCGGCGGAAGCGGCGCATCGCCGCCATCACGTCGGCAAACTCGCCCGCCCGCTCGGCGGGAACCCGGTATTCGATCGTTATGAGCACCGGCCCGTCCTCCAGGTTCGGCGTAATCACCACATTGGGCTGGGGCCAGTGCATGGAGTAATTCAGGTCGAGGCGCTGCACGTGGTGCAGCGGCCAGCGCCGGGTCGCCGCCACCCCGCCGCCCAGGGCCAGGGCGGCCATCGTGAGAGCGGTGGCCGTGCCGAATTGCTGAGCCAGTGCACCCCACACGAAGCTGCCCGTGCCCAGCAGGCCCTGGAATACCAGCAGATAGACGGCCAGGGCCCGCGCGCGCACCCAAGCCGGGGCCGCCAGTTGCGCGGCGAAGCCCACGCAGGACATCACCGCCAGCCAGGCCGCCCCACCCGCGGCTGTCGTCAGCACCACCAGCGGTGCGAAGCGCAAGTAAGCCGCGGCCAGCGTGGCCCCCGCGAACACCAGCGTGGCCGCCGCGGTCAAGCTGTCCAGCGAAAGCACACGTCTTAGGCGCGGCAGGAGCAGCACTCCGCAGACGGCGCCGAAGCCGAGGCTGCCCAGCACGATACCATACCCGGTCGGGTCCAGGCCCAACTCGCGCCGCGCCACAACGGGCAGCAAGGACCAGAGCGCGCTGGCGCCGAAGATGAAGACGCCGATGCGCACGAGGACCGCCTGCAGAGCCGGGGCATCGCGTACATAGCGCATCCCCGCGACCGCCGCTCCCAGCATGTCTTCGGGCGGGGCATCACCGGCAGCCCGGCTAGGCCGCCAGCGGTAGATGGCCCGCAGCATGCCGAGCAAGGATGCCGCGTTCAGCAGGAACGCGGCGGCCGGCCCGGCAGCGGCTACCACGAGGCCGCCGAGGGCCGGTCCCACGGCCTGGGCGGCGTGAAACCCGCCGGCGTTCAGCGCCACCGCGGACTGTAGCTCGTCGCGCTCGACGAGCTCAGGGAGCATCGCCTGCCAGGCGGGGCCGGTCAGTGCGGTCCCCAACCCCATCAGGAAGGTGAACGCCAGCAGCGTCCAGGCCGACACCAGTCCCGCCAGGGTCAGCAACCCCAGGGTGAGGGCACAAAGGAGAATCCAGGTCTGCGTGGCGAGCAAGAGCTTGCGCCGGTCGACGATGTCGGCCAGCGCCCCGGCGGGCAGGCCGACCAGGAAGACCGGCAGGCTGGTGGCCGTCTGCATGAGCGCCACCAGTAGCGGCGACGGCGTGAGCGAGGTCATCAGCCAGGCCGCGCCCGCGATCTGCATCCAGTTGCCGGTGCTGGCGACGACCCAGGCGCGCCAAACCGAGCGAAAGACGGGGCGGCGGAGCGGGCTCCAGATCGCAGCGCCGGGCGCGGGACTACCGGCAGCGCCTGGCCGGGCCGGGCTAACCGTACTCATCGTGTACCCTCCTGCGCTTTTCGCTGTCCGCTTACTTACTGATGCCCGACGATCCGATGCGGCACATACGGCTCTTCCAGGTAGGTGACTTCTTCCTCTGTCAGTTTGATCGCCAGGGCGCCGGCGGCATCGTCCAGATGGGTGCCCTTCGTGGCCCCGATGATCGGCGCCGTCACCGGCTGCTTCTGCAACAGCCAGGCCAGCGCGATATGCAAGCGCGGCACGCCGCGTTTCTCCGCGATCTCGGCGACCCGTTCCACGATCTGTTGATCTGTTGCGGCTGTCGCGTCGTACTTGCTTTTGGCGATTTGATCCGTTTCGGCACGCAGCGTGCTGGCCGCTGTCCAATCCCGCGTTAAGCGGCCCGATGCGAGCGGGCTGTATGGAGTCACTCCGATGCCCTCCGCCCGGCACAGCGGCAACATCTCGCGCTCCTCTTCGCGGTAGATCAGGTTCAGGTGATTCTGCATGGAGACGAAGCGCGTCCACCCATGCTGCTCCGCGACATAGAGCGCTTTCTGAAACTGCCAGGCGAACATGGCCGAGGCCCCGATATAGCGCGCCTTGCCCTCCCGCACCACGTCGTGCAGCGCCTCCATCGTCTCCTCGATGGGGGTGTCGTAATCCCAGCGATGAATGATGTAGAGGTCCACGTAATCCGTCTCCAGCCGCCGCAGGCTGTGGTCGATCTCGCTCAGGATCGCCTTGCGCGAGAGCCCGGCGCCATTGGGGCCGTCATGCATTCTGCCGTGCACCTTGGTGGCGATGACAACCTCGTCGCGCTTGGCGAAGTCCCGCAACGCGCGGCCCAGGATCTCCTCACTTGTCCCCAGGGAATAGACGTTGGCGGTATCGAAGAAATTGATCCCCAATTCGAGGGCGTGCTGGATGACCGGCCGGCTGTTTTCCTCGTCCAGCACCCATTTGTGGATCCAGCGGGTCGCGTCCCCAAACCCCATGCAACCGAGGCAGATGCGCGACACATCCAGGCCGGTGTTGCCCAGCTTCGTATATTCCATGTAATCCTCCTCTCGTCCCAGCACCTGCGTTCAAGCCATCCATGAGGTCCTCATGCTCGGGCGTATTAATCATGATGCTGTCATCAACGCTCAATGATCGGCAGGATCAGCCGCGACGGGCGCGCCGCGTCATGGAAGATGCGGTTGATCGCCGGCCGGTATTCACCGGCGGCTTCGCCCGCCATCACCCCGCCCGTGTTGCTGTTGCGGGCGAACCGGGGGAAGTTGCTGCTCGACACCTCCAGCCGGATGCGGTGGCCCGGCAGAAACACGTTGGCCGTGGCCCACAGGTCGAGCCGCAGCTCGTAGACCCTATCCGGTTCAAGCAACTCAGGCTCTGTGAATGAGTTGCGGTAGCGTGCCCGCAGTATGCCTTCGGTCAGGATCAGCGCCCGGCCGTCGGGAAACACATCGACCAGCTTGCCCGTAAAGTCCGTGTCCCGCGCCGAGGAGGACACGAACAGGCGCAGCTCAATCGGCCCGGTTACTTCCACCGGCCGGTCCAGCACCGCTGTGCTGTACACCAGCACGTCATCGCGCTCCTCGACCGCGCGCTGATCGCGCGGGCCCATACTGTTGGCGCCCGGCAGGATGACCTGGCCGCCCACAGTCGGAACCGGGCGGAACGGGTTGTACAGGTACACATCTGGCGACTCGTCATGGGGCGACTCGCCCGACAACGTGCCGTCGCCGTGGAGCGAGTTGGCCGCTCCGGCGCTGTGCAGATAGTAGGGGCGATACTGCGTGTCGGGCAGCGGCCAGGCGGACTCGGCGCGCCATTGGTCTACGCCCATCACAAAGATCGTGACCGGCGCCTCCTGCTCTACGCCGTTAGCCACTCCCTTCAGCCAGTGGTCAAACCAGCGGAGCTGGATGCCGCTCAGGTCGATGGCCTCGCTGCCGGCCGCCGGGCCGAACTCGCGCTCCGGGAAACTACCGGTAAAGTTCATGTGGGTCCAGGGGCCGATAATCACGCGGGCAAAGCGCCGCGCCTGCTCCGCCCCGCCCCGCTCCCGCATGCCGTTGAAGTTCTGAAAAGTATCCCAAAGAAAGATGTCGTACCAGCCGCTGATGTTGAGCGCCGGCACCGTGATTTTGTCATAGCCCGCATTGGGCGACAGCGGGCGCCAGTATTCGTCCGCCGTCGCGTGCGCCAGCCAGTCCTGGTAAAAGGGGGCGGCGTCGCGGATCAGCGGATCGTCGCCCAGTGGCAGATAGTTCAAGACCGCGTCGACATCCAACTGGCCCCCGTTCGGTGGCGCGACCGCGCCACGGGCTACCCGGCGACGGATCTCGCCGGGGACAATGTCGGCCACCACCCAGCGCAGATCGTGCAGCACCTTGGCGCCGCCCTGATACGCGGAACCTGCGTACATGTCGGAGAAGGTGACCACCGGCGCCATGGCGCGCAGGGCCGGCGGTTGCTCCCGCGCCGGTAGCCACTGGGTCGCGCCCAGGTAGGAGCCGCCAAAGGTGCCCACCATACCGTCCGACCACGGCTGGGCGGCCACCCAGGCAAAGGCGTCACAACCGTCGGTGGCCTCATTACGCATGGGTTCAAAGGCGCCATCGGAAGCGTAGCGCCCGCAGACATCCTGGATCACCACGACATAACCGGCCTGGACGGCGCGCAGGATGTCGAAGCTGTTGCCCGCCAGTGCGTGCTCCTTGTCATAGGGGGTGCGTGTGACAAGCGCGGGGGCGGGTGCAGCGCCGTCCAGCCGGTATACATCGGTCGCCAGGTGCACTCCATCGCGCATGGCCACCATGACATTCTTGTCGATCAGAATGGTTGCCATGGTTGTTCTCCGTATGGCGATGAGACGTGCGGATCAGCTGCCTCAGCGATCGCGTGCAGCGCGTCTTGCGCCCCGCTGGGCAGCGCGTATCCGCACCTCACGGCCACAGCAGCGTCTTGATCGCGCGGCGCTCGTCCATGGCGCGGTAGCCGTCGGCGACCTGCGCCAGCGGCAGTTCCAGGTCGAAGACCTTGCCGGGGTCGATCTTGCGCTGCCAGATCAGGTCGATCAGCTCGGGCAGGAAGCGGCGCACCGGGGCCGGGCCGCCGAACAGATGCACCTCCGCGAAGAACAGCTCGTCGCTGGGCAACTGTTCGCCGTGGAAGACGCCGACGTAGCCGACATACCCGCCGGGCCGGGTGGAGCGGATCGCTTGCATCATCGACTCCTGGGTGCCGACCGCCTCAACGACTGAGTGCGCGCCCAGCCCGCCGGTGAGTTCCTTGATCTGCGCCACGCCCTCATCGCCGCGCTCGGTGACGATGTCCGTCGCGCCGAACTCCCGCGCCAGTTGCTGGCGCTCCGGGTGACGGCTCATGGCGATGATCCGCGTGGCGCCCAACTGCCGGGCCGCGAGCACCGCGCAGAGGCCGACCGCCCCGTCGCCCACGACCACCACGGTCTTGCCGGGTCCCGCCTCGGCGGCGACGGCGCCGAACCAGCCGGTGCCCAGCACGTCCGAGGCGGCGAGCAGGCTGGGGATCAGGTCCGCGGGCGGGAGGTCCGGGGTTGCCACCAGCGTGCCCTCGGCCAGCGGCACGCGCAGGCGCTCCGCCTGCGCGCCCTCGGCGCCAATGGGCTGGGCGTGGACGCACCGGCTCTGGTAGCCGGCCTGGCAGATGGGGCAGGTGTTGTCTGAAGCCCAGAACGAGCCGACCACGAACTGGCCGGGCTGGATCTGCGTGACCTGGCTGCCGACCTGCTCGACGATGCCGGCGTATTCGTGTCCCATCGGCGTAGGCCGGGTGATCGGCGCGATCCCACGGTATGGCCACAGGTCGGACCCGCAGACGCAGGCCGCCACGATCCGGATGATGGCGTCGGTGGGTTCGCGGATCGTCGGGTCGGGGCGCTCCTCGAAGCGAATATCGCGCGGGCCGTAGATCAGGGTTCCTTTCATGGTGGTGTTCCTTCCAGGACTGCAATGCTCCGTGGGTCAATTATCAGCCGCGATTGGCGACGGCGGCGCGAACCAGCTCTTGAGTCTCGCGGGCGATGCGCGCCGCTTCCCGCTCATCCTGCGCCTCCACGGCGCGCCAGTAGGCGATCTTGTGCTCGACGTACTCGACATGCGCCTGGAGCGCGGCCATGCGCCGGTGCAGTTCCTCCAGGTGGGCCGCGAGCAGCGCCTGTTGCTCGGCGGCAGCGCCGGCGCCGCGGGAGCGCAACTCGAAGTAGCGGCGCATCTGCTCGATGGGCATACCGGTGGCGCGCAAACAGGCCAGGGTCTCCAATTTCGCCAGGTCGGCGGGGCCATAGCGGCGATGGCCGCTGCTTTCCTGGCGCGGCACCGGCTGGATCAAGCCAATCCGCTCATAGTAGCGCAGCGTGTGCTCGCTCAACCCGGTCAGGGCGGCGGCCTGCTGCACGGTGTACCTTTCCACCGGTCCGGTGGATTGCCGCCTGCCGGCCGGCGCCGGCGCAGCGCCGGTATCTGGTAAATTGGTTATCATGATTCTTGCCCATCCTTTGCACCGAAAATCGGTAGTCAGATCATTATATGAAAGTTAGAGCGCTCTAAGTCAAGAGCATAGTCTATGCGGGTGCAGGCCAGGATTTAGGCACACAAGAACGGAAAAATGTGATACCCTCCAGGTGCTTACATCCCGGCCTATGGGCCGAAATCCTGGAGGGTATCCCATGACCAGTCCTCTCACACCCGCGTGTGCGGCCCTGCTCGCCCCTATTATCCAACAGTTTCAGGAGCGCGTCAATGAATTCTTCGCCACCGTGACCCCCCAACCTGCTGCCACCCTCGCCGACTGGGAAACCGCCGCCTACCAGATCGGCCAGGACGCTGCCGCCGCGCTCATGCAGGCCGCCGTCGAGCAGGCGCGGCAGCAGCGTGAAACGGCCCCCACCCCGCCCCGCTGCCCGTGCGGGGCACCGCTCCAGTATAAAGGCACCTTCGCCCGCACCCTACAAACCCGCGTTGGCCTGTTGCGCCTGCGCCGCGGCTACTACTACTGCCGCGCCTGCCACCAGGGCCGTTACCTGCTCGATGCGGCGCTCGGCCTGGCGCCCGGCCAATTCAGTGCCGGCGTGCAGCAGGGCGTCTGCCGGCTCGGCGCCGAGTTGCCCTTTGAGCGCGCGGCCGCCACCTGGACGGCGCTCACCGGGATTGCCATCTCCCCGCGGGAAGTGGCCCGGCTGACCGAAGCCCGCGGCACAGCCTTAGACGCCGCCCGGCGCACCCAGGCCACGCGGGCCTTGCAGGACGGGACGCTGGGGGCACCGGACGCGGGCGTCGGGCGGCGCCCGCGCGGGGCAGGGATCTGGGCGGTGGCCTTAGATGCGGCGCGGGTCTGCTTCCGCGATGATTGGCACGAAGTGAAGGCCGGCGTGGTGTGTTGGGCGACCTCGTCGCCGGGACCGGCCCGCGGGCGCCGGCGGGAGGTGCAGGCGACGGCGCCGAGCTATATGGTGTATACGGGGGCCATGGAGCGGGCGGGGGAGCGGCTGTATGCCGAAGCGCTGCGCCGGGGGATCGACCCGGCCAGCGAGCGGGTGGTCTGCTTGGGCGACGGGGCGCCGAGCATTTGGCAGCAGTTCGCGACCCATTTTCCGCAGCGGGTGGAAGTGTTAGATTGGTATCACGCGCTGGAACACCTGTGGGCGGCGGGCAACGGGCTATTTGGGGAGGGGACGGCGGGGGCGCAAGCGTGGGTGGCAGCGCGGGAAGCCGAGTTATGGGCCGGGCAGGTGGGGGCGGTGCAGGCGGCGTTACGGGGGGCGGCCGCGGCGCCCGGGGGGGCGGCGGCGGGAGCGCAGGAGCACTACTTCGCGACGAATGCCGGGCGGATGGATTACGCGCGGTACCGGGCGGCGGGCTATCCGGTGGGGAGTGGGGTGGTGGAGAGTGCCTGTAAACGAGTGGTGGGCGGGCGGGCCAAGGGAGCGGGGATGCGCTGGAGCACGGCCGGGGTGCAAGCGGTGCTGACGTTGCGGGCGGAGTTGCTCAGTGGGCGCTGGGACGCGAGTTGGGCCGAGACGGACGCGCTGCCCAAAGCTGCCTAAATCCTGGCCTGCACCCGTCTATGCCCGTGGTGCCCTGCGATCGGTGGGGTGGGGTTTAAATCGCCCGCTTACTCGGCTCCCCGAAAGCGGCGGCATCCTAACCACTTGCCTCTTGCCGGCTGCTACCCGGCATCCTCTTGTAATACTAGAACATTAGTGCTAAAATAGGGACGCTGTGCGACCTTGATCCGCTACTGTGGAGTTGCTCTTGCCTGAGATCGATCCGGCGCTTGCCGGGCTTTCCCCCGACGACTATACACGGATATCCGAGCTTGCCGACGAGGTGGTGCGCATGTATGGCGGGACCGGGCCGCCGTTCCCCATTCTGCACCTGCTGGCCATCCTGGAGCCTGTCACGCTGATTCTGCCGCCGCTTGACGACGGGCGCGACGCCGGGGTCTATGGCTATGCCTTTCCGGTGGAGTTCGCGCGCTATAAGCGGCACGCCGCGCTCTGCCTGGACTCGAACGCTCCGACGCGGGAGGTGTTTGTCACCGCGTTCCACGAGGCGGGCCATGTGCTGCTGCACATCCTACCGGATCGCTGCGCGCCGGGCATCCCCTACGCCCGCCGCGCCGGGCCGCCGCTCGACCCGCGCCACGGCCAGGCCGAGATCGAGGCCGACCTGTTCGCCCGGCTGACGACGATGCCCGCCGCCTGGGTGCGACCCGCGTGGCTCTATGCCGCCGCCGTGACGGCCACGCCGGACGAAGCCGTGGCCTGGATGGCCGACCTGTTCAGCGTGCCGGTGGGGTGGATGCAGCGCCGGCTCCTGCACCTGGGGTTGCTGTAGTCTCGCTGGAGATGTAGGGGCCGGTTGCAAACCGGCGCGCGGGATGGACGGGGCGCCGGCTAGGGCCGCTGCGCCACCAGGATCAGGCGGGGGGAGTCGCTGCTGTAGGGGTCGAGATCGTAGGTGCCGTAGATGCCGGCCAGGCGGAGGCCGGCGCGTTCGAGCAGGAGTTGGGCTTCCCAGCGATAGGTGTAGCGCAGGGTTTGCGGGATGGTCGTGCGGCGGACGCGCCCGGCGGGATCTTCCTCGTCGTAAATCCAGTGGACGTGATGCTGCTGGTCGGCGCTGTCCCACACGCCGCTGACGAATTTGAGCACCCGCCCGCCGCCGGGCCGGTCCCAGGCGCCCTGATGCACCAGTTCGCCGCCGGCGGGGTAGGGGCCGCCCGCGTCCACCGGACTGAGGTCGAGCACCAGCAACCCGCCGCGCCGCAGCCGGGCCTGCACGTCGACGAGCGTCGCCAGTTGATCGGCCTGCGTGGGCAGATAGGCAAAGCTGTTCAGGGCGCAGAGGACGAGGTCGAAGGGACCGAGATCCGGGGGCAAGGCTTCCATGCGGGCGGCGACCAGGGTGGCCGGCAGGTCTGCCGCCGCCAGGCGCGCACGGGCCAGGGCCAGCATGGCAGGCGAGGCATCGACCCCGGTGCAGACGTGGCCCGCGGCGGCCAGAGCCAGCAGCACCCGCCCGCTGCCGCAGGCCAGTTCCAGCACCTGCGCCGCCGGGCTCCGCCGGGGGGCGGCCTGGGCCGCGCAGCCCCGGTAAAAGTCCAGGTCGGCGTCGTAAGTGCCGTATTCGAGATCGTAGAACGGCGCAAACCGATCCAGGATGCCTGGGTCCGCCGGGGCATCCGGGTCGTCCGCGGGGTGGGGATCAGACGCCGGCATCCGGCTCCAGGGGTGGGACAGGCCGGGGCCGGTCGTGTTCATCGAGGGCCACGAAGACGAAGCGCCCGGTGCTGGTCAGCGCGCGCTCGCCGCTGGTGATCTCCTCGGCCCAGACCTCCACGTCGATCTGCATCGACGTGCGCCCCACGCCCACCAGCCGGGCCTCGACCGTCACCAGCGCGCCGATCTTGACCGGCGCGGTGAAGGTCATGTTGGTGATGGCGACGGTGGCGACCCGGCTGCGGGCGTGCCGGGCCGCGCAGACCCCCGCCGCCGTGTCGGCCAGTTTGGTCACAGAGCCGCCGTGGACATAGCCCTGCGAGTTGGCGTCTTCGGGCAGCATCTGATAGGCCAGCGTGGCGCGAGCATGGGGCACGGGCTGGGTGATCGGCTTATGCTCCCCCATCCGCCGTGTCCTCCTTGTCCAGGTAGCGCCGCATCCAATCGACGATGGCGTCGAGGCGCTGCACACGCATGCGCGGCGCGCCGCCTCGTGATAGTTCGTGCGTCGAGCCGGGGAAGGTGACCAGTTCCGCCGTCTTGCCCAGCCGCCGCAGGGCCACGTACATCTCTTCGGCTTGCTCCAGGTGGCAGCGCCGGTCGTCCTCGCCGTGGGTCAGCAGCAGCGGCGTCTCGATCTGGGGCACGTAGGCGATGGGCGAGTGGCGCCAGAGCAGTTGGTAGGCTTCCGGGTTATCGAACAGCGGGGTGAACTCCCAGTCCTCCAGCATCCAGCCCGCGTCGCTCGACCCGTACATGCTGATCAGGTTGGTGACGCTGCGTGAGGCGACGGCGGTGCGGAAGCGGTTCGTGTGCCCGATGATCCAGCAGGTCATGTAGCCGCCATACGAGCCGCCAGTGACGCCCAGGCGCGCCTCGTCCACGTAGCCCTGCTCCAGCAACACGTCCACCCCGCGCATCAGGTCGCGGTAGTCGGGCTCGCCCCAGCCGCCGCGGATAGCGTCGACGAACTCCTGGCCGTAGCCCTGGCCGCCGCGCGGGTTCATGTAGAACACTACGTAGCCCTGCGCGGCCAGCAGTTGGAACTCATGGAAGAAGGCGAAACTGTACATCAGGTGCGGCCCGCCGTGGATCTCGATGACGGCGGGGTACTTGCGGCCTTCCTCGAAGCCCGGAGGCTTGATGATCCAGCCTTGCAACTCCGGCCCATCGGGCGAGTCGAAGCGGATCTCCTCGGCGTCACCGATGAGCAGGTCCGCGAAGACGTGCTTGTTCACCGTCGTCAGTTGCTGCTCGTCGCGGGCCGGGCCGGTCTCGTCGAGCCGGGCGAAGAACAGATCGCCGGGGTTGCTGGGCGTGCCGGCGACAAAGGCTACCGCCCGCGCATCCGGTGTAAACGAGAGGTTGGTCAGCACCCGGTCGCCGCCGATGACCGGCTCCGGGGCGGCGGAATCGTCAGCCGTGAAGCGGTCGAGGCCCACCCGGCCCCAATCGCTCACGGTCATGTAGATGTGCCGGCCGTCGGGCGTCCAGGTCGGGTAGTTGATGAAGCCGCCCATACGCGAGTCGCTCAGCGACATGTTGTCCACCGGGCGGTCGATCCGGCTGCTCAGGTCCTGCCGCTCGGCGATCGTTTCCTGGCCGGGCACGAAGGGCACCACGAAGAGGATATTGTTCGAGCCGAACCCCCACTCGTTGCCGCGCTCGTGACCCACGTAGGCGATCGCGCCGGAATCGGGGCGCCAGGCCGGGCTATGCGCCGGGCCGCGGCTGGCGGTAAGCTGCTGCGGGTCGCCGCCCTCGACGGGCACGACGAAGATGTCGGAGACGAGATTGCGGTCGGGGTCGGCGGTGCGGTTGGAGGAGAAAGCCAGCCACTTGCCGTCAGGACTCCAGACCGCCGGGCTGTCCTCGTAGTCGCCGCTGGTGAGTTGACGCGGCTCGCCGTCGTTGTCGCCGTCTTCGTCCAGGGCCTGGACCCAGATATGGCTGTAGCGCCCCTCCCACATGCCGGTGCTGTCGTGCTTGTAGCGCAGGCGCGAAATGCGGCGGGCCGTCTCGCGCTTGGCTTTGTCTTCCTTCTCCTTGCGCGCTTTGCGTTCCTCGTCGCTCTCCAGCGGTTGCGACGACGGCTGCGGGTCGTCCGGCCCGATCTCGCTGGTGAAAGACAGGGCGCGGCTGTCGGGCGCCCAACTGGGGTTGCCCGCGCCGTGGCGGGTGTGGGTGACGCGGCGGGCCTCGCCGCCGTCGGCGGGGATCAGCCAGACCTCTTTATGCCCGCTGCGGTTGGAGACGAAGGCGATCCAGCGCCCGTCGGGACTCCAGACGGGGTGGGCGTCGCGCTTGGCGCCGTGGGTGAACTGCTGCGCCCGGCCCTTGCCGTCCGTCCGGCGTATCCAGATGTGCGACCGGTAGTCGTTGTCGGCTTCGTGAGCGTGGGCCACGACAAAGGCCACCTGGCGGCCGTCGGGACTCAGGGCCGGTTCGGACAGGAACTTGATCTTCATGATGTCGGCGGCGGTCACGGGCCGCGGCGCCGTCTGCGAGTCGTCGGACATGGGCACTCCGTCTAGGGGGCCGGCAACAGCAGCGGCGCGGAGACGATCCGCGCCGCTGTGCCGGCTGATGCAGGATTAATGTTCCTCGTACAGCTTTTCGCCGGCCCGGACCTCCACCGGCAGGTGGTTGGCGGGCGGCGGGATGGTGCAGCTATAGTTGGGGCTGTAAGCGCACCAGGGATTGTAGGCCCGGTTGAAGTCGAGCAGGTAATCCTGGCCCTCGTCCAGCGCCCGCAGATCCAGGTAGCGGCCTGCGCCATAGGTTTCCTTCGGCGCGGTGCGGTCGCGGAAGGGCACGAACAGCTCTTTGCTGGCGCTGTGCGCCTTGTCGCCCACGGGCTGGTAGACGTTCAGCTTGAGCGGCTGCCCGTTCAACTCGAACGCCAGCACGCCGTAGTGGTTGTACTCGCGCCAATCGCCCGTCGTCGTCTGGATCTGGATGGTGTGCGGCTGGGCGTCGCGGTTCATCGTCGCCTTCACGCGGTAGGTGAAATCGATGGGATAGTAGTTGAGTCCGCTGAAGGTGTGGCGCTGGTGGTGCTCCAGCGGCGAGTCCGGGGACTCCTGCATCCACTTGTCCTTCTGGCGGCGGAATGCTTCGATCTGGCGGCGCACGATGTCCTGATTTTCGCCGGCCTGTGTGGTCATCGGTGGTTACTCCTTTCGGTGGCCGGGGCTATCCGCAGCGCCCTGGCTGCGACCCGACCGGCAGCGTCCTCGCTTGGCTGCCTCTATATTATATACGATTGCCCGGATGTATATGTGCGCTCGCTTGCCTTTTGGCCCCGGTGCGTAACATTTGGCCGCGCCATGCATCTAAATATAACAGGAGAGATCGTATATCCTGATAGAACGACCAATATACAGAGAGGACGAAGCGAGGTTCGATGGCGGAGATAGCCTGCGCGGATGTGCGGCGCGCGTTGCCGGCGTTGCTGGACGGTACGCTTGCTGCCGGGGACGTGGACCCCATCCGCACGCATATCGCCGCCTGCCCGCGCTGCGGCCGCCTCTACGCCGCGTTTCGCCGGGATGAACTGGCCCGCGCCGCGCTGGCGCGCCAGGCGGTCCCGGCGCCGGTGCCCCGCGCGGTGGGCGCGAAGCTACCCGTGCAGGTCGAGCGCCAGGCCATGCTGGGTCATCCGGCGCCGCGGTCGTCGGCGTGGCGCTGGGCGGCGGGCGGTCTGCTGGTGGCCCTGATGATCATCCTGGCCTACACGGCGCTGCTGGGCTATACGGCCTGGTCGGTCTCGCATCGCATCTACCGTGCCCTGCCCCCCGCGCCCCCGCCGCCCACCGTCGTCGCTGCCGCGGCGCCCACCGCGCCGAGCATGGCCGGGCCGCCGTTGGCTGCGCCCATGCCGACCGAGCCGAGCGGGCTGGATGTGCCCGCCCAACCGTTCGCTACGGCGCTGCCGAGTCCCACCCCCGATGCGGTGGCGACTGCGGCTGCCTTGCTGCCCTCCGGGCGCTTCAACATCCTGGTGCTGGGCACCGACAAGCGGCCCGAGGAAGCGGGCGAGCCGTCGCGCAGCGATACGCTGATGGTGGTCAGCGTGGACCCGGCGGCCAAGCGGGTCGGCGTCCTCGGCATCCCGCGCGACCTCCAGGTGCTGGTGCCCGGCTACGGCTGGCAGAAGATCAACGCCGCCTACTTCCTGGGCGAAGCCTACCGCTTGCCGGGCGGCGGGCCGGGCCTGGCGCTGCCCACCGTCAGCCAGTTGCTGAATGTGCCGATTGACTACTACGTGGCGCTGAACTTCGCGGGGTTCGAGAAGATCATCGACGCGGCGGGCGGCGTGGATATCGATGTGCCTGCTCCGATTGACGACCCGGCCTATCCGGGGCCGAATTACAGCTACATGCACATCCACTTCGATGCCGGGTTCCAGCACATGGATGGGGCGCAGGCGCTGCAATATGCGCGCACCCGCCACGGCGACAGCGACTTCGCGCGCATCGGGCGCCAGCAGCAGGTGATCCGCGCGTTGCAGAGTAAGCTAGCCGCGGTCAATATGCTGCCGCGCTATCCCGCGTTGCTAAACCAGCTTGGCGACGCGGTGGAGACCAACATCCCGCCCGAGCAGCAGTTCGCGCTGGCCCAACTCGCCACGCAACTCGCCACGCAACTCGGCCCGGACTCGCTCTACACCGCGCAGTTCGACTATAACACCGTCTACCCCATCGCGGGCACCAGCAACCTCGGCCTGCAACTTGGCCCCGCGCACCGCCTGCTGGACTGGTTCTTCGCCCGCGGCGCCTACGCGGGCCAACTCCCCGGCTTCGGCCCGCCGCCGGTGCCTTAACCGGTGACTTGAAACGGCTCTATCTCTTCTGCCGCGAAATCAGCCAGCCAGACCGTATAACCCTCCGCATTCACACATTCGACAGAGTACGGCCCGTGCGGATCATGGACATGCACAATCGTGCCCACATCTCCAATCCGTGGTGATCGGTTTAGCCCTGGTGTTCCGCTATACTCGCGATTATCCCGCAGAAGTCGGACGATGCGTATCGTGTCCAGTTCACGAAAGGGCATCCTAAACCTCAAGATCTCGCGCTTCCACACACGGCAAGGGGCGGCGCTGTTTGTAGAATACGGCGCCGCCCCTTGTCACAACTGATACTGAATACTGACCACCGATCGCGCAGCGGTGCGTAGCACATCACTGATCACTCGCCGCCGGGGGCTTATCGAAGTAGGCCAGGGTGACGCCTTCGCCGCCTTGCTCGACCGGGCCGGGCGCCCAGCCGCGCACCAGCGGGTGCTTTTTGAGGATGTCGCGCGTCACCTGGCGCAGCACGCCCGTGCCCTTGCCGTGGATGATGCGCACCATCGGCATCCCGGCCAGCGCGGCGTCTTGCAGGTAGGGGTCGAGCGCCGGCTCGATCTCCTCGGCGCGGTAGCCGCGCAGATCGATCTCCATCGGCACCTGGGCCGCCGCCGCGCGCTGCATCAGCGAGGACGCCGTGACCGTCTCGGCGCGGCCGCCGCGCCGGGGCGCCGCCTCGCTGCCCCAGGCGCGCACGCCGCCGGAGCGAGCGGCCTCCTCGCCGGCGCCGCCGTCGCTGGTGCGCCAGGTCCAGCCGTCGCCGGTCTGGCCCACGCGCTCCATGTCGTCCACTTTCACGCGCAGCTTGAAGGCACCCAACTGCACCTCCGCCGTGTTGTTGGCGTCGGGCGCGGTCAGCACCTCGCCCTCGGCGTCGAACGACGGCACATAGACCCGGTCGCCGGGCCGCAACGGCGCGACGGGCGCCGGCGCGGGCGCGGTGGGCACCGATGGGGTGGCGGCCTTGCGGCGGTTGCGCGTGCGTAGCTCTTTTTGCGCGCTTTCCAGCCGCTGGGCCTGTTGCTGCACCCACTCGCGGGTCAGCGCGCTCGATTCGCTCTCGATACGCACCCTCCGGATCAGGTCACGCAGTTCGGCCAGTTCGTCCTCGGCCTGGGCGCGGGCTTCGACCAGCGCCTCCTGCTTCAGCCGGTCGATGTCGCGTAACTGGCGCTCCAGGTCGCGGCGGCGGGCCTCCATCTCGCGGCGGGCGCGCTCGGTGGCGGCGCGCTCCTCGCCGGCTTGCTCCCGTTCGCGGCGGATGCCTTCCAGCAGATTCTCGACGTGTATGTCTTCCGGGTTGAGGAAGCGCTGGGCCTGGGCCACCAGGTCGCGCGAGAGGCCCAGGCGGGTGGCGATTGCCAGCGCGTTCGAGCGCCCCGGCAGGCCCACGGTCAGCTTGTAGGTGGGCGCCAGCGTCTCGACATCGAACTCCACCGAGGCGTTCTCCACGCCCGGCGTGGAGTAGGCGAAAGCCTTCAACTCGGAGTAGTGCGTGGTGCAGATCGCCAGCGCGCCGCTGTACAGCAGGTGCTCGATCAGCGCGCGGGCCAGGGCGGCGCCCTCCTGCGGGTCGGTGCCCGCGCCCAACTCGTCGAACAGCACCAGGCTACGGTTGTTCAGCTCCTTCAGGATGCTGATGATGTTCGACATGTGCGACGAGAAGGTGCTCAGGCTCTGCTCGATGGACTGCTCGTCACCGATGTCCGCGAAGATGCGCTCGACCACCAGCAGGCGCGAGCCGGTGTCGGCGGGGATGTGCATGCCGCACATTGCCATGAGCGTCAGCAGGCCGACGGTCTTCAGGGCCACGGTTTTGCCGCCGGTGTTCGGGCCGGTGATGACCAGCACACGGAAGCGGTCGCCCAGTTCGACGTTGATGGGCACGACTTTGCCGGTGAGCAAGGGGTGGCGGGCGTTGCGCAGCAAAATGCCGCGCGGCTCCACGTCGCCCCCGGCGATGAGCCGCGGAACGGGCGCGCCGCCGGAGGGCTTGCTATCGTCGCCGGCATGGGCGGTGGCCTCCGATGGCACATCCAGCACCGGCTCGACGCCGCCGACGGCATCGCTGTACTTGGCGCAGGCCAGCGCCAGGTCCACTTGCGCCAGGATGCCGACCATGGTGGTCAGCGGCCCGGCTTCGGCGGCCACCTCGCGGGCCAGTTCGCGCAGGATGCGCATGATCTCTTCTTGCTCGTCCAGTTGGAGCTTGCGCCAGTCGTTCGCCAGTTCGACCACGGCCATCGGTTCCACCCAGAGCGTGGCGCCGCTGGACGACTGGTCGTGGACGATGCCCTTCATCTGGCTGCGGAAGTCGGCCTTCACCGGCACCACATAGCGGTCGCCACGCATGCTGATGATCGGCTCTTGCAACGCGCTGCTCGAATTGACGATCTGTTGCAGCTTGCTCATCAGCCGGTCGTGGGCGATCCGCACCTGGGCGCGGATGCGGCCTAGCGCCGGGCTGGCCGAGTCGGGGATATTGCCGTCCTTGTCGAAGGTGCGACGGATGGCGGTTTCGAGCCGGGGCAGGGGCGTGATGCCGCCGGCCAGTCCGGCCAGCACCGGCAGGCCCCCTTTCTGCTCCTCGGTGCGCAGCATGACCGTGCGCAGTTCGCGCGCCGCCTCCATCGTGCTCTGGATCACCAGGAACTCGCCGGGTTCGAGGGCCGCACCCAGATCGGCGCGCCGCACGCTGTCGCGGATGTCGTGGACGCCGCCCAGGCCGATTTCCGGGCGCAGCCCGAGCAGGCGCACTGCCTCGGTGGTGTGCTGCTGGCGGCGGCGCACCTCGGCCAGATCGGTCGAGGGCGTGAGCGCCTGGGCCGCGGTCCGGCTGGCGCTGAAGGCGGTATAGCCTGCCAGGCGCGCCAGGACCTTGGGCAGCTCCAGGATGTTGATTGTCTTAGGGTTCACGCGATTGGGTCCTTCTAGTAACGCGCGATAATTAGCAAGTCAGGAAAAAGGCGCCCCCGACGGTACGGGCGCGCCCTGGGCGAGCGACGACACCGGCAAGTGCGCCGGTTACGGACCGGGTTAGCCCAGCCGCGAATCGACCAGCCCTATTAAGAACGGCATTGCCTCACTGGTTGGTTTGATCAGGATCGGCGGCTCGTGCCCGTTGAGCAGCGGCGCAATGCTGCCCATGAGGATGGGTAAGCCCTTGACCAGCACCGGCACGAGCAGCGAGTTGCTGAACCAGTCGTGGAGGATGCCGAACAAGGGCGCCTGGTCGCCGGCCAGGCGCAGATCTTCGTACAGGGTGTAGGGCACTTCAAGCAAGATAACCAGGATCGCCGTGAACAGGATGCCCGTGACGAAGCCCAGCAACATGCCGATGGGCCGGTCGATGCAGGCCCCGGCCCGGCCCTCGATCTCAATGTGGCCGAAGAACTGGAACAGCAGAATCGTGAGCACCACCGCCACGACCACGTTAATCAACAAGAAGGCGATGATCTGGGCTACGCGACTCAGGCTGACATTGAACACGTTGTGCACCAGGTCGGCCACCGGCAGGTAATAGATGGCGGCGATGATGAAGCCCAGATAAATGGACGCCAGGATGATGAACAGCTTCACTGTCCCCTTCGTGAAGCCCAGGAAAGCAAAGCCCACGATAATCAAGAACAGGATGATATCCACCACATGCAGGTCTTTGATGAATTGAATTAGCTCTGGTGGCATGTGCAAACTCCTTGGCCTGGGGTCAGGGTCGGCGCATCGGGAAACCGGCAGCACAGAGCGTCCGTACGCTGCGGTCTTTGTCATTCTACTGCTTTTAGCGCCGTAACGCAACGGCCCGCCGATGGAACCGGGTTCCGTCCGCGGGCGGGCTTCTATAATAATAGCACCCTTGTTCGGTTTTTGCCGCCAAAAGTATTGACACGAACGATTGTTCTGTGCTATGATGAGCCTAGTAGCCTTGTACCCTGTATATGTGTGTTGCCGTCATTGTGAGATGCCACTTTCTGTTTTGCCGGCGGCGACTGATGGAAACCAGCGACAACGGCCCGCACCTGAGACGCGGGCGTTGGCGCCTTATCGGTAGATGTAGCTTAGGGGTCGGGTACTCGACGTGCCGCGCGTGTAGCCGCAAGGAGCCGGCTTACACGAACTGATCGAAGGGGAGACCATGGCAAAGAATATTTCCGAGCGCCAGACCAAGATCCTGGAGTTTATCCGCAAGTTCATCGACGACCACGGCTTTCCGCCCAGCGTGCGCGACATCCAGGAGGGGCTCCAGCCCCGGATCTCGTCCACGTCGGTGGTCGATTACAACCTCAAGGCGCTGGAAGAGCGCGGACAGATCCGGCGGGGCAAGGGCATTTCGCGCGCCATCGAGCTGGTGGAGAACGGCAACGGCCATCGCAACAACTTGGCCGTGTTCCGCATCCCCGTGGCTCCGACGCCGATCGCCGCAGGTTCGCCGATCCCGGTGCTGCAAGACGTGCGCGCCTCCACCGAGGACACGCTCGACGTTACGCAGATGCTGCTGGGCCGCCACGCCGCACATCCGGAAAACCTCTACGCTCTGCGCGTCAAGGGAGAGTCAATGATCGACGCACTGATCAACGACGGCGACGTGG
Source organism: Chloroflexia bacterium (assembly GCA_035693165.1). GTDB lineage: Bacteria > Chloroflexota > Chloroflexia > QHBQ01 > JAICKM01 > JAICKM01. Next base: position 42,065 of record DASSGZ010000499.1, on the reverse strand, counting down.
TGATCGTGCTGGCCCAGGAGACGGCGGAAGTCGGGCAGACGGTGGCGGCCTGGCTGCGCAACGAGCAGGAAGCTACGCTCAAGCGGTTCTACCCGGAGCCGGATGGGCGGGTGCGCCTGCAGCCGGCCAACAAGACGATGGACCCGATCTTCACCGAAGCCGACAATCTCGAAATCAAGGGCCGCGTCGTTGGTGTTTTGCGGCACGTAGACTAAGCTCGCCGACGGAGGGATACCGCCATGCCGGACCCGCGCTGGACGGCGCCGCGGGGGGTTGCCGATGCGCTTGCCCCCGGCGCGGCTCCTGCCTGGGGGGCGTTTGATCGCGCCCCCGGCGCCGGAGTCACCATACGCGAAGCAAGCGCCCGGATCGACGGCATGCGCGTGCTCGGCAGCGAACCTGTCGCGCCCGGCGCGGCGTTCCGGCGCAACAGCAAGAACGCCGGCGTCTATGTCACCGACGCCCGCCGCCGGGTCGCCGCCCGCGCCACCGTGCGCGTGCCCGTCGTCGGCGAGATCGCCGCGGGCCGCTACGACGCCACCGTGGCCTACCACGACTACCTCGAATACGAACACGGCGTGGAAGTCGATCGCGCCCTGGTGCGCGACGGCAGCGGCGTCTTTGCCCTGCGCGTGCGCGGCACCTCCATGACCCATGTCGGCATCGATCCAGGCGACCTCGTCGTCATCCATCCCCAGGATCACGCCGACAACGGCGACTTCGTCGTCGCCCGCCTGACCGACTCCGATGACCCGGAAGGCTATGTCACCCTGAAGCGCTTCTACCGCAAGCAAGACCACATCTTCTTGCAGTCGGCCACGGCGGCGCAAGAACCGATCCGGCTCTACCCCAACGCCCGCAGCCGGGGTGCAGATCGGGACCGGGTGAAAGTACAGGGCCGGGTAATCGTCGTTATAAAGAGTAGCTAACCGAGGCCGCGTGGGCTACGTGGCGCCCGTGCCGCTTTATCATCATGCCCCTGGGACTCGATGCGCGACTTGTTAGACCATCATGCCAATGCAATAGAGTACGTGCTGCACGCCCATGACATCAATGGGCGGGTGGCGGGCGGGGCGCTGTCGCCGCGCCTGGTCCACTTCCACCTGCGGCTGCCGCCGACGGTGCGCGCATCGCGGATCGCGCAACTGTTGCCGCAGATCGCCGAAGCCCTGCAGGTGCCTGCGGTGCGCCTGGCGCCCGACCCCGAAACCGGGGAACCGGTGCTCGAAGTGCCGCGCCCCGACCCGGTGGCCGTGCGCCTGCTGCCGCTCGCCAAAAAGGTCGCCGAAATCGTGCCGCCCTGCACGGCGACCCTGGGCCTCGACACCGGCGGCACGCCTCTGCTGTTGCGCCTCGACGCGCCGGAGGTTTGCCCCACGCTGGTTATCGGGGCGCCCGCCGCCGGGAAGACGCACCTGTTGCAGACCATGGCCGTCTCGCTGGCGCTGCATAACAGCCCGGACACGCTGCGCATGCTGCTCATGGATGTCAGCGGGCCGGCGCGCTGGGGGCGCAAGCGCGAGCAAAGTGCCTGGGACGCGCTGGCCCCCTTGCCGCACCTGGTGACCGAGCCGGTGCGAGAACCCCAGGAAGCCTATATCCGGCTGCGCTGGGTGGGCCGCCTGATGAAAGAACGGGCGGACCTGCTCACCGAAGGCGAATCCATCGAAGGCGCGTCCCTGGTCATGCTGGTCGACGGGCTGGAAGAACTGGCCGCCGGGCCGCGCGCCACCGAGTCGCTCGATCTGCTGGATCGCATTGCCCGCGATGGCCGCGAACTGGGCGTCTACCTCGTGGCATCGAGCCGGGGTTCGAGCCTGGTGGACCAACTGAGTTGGGGCGCCCGGCTGGTGGGGCGCTGCCGGGATGCCGCGGCGGCGCGGGCGGCATCGAGCATGCAGGGCAGCGGCGCCGAGGGACTGCTGGGCGGCGGCGACTTCCTGGCGCTGCTGGGCGGCGAGGCTGTGCGCTTCCAGGCGGCCACGCTTGGCCCGGAGGAAGTGGCGCGCACCGTGGCCCTGCTGCAACAGGTCGCCGACGCCGAGGAGATGTCGGCGGAGATGGAGTTGCAGGCCGGGCGGCCCAATGCGGCGCGCAAAGGACCGCAGATGCTGCAGCGGCGCTCCGGCGCCGGGCCCAGCCTGTTGCGCTGACGTACGGTGGCAAACAAAAGGGCGGTCCATGGGCCGCCCTTTTTGTGCGCGCCTTGCCGGGCTGGCTACGGTCCCGGCACGATCCACCATTTCTCCACGTTCCACAGATAGCGCGGCGAGGCCAGGTTGATCGGCCCCTGCACGTGGTGGTTCAAGACCATGTAGTGCTGGTCGGCCCAGAGGAAGTAGTAGGGCAGGTCCTGGGCCAGCAGCGCCTGGATCTGCGCGTAGAGCGCCGCGCGCTTCACCGGGTCGTACTCGCTGCGCGCTTTGCGGCTCAGTTCGTCGTACTCCGGCGAGTTGTAGCCGATGTAGTTCAGGCCGTTCGGGTTGCTCTTGCTGCGGATCTGGCTCGAATGGAACAGCGGGTAGTCGTCCGGGTCGGGCGACTGGTTGTCCCAGCCCATGACCATGGCGTGGAAGTCGAACGCCGGGTCGTGCAGCGGATCGATCTTGGCGTTGATCACCGACTCGAAGTCCACCGGGACGACCGTGGTGCTGATGCCCACCGCGGCGAGCGGCGGCCCCATCAGTTCGGCGGCCTTGCGGCGCGCGGGGTCGTCGGCGCGCACATAGAGGCTGATCTTGAGCGGCTCCCCGCCTTTGTCCACGATGCCGTCGCCGTTCGTGTCGGTCCACCCGGCCTCAGTGAGCAACTGGCGGGCGCGCGCCGGGTCGTTGTTGAGCCGGGGCGTGTCGGGCGCGAAGGCCCACGACGCCGGGTTGATATCGCCCCAGATGGGTAGGCCCGCGCCGCCGGTGGCCTCGCGCACCAGCGGTTCCTTGTTGAGGGCCAGCGCCCACGCCTGGCGCAAGCGCGGGTCGCTCAGCGCGTGGCCCGCGCGCACATTGAAGGCCACGAAATAGTAGCTGGGATCGGCATAGCGCGCCAGGGTGAACAGGCTCTGGATGCCGGGCCGCCGCGCATACTCCTCCCACGCCGCCTGCGGCACCTCGGCCAGCGAGAGCGTGCCCTGACTCAGCGCGTTCACGGCCACTTGCGCGTCGGGCGCCACCAGGAAGGCGACCCGGCTGATGTTCGGCGGCCCGCCGTAATAGTCCGGGTTGGCCGTCAGGATGACGTTTTCGCCCTCCTTATGATCGCTGAACTCGTATGGCCCCGTGCCCACCGGCTTGAAATTGAAGTCGCTGGCATCGAGCTGGTCGAGCGGCACATTGCCCAGCAGGTGCTTGGGCAGAATGGGGGCGGCCAGGTCGGCCAGGATCGGCGCGTAGGGCTTCTTGAGCCAGAAGCGCACCGTCGACTCGGGTGGGTCGGCGGGCTGGATCTGCAGCACGGCGTCGCGCAGATGGTATTGCAGCGTTGTGGTGCCGGTGAGGTTGAGCCAGGTATTGTAGGTCCAGATCACATCCGCCGACGTGACCGGGCTGCCGTCTTGCCACTTGACGCCGGAGCGCAGGTGGAAGGTCAGGCTCAGGCCGTCGGGGGCGACATCCCAGCTTTCGGCCAGGTCGGGCACCGGGCGCAACTGATCGTCCAGCCGGGTCAGGCCGTTGAAGATCAGCCCGGTGACTTGCGCCGCCGCCGCGTCCTGGTTGCCTGGCCCTTTATCCACGAACAGCGGATTGAGCGTGGTCACGTCGTGCGGAATCCGCACCGTGAGCGTGCCGCCGCGCGGCACATTGGCCGGCGTGGTCGGCGTGGGCGCGACGGGGGATGCCGGACCGGCGGTGGCCGAGGCCGCGGGATTGGCGGTGGTCGCCGCGGACGGGGGGCTGGGGACCGGGGTGGTATTGGGCGCCGGCGCGAAAAGGTCGCACCCCGTCAGCAACGCCAGCCCCAGCACAACACAGCCCAGCAGACGAATCAGCCGGGCCGGGGAAATCCAGTGGATCATGGGCCATTATAGAAGTCCGGCGCCCGGAGTGTCAAGCAGCGGGTGGCAGGCCCGGCCCCAGGCGCTGGGGCCGGATGTTTGGCCTGCACTGCGGCAATTTGTCGATTTCTACTCCACTTGGTCCTTGACGCTGCCCGATCCTCTGCCTATAATTGCAACATGAATGATGAGAGGGTAGCCGTGGAACAAGACAGCTTCGAAGGTCAGGCCAGCGGACCAGGGGAACGCCTGGTTCATTTGCGCGATGGGCGGCCCGTGCTGCTGCGGCACGCGCGGGAAACCGATGCCCACTTGATGCTCCAGGCGCTGAACGAGGTCGCCAACGAGGGCCGCTTCCTGCTGCGCCGGGCCTGGGACATTACCCCGGAACTGGAACAGCGCTGGATTCGGTTTGCCCTGGGCGGCGTGGACTTTCTGGTGCTGGCCGTGCTGCTCGACCACGAACAGCCGCGCCACGAACTCGAAGTGGCGGGCAGTCTCTCGCTGGTGCGCGGGCGGCCCGAATTCATCCGCCACACCGCCGACCTGAGCATGTGGCTGCGGTCGGCCTATCGCGAGCAGGGGCTGGGGTCGGCGCTGGCCCAATATGCCATGGAATGGGCCGAAGCCCAGGCAGATCTCGAAAAGATCACGCTCAGCGTGCGCTCGTCCAACCGCCGCGCCCTCAACCTCTACGGCAAGTTCGGCTTCGTGGAAGAAGGCCGCCGCCACGCCTACATCAAAACCGAGCAGGGCTACGAGGATGAAGTGTTGCTGAGTCGCTTCGTCCGCCATCCGCATGGCCTGGACCGCGGGTACGGCCAAGGGTCGCCCGGCTACTACCGCGCCGTCGATGAGGGGTCACTGGGCGATCAGGAGGATGACGGCGAGTGAGGAACACCCAGCTCGACTCGTCGATGCCCCGCCGCCGGCCTCCGCGCGGCGTGACGATCGGGGCCGGCGATGCGCCGGTGCCGTTCCACTATCGACCGCCGATCCTGGCCTCGCTGGGCGGGGCGCTGGTGCTGGTCCTCTTTCTCGGCATCCTCGCCTATATCACGACCAGCATCACCCTTGACATCGCCGGCGGGCAGGGCGGCGAGTTCACCGGGCCGTTTTTCAGCGTGGGCCTGTGTGGCTTCGCCTCGCTGGTCCTGGTCATCGGCGTCCTCTACTTCCTGAACGCGATTCGCCTCGCCGCGCTGGACCTCGCCTCCGCCCCGGTGACGTACGAGGGCCGCGTTGTGCAGCGCCTGGGCGGGCGCGGGCGGGGTGGGGCCTTCTGGATTGTCGTCGGCCCCCCGCGCACCGAGGAGAGCGAGGATCCGCCGGTCCTGTCTGTCACGCCAGCCTTTGAGCCGCCGGTCGCGAGTGCCGAAGCGGCAAGCACGGCCCCCGCGGCCGGCGCGCGGGATCGCGGCTTTGTCAGCGGCAGCGGTGGCTCCTTCGGCGCGCAACTCCAGGGCACCAGGGTGCGCAGCGCCCCTGCCGCGTCTAGCGGCGAATGGCGGCTGCCGGAGACCCGGCACAAGCTGGCGCCCGGCGAAGTGAATCTGCGCGTCGACAAGCATATCTTTGAAGCGCTCGTCAACGGGGACCGCGTCCAGGTGGTGTACTCCCCGCACTTGCAGCACGTGTACTATGTACGTAAGCGCGACCCCGGTGGCGCGCTGGTGCTGCGCAATCTGAGCCTTCTGTAGGGGAGTCCTGGCCCGCGCCGGGTGGTGGTGGCGGCTCCCGGCGATTAACTCTCTATGGATAACCTTTATTCAACCGAATACTTCCGGCGCCGCCGCATGGGGCAGGCGCTCACGACCCCGTTTGACTTCCAGTCGCCGGCCCTGAAAGCCTACCGCCGGGCCGCGCGGATGTTGATGGTACAACCCGGCATGCGCATCCTCGATGCCGGCTGCGGGCTGGGTGCCGGGTCTTGGCTACTGGCGATGCTCGGCGCGCAGGTCACCGGCGTCGATGTGTCGGCTGACGCGATTGCCTGGGCGCGTGAGACGTACGGACGGGAACCGCTGCGTAAGGGCGGCACCCTCGATTATTTCACCGCCGACCTCACCACCTGGGCGCCCCCGGACCGCTACGACGCCATCATCGTCGCCGATGTGCTGGAACACTTTCCGCGCGCTGCCGGCGTGGACCTGTTGCGCCGCCTGCTCTCGGCGCTCGTGGCCACGGAACAGCCCTCGGCGCGCGGCTGGGCCGATGGGTTGTTTCTCCACCTGCCCATCACCGCGAACCTGATCGACTGGGTGCTCCTGGTGAAGAACCGCCTGTTAGTGCCCCGGTTGCGCGGCGAGATTATCGACCACCATGGCGACACGACCCACGCGTTGCGCTACGGGCTGCTCGACGTACCGCAGGTGGCCCACGCAGCCGGCGGCCAGATCTGCCGTGTGGAGTTACGCATCTACAAGCCACGCCTGCGCACTCTGGAACGCCTGTTGTTGGGCGGCAACCACCGCAGCCTGACGCGGCTCGGCGGCACCGTGATCACCGACCTGGATGCGATCATGCTGCCGGAACTGGTGGCGGCCCTGCGCGCGGCCCCGCCGGACCACGAATCCCCGCGCAACCCGGAGAGCTAACCCTTCGCGCCACCTGCCCTGTCGCGGGGCCGGGACCGGCTTGTATCCGGGCTGCCGCTTTGCTCCTGGAGGTGAGCCATGAGCCGATTTCCGCTACGGATCGACCTGAAAACGGCCCAGCACGACCGCGACTGGGACAACATTCTGCGCTATTGCCGGGACACCGAGGCGGCGCCGGCCTTTACCGGGTTCTGGCTGTTCGATCACTTTGTGCCGATCAACGGCCATGTCGAAGGCCCCTGCATGGACGGCTGGACGCTGCTGGCGGCGCTGGCCGCGGCAACTCAGCGGTTGCGCCTGGGCCTGATGGTCGGCTGCAACGGCTATCGCTACCCGGCGGTGCTGGCGAAAATCGCCACCACGGTCGACCAGGTCAGCGGCGGGCGCCTGGAGATGGGCCTGGGCGCGGGGTGGTTCGAGCTGGAGTACAATATGTACGGCATCCCGTTTCCCTCGCCCGCGCAGCGCATCCGCGAACTGGACGAAGCCTGCCAGGTGATCAAGTTGCTCTGGACGGAAGAAGTCGCCAATTTCGCCGGGAAGTATTACACCTTGACCGAGGCCCGGCACGAGCCGAAGCCGGTGCAGCGCCCCTACCCGCCCTTCACCATCGGCGGCGCCGGCGAGAAGCTGACTCTGCGCGTGGTGGCCAAACACGCGGCTATCTACAACCTATCCGGCGGCACACCGGATGACGTGCGCCACAAGAACGCCGTGCTCGACGAGCACTGCGCCGCCATTGGCCGCGACCCCAACGAAATCCGCCGCTCGATCCAGGTCCACGTGCGCACGCCCGACGATGCGGCCACGGTTCGTGAGCGGATCGAACCCTACCTGGAAGCGGGCATCGACCACATCTGCATCGGCTTGCCGCTGGTCTACCAGGAGGATCTGGTGGCGCGCATCGCCGAGCGGGTGGCCCCGCTGCTGTCGTAGTGCGCGCCGCCTACAGCGAAGCGACAAAAACACCGCGCCCCGCCGGAGATCCTTCCCGGCGGGGCGCGGCGGCGTAATGCGGTCCCCGGCGCGTCAGGGCGAGGATGCCTGCGTGCCCCGCCGCGTTTCCAGGAAGTTGACTATGTCGGTCAGTTCCTCCGGCGTCATATTATTGGCGAAGGCCGGCATATTCACCCCGCCGTTCAGGATGCGCCAGACCAACTGGTCGCGCGTCAGGCGGCTGCCCACGGCGGTCAGGTCGGGGCCGCGGGCGCCGCCGCTGCCCGCAATGGCGTGGCACGCCTGGCAACCCTTGCTGTTGAACAGTTGAGCCCCATGGATGATAGACGGCTCGTTGCTGGCGACGACCTGGGGCGACAGCGGTTGGGCCTTGAAGTCGGGCGACCAGGCCGAGATTTGCCCCACCACCGACAATGAGGCGATCATTAGCACCACCACGATGGAGAGACCGATCGCCCAGGGCCGGCGCTTGGGATGGCGCTCGCCGCGATTTGCCAGCGGCAGCAGGAACAGCACCAGGCCCAGCACCAGCGGTCCGCCGATGATGACCCAGTTCTCGGACTCCGGCGGCAACAACGCCAGCGCGGCAAAATACCACAGCAGATACCAGTCCGGGCGCGGGTAGGCGTTCAAGAGCGTCGGATCGGGCGGGATATCGACCTTGGGCGGGCCCAGGATAAACGCCAGCGCCACGATGGTGACGATGACGAGCACGCCGAAAATAGCGTCGCGCCAGGCGGCATCCGGCCAGAAGGGCACGCCTTCGCGTTGCAACATGTCGTGATACCACTTGCGATAGGTTTTAGGGTCCACCGGGCGCCCGGCCTGCGGCGGCTCCGAAATGCCGACATGCAGCACCATGTACAGGTGGAACCCGATCAGGCCGAAGATGAGCGCGGGTATGAAGAAGACGTGGAACGCATAGAATCGGCTCAGGGTCGCGCCGCCGACGGTCGATCCGCCGAGGATGAACTGGGCCAGGGCCGGGCCAATCAGCGGGGCACGCCCGGCCTGCTCGGCGGCTACGATTACCGACCAGAAGGCCGTCTGGTCCCAGCGCAGCAACTGGCCGGTGAAGGCCATGCCCAGCGTCAGCAGCAGCAGCACCGAGCCGCTGAGCCAGCTAAACTCGCGCGGATATTTATACGACCCCATGAGAAAGACGCGCAGGGCATGGACGCCGATCAACACCACCATGGCCGAGGCGCCATAGTTGTGGATGCCGCGCAGCAGCGGCCCCAGCGTCGGCCCGTTGACCGGGTCGCTGATGAACTGCAGGCTCTGGTACGCTTCGCCGGAGGCCGGGATGTAGGCCGTGGCGAGGGCGATGCCGGTCACCACCTGCACGATGAAGGAGAACAGGGTGGCACTCCCGAACACATAGAACCAGCCCTTGCGTCCTGCCTCGGGCACCGGGTGGGTCATTATCGGGCCGATGAGCTGCGAGGTCCCTGTCCGGTCGTCAAACGTCTCCCAGGCCTGCTTCAACAGGGCGACTATGCGACTGAAGAATCCCACTGTCTTGCTCCTTTGCGCGATCCGCGGGCGGGGTCCCGGTCGGCGAACCGGCCCCGGCGGGCACACCGCCGCGCCGCGAACCGGGCCTCACACAATCGGCGTGGGCTGGGTGAGGATCTCGACCTGGCCCGCGTTGACCCGGACGTTATACGTGGTTAAGGACCGCGGCGGGGGCCCTGCGGCCACGGTGCCGTTGGCATAGTAGACCCCGCCATGGCAGGGGCATAGGAACAACTGGCCGTCGGGGATCCACTGGACCGGGCAGCCCAGGTGGCTGCAATTTACGGCAAAGGCGGTGAACTGGTCCTTGCTCTCCCGGCGCAGCCAGACCGCCGTGGCCGCCGTGACCCCCGCCCAGGGCAGGGGCGATGGGTCGGTGAAGGCGACCTGCACCGTCTCCCCGATCTTAAAGTGGTCGGCGTCGCCGACCGGGCGCCAGCTTTGCCGCGGCTTCTCGAAGAGCGGCGCCAGCAGGAAGCTGATCACCGGGATGCCGACCAGCGCCGAGCCCACGCCGCCCAGGGCCACCGAGATCCAGGTCAGAAACTGGCGCCGGGTGAGGGTGCGGACGCTGGTGCGGTCGTTGATATCATGTGCCATGGCGAAGTTCTCCAATCCAGCCGGCGCAAGCCAGGCCCATCACGATTAGCGCCACGCCGGCCGCAAGCACGATCATCAGCAGTCCCCAGAGCAGGACGCTGATCCCGGCGAAGGCGACGAGCCGATCCACTACCATGACCAGATAGAGCAAAGCCAGATAGATATTCGAGAACTTGAACAGGCGCCAGGCGCGCGGCACCGAGCCGTCGCCCAGGAGCTGGCCGGCGCGCAGCACGAACATCGCCCCCAGCGCGGTCGCGGCGGCCAGATAGATGAGGCCGAGCGCGTTCGTGGCGAACAGCAACAGGCTCACCGCCAGCAGCAACACGCTGTAGACCAGGATCTGCACGCGGGTGTTATACGCTCCGCGCACGACCGGCAGCATGGGGATCCCCGCCGCACGGTAGTCTTCTTGCCGCACCAGGGCCAGCGCCCAGAAGTGCGGCGGTGTCCAGAAAAAGATGATGGTGAAAAACAGCAGCGCCGGCACGCCGATGTCGCCGGTCACGGCGGCCCAGCCCACCAGCGGCGGCACCGCGCCCGCCGCGCCGCCGATCACGATATTCTGCGTGCTGGTGCGCTTCAGCCAGATGGTGTAGATAAAGACATAGAACAGGTTGCCGGCGATGGCCAGCAGGGCCGCCGTGAGGTTGGTCGTGAGCCAGAGTTGCCCGAAGGCCAGCACGCTGAGCACAACGCCGAAGGCCAGCGCCCGCCGGGGCCGGATGCGCCCGGTGACGACGGGCCGGTTGCGGGTGCGCCGCATCCGGCTGTCGAGGTCGCGATCCAGGTAGTGGTTGAGGGCGTGCGCGCCTCCGGCGGCCAGGATACCGCCGAGCATGGTCCAGACGATCAGCCAGGGCAGCGGCTGCGCGGGCGGGTGGATCATCGCCGCCATCAAGATGGCCGCCACGGTGGGCACCAGCAGCAAGGGGATGATGCGCGGCTTCATCAGGGTGGCGTAAGCCTGGGCTGTCTCCAGCACCCGGTACTGCGCGTGAGCCTGCGTCACGAGCGGGGCCGGGCGCGGGCGGCGGGCGCGGCGCGGGGCCGGTTCGCCGGGACCGGCGCCGGGTGCGGCATCGGGGGCGCCGATCCAGACGAAGGCCGTCATCAGCACCAGCGCGCCCCAGACGGCGGCGGCCAGCGCCAGGTGCGCGCTTTTCATCACCGGCGGCGCGCCGGTCCAGATGGTGACGGCGCCCAGCAAGACCTGACCGACATAGAACACGGCCAGGATGTGCGTGCTGAGCATGAGCCGGCGATTGCCCTGCCGGGTGCGCCAGATGGCGACGGCCAGCAGCAGCATCAGGATATCGGAAAACGCGACGGAGATGCGGTGGCCGAAGTTGATCCATTGGTCGAAGGTCACGGGCAGGAGGTTGGTGTCGGCGCAGAAGGGCCAGGCCGGGCAGGCAAGATCGGCCTTGGCCCCGACCACCGCGGATCCGGTGAACATCGCGGCATAGGTCCAGAGGGTGGTGCCCAGCGCCAGCCGGCGCAGCCGCCGGTCGGACTCGCCCACGCCCACCGGCCCCAGGTAGGCAAAGAGCGCCAGCAGGATCAGGGCGGCCAGCAGCAGCATCGAGTTGCCCATATGGGCGGCGATCCAGGTCTGCGGCAGCTTGAGCAGCACGGTGATCCCGCCCAGGATGGCCTGCACGATGTAGGTCACGGCGGCCAGCAGCGCCAGCCAGAGCAGCCGCCGGGGCCGCCGGAACCAGAGCAGGGTGGCGCCGACCGTGGCGATCATCAGCAGGCCGACGAGCGTGGCGAAGAAGCGGTGATTCCACTCGATGAGCTGGTGATACTCCAGCTTCGGCAGCAGGCTGCCGTCGCACATGGGCCAGGTGGCGCAGCCGAGGCCCGACTCCGTCGCCCGCACGATGCCGCCCAGCACGATCAAGATCCAGGTGGCGGCGGCCGTGGCCGCCGTTAGCCGGCGATAGGCGCGGATGCCGAGGCGCGGGAGGGGCCGCGCGGGCCGGGCGCCGGCCAGGGGCAGGGCCTCACGAATCATGGCGCATCTCTCCAATCCACCCCAGCAGGGCAACGAAGAAAATGATGACGCCGACGGCGGTGACGACGGGATTTGTTACCAAGCCCCAGGCGAAAAAGACGATGCCCATCGCCAGCACGGCGGGCCAGTAGGTCGGGTGGGGCAGGTGCGCGGGTCGGGGCAGGTTCCAACCGGGATCCGGCTCGATGTGCGGGATCTCGTGCGGGCGGGGGCGGATCGGCTCGCTCGCATCCGGCCCGGCACTCGTCGTGTCCCGCGCCGCGCCGCTGCCCGCCGGCATTGAAGCGACGGTTAGCGCGGGTGCCCCGGCGAATACGGGCACCGGCGTGGTGCGTAGCCCGGCCAGGGCGGCATGGGCGCCGGTAGCGGCGAGTCCCGCCGCCCGCCCCATGATCCCACGGGTCACGGCTGCCGGGGGCGCGAACTCCTCGTGCGTGGGTGGGATGGCTCGTTCTTCGGGATCCATTGGCTCTACTCCTCCCTTGTGCGTTTACCCTGCCCCGGCGGAGTCGTTGGCCGGGGTGATGTCCGGCTCCGGCTCGCCAAACCAGCGGATCAGGAGACCGATGACGGCCACCAGCAGCGGCAGGTTGCTGGGGATCCACATGAGGACCCCGGCGGCTTGCTGGTCCTGGCGCGCCGAGATGTTCAGGTCGTCGCGCAGCAGCGTTAAGATGCCTTGCGCGTTATCCGGGCGCAAATACGTCGGATAGAGGCCGGGCGCCGCGAAGGTGATCGCGATGCCCAGCGCGTCGTTGGCGAGGGAGGCCGCGAACAGATAGATAATGCCGCTCGCCACCGGCAGGCGGTATTCCGGCAGAGGCGCCAGGATCGGCCACCAGAAGATCGTCGCCGTGACCAGGAAGCAGAGATGTTCCAGGATGTGCAGCGGCTCGCTGTGCAACGCGGCGTCGTAGAGCGCGGGCACGTGCCACACGTAGAGTGTGGTCACGGCGAGCACCCAGGCCGCCGGGCCGTTACTGGCCGCCGTGGCGACGATCCGGGCTGGGCGCCAGGCCAGTATCCGCCGCAGCAGGTCCGCCGGCAACCCCAGCAGCAGCAGCGGCGGCACCACCACGATCATCAACAGGTGTTGCAGCATGTGCATACTGAACAGGTAGCGATCGCCCAGCACATCGATGGGCGAGACCAGGCTGAGCAGTAAGAAGCCCACGCCCAGCAGGAAGGGCACCCAGGCCATGCTGGGCCGGAAGCGCAGGGCCGCCAGATAGGCCAGCACCAGCGCGATGCACCCCAGCACCACGGAGGGTTCCCACTCCCACGCCGTCAGTAGCAGCCGCTGCACAGTCATCAGAACAACGCCCAGATGTAGACGACGGAAAAGACCACCACCCACACCACGTCGACAAAGTGCCAGTACAACGAGATCGCGGCCATGGCCGAGTTGTGCGTGACGTTGCGGAACTGGCCCATCAAGGCCAGGACGAAGAGAATGATCAGCGCGACCAGCCCGGCGGTCACGTGCAGGCCGTGGAAGCCGGTCAGCGTATAGAAGGTGGTGCCGAACAGGTTCGTGTTCAGCGTGATGTCCTCGCTGAGCAACTTGAAGTACTCGTATCCCTGCCCGCCGATGAAGACGGCGCCCAGGACAATCGTCGCGCCCAGCCACAGCCGCACGCCGTTCTCGTTGCCGCGCGCCAGGCTGCGGTCGGCGAACCAGATCGTGCCGCTGCTGGCGAACAGGCAGATGCTGAACAGCGTGGTCAGCGGAATATCGAGGGCCGTCTTCGCCGTGGGGCCGCCGGCCACGGCGGGCGAGTCCCGGTAGAAGATATAGGCGATGATCAGCATGGCGAAGAAGACCACTTCGGACAGGATGAAGATGGCGACCGCCAGTTGGTTCGGTTCCAGCCGTTCAAACCGGTCGAGGTGCGGCGCTTCCGTTTCCGCGCGCCCGGCGTTCAGGTGTTCAATGCCTGTCATGGCGTGACTCCCCCTAATGGTGCTCATTCTTCCAGTCGGCGGCTTCGGGATGGGCCAGGTCCCAGAGAGGCCGGCGGCCCCGGATAGGCGGGATCTGGTCGAAGTTGTGGATGGGCGGCGGCGAGGTGGTCGCCCATTCCAGCGTCCAGGCGTTCCAGGGATTATCGCCCGCGATCTGGCCGCGCCGCAGGCTGATTACACAGTTGATGACGAAGACCAGCACCGAGAAGGCCAGGATGAACGCGCCGATGGTCGAGATCATGTTCATCAGGCCCCAGCCGGGATTGTCGGCATAGGTCCACACCCGGCGCGGCATCCCTTCCCAGCCCAGCACGTGCTGGATCAGGAAGGTCATGTTGAAGCCGATGAAGGCCAGCCAGAAGTGGACGTTGCCCCAGCGCTCCGACAGCATCCGCCCGGTCATCTTGGGGAACCAGTAATAGAAGGCGCCGAACACCGCGAAGGCCGTGCCGCCGAACAGCACATAGTGCATGTGTGCCACCACGTAGTAGCTGTCGGTCAGTTGCTTGTCGACCGGCACCGTCGCGAACTGCACGCCGGTGACGCCGCCCATCGAGAACAGGATCAGGAAGGCCACCGCGAACTTCATCGCGGTGGTGAAGTGGAGCCTGCCGCGGAACATGGTCGTCGTCCAGTTGAAGATCTTGACCCCGGTAGGGATGGCGATCATCATGCTGGCGAGGCCGAAGGCCAGGTCGAGCGTGAAGCCCAGGCCGACCGTGAACATGTGGTGCGCATAGACCAGCAGGCTCAAGAACCCGATGGCGATGGTCGAACCGGCCACGAAGCCGTAGCCGAAGATCGGTTTGCGGGAGAAGACGGGGATCATCTCCGAGATCATGCCGAAGGCCGGCAAGACCATGATATAGACTTCGGGGTGGCCGAAGGACCAGAAGATGTGCTGCCAGAGTAGCGGGTGGCCGCCGTGCAGCGGGTCGAAGAAGTGCGCGGCCAACTGGCGGTCGATGAGCAGCATCGCCAGCGCGGCGTTGAGCGCCGGAATCACGAGAATAATCAGGATCGAGTTGAACAGCACCATCCAGACAAAGAGCGGCAGCCGGCGCAGCGTCATGCCCGGCGCGCGCAGGTGCAGGATGGTGACGATCAGGTTGATCGCGGAGGCGACGGTGCCGATACCGCTTGCCAGCAGGCCCACGGTGTAGTAGTCCAGGCCGGGCGTGGTCGCGTAGGGCCGTTCGCTCAGGGGTGCGTAGGCAAACCACCCGGCGTCGGGCGCGCCGCCCGCCACGAAGCTGTAGTAGAGCAGCAGGCCGCTGAACAGCAACATCCAGTAGCTGAAGGCGTTCAGGCGCGGGAAAGCCACGTCGCGCGCCCCGATCATCAGCGGCACGAAGTAGTTGGCGAACCCGATCAGGATGGGCATGACGACCAGGAAGACCATCGTCGTGCCGTGCATAGTGAAGATCTGGTTATAGGCCCCCGGTTGCAGCAGCGTATTGCCGGGCACCGCCAGTTGCAGCCGCATCAATAGGGCTTCGATGCCCCCGACGACGAAGAAGAAGATCGTCGTGATCAGGTACAGGATGCCGATCTGCTTGTGATCGACCGATGCGATCCAGCTAATCAGCCCCTCGTCGGAGCGAACAGCCGGCAGGGCTTCGGTGGGTTCGGGAACCAGCGGAATTGCGCTCATTTCAAGCTCTCCATATAGGCCGTGAGATCTCGCAACTCATCCGGGGCCAGGTGCAGGTTGGGCATGCGATTGCCCGGCTTGACTTCCTGCGGGTCCTTCAGCCAGCGCATGGTGTTCTCCGGGGTCCGGGTCAGGACGCCCGCGCCCAGCACCCCGCGGCTGGCATAGTGGGTGAGGTCGGGGCCGACGCGCGCCTGGGCCGCGGTGCCGCTGATCGCGTGGCAGTTGATGCACGTCCGCTGGGCGAAGAGTTGCGCGCCATGCTGCGCCTCGGCGGTTGTGGGCGCCACCGCCGGGGCGCGTTGCTGTTGCAGCCAGGCGTCGAACTCGGCCTGCGGCTGGGCGATGGCCTTGAGCAGCATCCAGGCGTGCTCCGTCCCGCAATACTCGGCGCAGACGCCGGGATAGGTGCCCGCCCGGTCGGCCTGCAACCACATCCAGTTGGTCTGGCCGGGCACGGTGTCCATCTTCGGGCCGAGTCGCGGGATCCACACGTCGTGGATCACGTCGCCCGAATCGACCTGGATCAATAAGCGCTTGCCGACCGGCATGTGGAGTTCGTTGGCGGTGATGACGCTGGCGCCGGCCTGGGGATAACGGATCTCCCACCACCACTGGTGCCCGATGATCTGGATATCGGGCGGCTCCTGCCCATCGGCGGGCTTGCTGGTCTCGACTTCCTGCGAGAGCTGCGCGGGGATGGCGAAGAAGAGCACACCCAGCAGGATGAGGGCAGGGCCGGCGGTCCAGGCGATCTCCAGGCGCTGGTTACTGTAGATCGCCGGCGGCTCCGTATCGTCCCCCGGCCTGGCCCGGAAGCGGAAGATCATATACAGAATGAATCCGCCGATGCCCAGGAGGATCAGGAACGAGATGAACAGGGTTCCGTTGAACAAATCGTAGCTGGCACGCGCGAGCGGCGAGATGGGATCAAGCATGTCACATCCTTTGCGCGCAGCGCTTGGCGCTGTTTGGCTCTAACTATTCGGCTGTACTCTGCTTGGCGTGACGAGCGAATGGGCCGGTTTGGATCACGGTAGTCGATAGCGGGCAACTATGCGGCTACTATTAGAGGTAAACACAGGAACACCCGCGGCATGAGAGCGTGTCGGTTCCTGGCGTCTGTTCTAACGGGACCGCCGGGCTTTGCGTTATGCCGTGTATTCGGGGTCGGGTGATTTATATGTCATGTTAAGCTTGAGCCGCCGCGCCTTAAGCTGCAATATAGGCGTGAGAATCCTTACCAAACGCTGTTGACTCCCCCGAAGTGATGGTGTATACTGCGGTCGCAGTAGCGGCCTTTCGTCCCGGACCGGATCGTGGGGGCGGATGCCTCCGCGGTTTCGCACCACCGGCCTCAGTACAGCGGAATTCCATGATCCTCGCCGGAGCGCGTGCCCGTGCGGGAACCGGGCAGCAAGGAGTGGGGAATGCCTTCGACAGCCGAAGAATTGCTAGCCAAGGGCAAGACAGCGGCTACTTCCGGGCAAAAGGATCTTGCGCGGGAGTACCTGGGGCGTGTGGTACAGTTGGAGCCGCAGCACGAGGAAGCCTGGCTCTGGCTGAGTGGGGTCGCCAACAATCTGCCGATGATGAAGTCCTGCCTGGAGCGGGTGCTGGCGATCAACCCGCACAACCAGCAGGCCCTGGAAGGTATGAACTGGGTGCGCGGGCGCGAGGCGCAAATGGCCGCGGCGCGCGCCGCGGCGGCGCCGGCGCCCGTGCCGGCCACCGCCGGGGCCGCCGCGGCCGCACCGGCGCGTGCCGGTGGGCCGGCGCATCCCGCCGAGGCGTTCACCGCCGAGGAAGAGGGCGAGCATGAAGAGGCGCCCATCGCCACGCCGACGTTCAACGAAGGCGAAGAGCCACAATATCCTAGTGCGGGGATGCGCCTGCTGATCATGGCCGTGGAGCGCGTGACCGGCGAGAAGGGCGTCAACGCCATGTTGCGGAGTGCCGGCCTGGAGCAGTATGTCGGCAACTATCCGCCCAATGTCATCGAGTTTAATATCCCGTATAGCCAGTACAGCGCCTTCGGCAAGGCCATGGAAGACTTCTATGGCCGCGCCGCCAAGTCGATGCAGTTGCGGGTCGGCCAGGAGCTATTCAACTACGGGATCAACGAGCAGCCGCGCATGCTGGGGGTCGCCGCCACGGCCATGAAGTTTATGCCGATGGCGATGAAGATGAAGTTCAGCATGGATCGCATCGTCGCCAACTCGCGCGACCTGGGCATCCCCACCGACCTGCGCGATGCGGGCGACCATTACATCTATAGCGTGGGCATGTGCCCCTACTGCTATAACCGCCACACCGACATCGGGTGCAATGCGATGGTGGGCGTGCTCACCTCCACGTTGCGCTGGGCCACCGGCAAGAACTTCCTGATCGAAGAAGTGACTTGCCGGGGCAAAGGCGGGCAAAGCTGCTCATATCGCATCAGTAAAACACCGACAGATTAAGGGGCGGCGGCAGTCGCGCCCCTGGGTCCTCGCCATGTCCTTGCCTCGCACACATTGGAGCTTTGTCCGCGCGCTGCTGCTGCTGCTGCTGGTGCTGGCGCCGGTGGCCTCGCTGCGCCCCCGGCCCAGCGAAGGCGCGTCCGGGTTTGTCCAGGTAGCGCCCGGTAGCACCCGCTTCCTGCGCCCCGACGGCCGCCCCTTCTTCGTCTGGGCCGTCAACTATGTCGGCGCGCCCGACCGCGCCTGGCGCATGTGGGAAGACGCCCAGTTCGACCCCGCGGTGATCGACGCCGACTTTACCCGCGCCGCGTCCCTCGGGCTGAACACGGTGCGCCTCTTCATCCAGCCGCCGCTGCGCGCCGACGTGCAGCGCAACAACTTCCGCAAGCTCGACCTGGTGGTGGACCTGGCCCGGCGGCACGGCCTGTTCCTGATCCTCACCTTCACCGACTACGTCGAACCCGACCTGCAGCAGGTGGCCGACATCGAGTCGCGTATCGCCGCGCACTTCCGCGATGAGGCGACCATCCTGGCCTATGACCTGAAAAACGAGCCGCAGTTTGACCTGATCGCCCTGTCGGTCTATCCCGGCGCGCCGCCGCCGCTGCAAACCGACCGCCTGATCACCCTCTACGGCGAGCGCATCTCCTCTGCCGCTATCCCGGCCTACCGGCAGACGCCGGAGGGGCGCGCGCTGGTGCCTGCTCGCCTCACCGATGCCCAGGCCTACATCTACGTCAACAGCTATCGCCTGTACCGCGAATTCCTCGACGCGGGCGCCAGTTGGGTGGCGACGCACCCCGATAAGACGACACTCGACTACATGGACTCGCCCGACGCCATGAACTGGCGCCCGTTCTTCGGCGTGCTCGACGACACGGTGCGCCGCTGGATCGCTCCCCAGCGCGACGCGATTCGGGCCGTGGACCCCAACCACATGCTGACCCTGGCCTACAGCAACATCGTGCTGGCAAAGCTCAGCGCCAACCGCCTGCTCGACTTCCAGTCACCGCACCGCTTCGTCGCCACCGGCATGGCCAACCTCCAGCGCACGTTGCAGGTGCTGACCAACCTGCGCACCACGTTTGCCGGGCAGCCGTTCATGCTCGAAGAGTTCGGCTACTCGAACGAAGAAGGGTTGCAGCGCGGCGCCTCGCCGGTGGACCAGTTGGTGACGGCGAACCTCGAAACGGCGGTCTGGCTCTACCTCTACAGCCAGGGCTACGCGGGCGGCGGCAAGTGGATGCTCAACAACTTCCCCGGTGGCGAGAACGCGTCCCAGAACGCCTATGGGCTGTATGACGATAACTTGCAGCCCAAGATCGCGGCCTACGCGCTCTCGGCGCTGATGCCCTACATGTCTGCCGACCCGCCGCCGGGCACCTTCAGCGACCTGAACGCCGACCAGGCCGGGGGCGTGCGCTTCGCCTACAGCGCCCCCAACGCCCGCTTCCTGGGCGGCACCACCTCGCCCGCGCCCGACGTGGTGCAGTATACGTCCAACGGCAGCCTG
This sequence comes from Chloroflexia bacterium, assembly GCA_035693165.1. Lineage (GTDB taxonomy): Bacteria > Chloroflexota > Chloroflexia > QHBQ01 > JAICKM01 > JAICKM01. Next base: position 22,788 of record DASSGZ010000499.1, on the reverse strand, counting down.
CCGCTGCTGGTCTTCCTCACCTGGCAGCGTGAGGTGGCCCGGCAGGTCGACGTGTGGACCAGCGGGCCAGGGTCGGTGAGCGTGAACCTGCCCGCGACGCTGGGCCGCATCGGGCCCGATGTGGCCCTGGGCGTGCGGGTGCGCCAGGCTGACGGCACCTGGACGCCCGTGCCCTTCACCCGCAACGGCGACCAGGTACAGATCGCCGCCGCCGGGCTGCGCACCTATCGCATCACCGCGCCCAGTTCGGCGCTGGATCCGGCGCCGCCGTCGAACCAGCCGGGCACGATCTACTTCACGCAGACACGCCATAACCTGGGCGGCGGCTTCCTGGAGTACTGGCGAGCGCACGGCGGTCTGCCCATCTTCGGCTACCCGCTGACCGAGGAATTCACCGAGGGCGGCTACACCGTGCAGTACTTCGAGCGCAACCGCTTCGAGTACCATCCCGAATACGCCGGCACGCCCTACTCGGTGCTGCTGGGCCGGCTGGGCGCCACCGTCACGGCGGGACGCGTCTTCCCGACCATCCCGCCCTTCCCCAACCGGCCCGGCCACGTCTATTTCCCGCCCACCCAGCACTCGCTCAACTCGGGCTTCCTGACCTACTGGCAGGCGCACGGCGGTCTGGCCCAGTTCGGCTACCCCATCTCCGAGGAGATCGCCGAGGTCAGCCCCACCGACGGGCGGACCTACACGGTGCAATACTTCGAGCGCGCCCGCTTCGAGTACCATCCCGAATATGCGGGCACGCCGAGCGAAGTGCTGCTGGGCCTGCTGGGTGTGACCGTCCTGCGCGACAAGGGCTGGCTGCCGTGATGCCCGCCGGTTCTGACCGGGGCGCCATCGCTCAAACGGAAACCGAAGTCCGCCCCGCCACCCCCGCCCGCGTGGACCCGCGCCTGGCCCCCAACTGGCGCGTCCTCCTGCACAACGACGATGTGCATGACATGCTCTACGTCATCCAGGCGCTGCTGAAAGCCGTGCCCGGCCTCAAGATCGAGGACGCCACGCGCATCATGCTCGAAGCCCACTTCAAGGGCAAGGGCCTCGTCCGCGTCTGCCCCCGCGAGGAAGCCGAATACTACCAGGACCGCATCCAGTCCTTCGGCCTCGATTGCAGCATCGAGCCGGCGGACGATTAGGCAAATGGCGCAGATGTAGGGTGTATTTCATCGAGGCCGGATAATGGATGATATTACGGTAGCGCGCTTGCGAAGCGCCCTCATTGGATCTGTATGCTCTGAAGTGGAGTACCTCGCGGGTGAGGGAGGGATTCCATCGATCCACCTTGGGCCGTACGGGTTATCCGTCTTCTCCGCGTGGCGCGTTGCCCGAGACGGGGCGATCCTGGCGGGCAACGATTCGGAGGCTACCGCACGGCAGGCAGTGGCTCAGCTCCTATGCGGACAGATCGTGCAAGAAGTGACAGTAAACGGCAGTTTCCACGACCTATATCTGCGCTTTGAGAGCGGCATCACGTTGGAAACCTTCGCGGACAGCGGTACATACGAACACTGGAATCTGGTCGGAGATGCTAATGATATGATCATCGCGGGGCCGGATAGCTTATGGTCGTCCTTCTAACATGACTGATTCGCGTGCTGACCGGGCCTTGGATAGTTTATTCTCGTTAGAGTTCGGCCCCGGTTCCGAGAGCGCTGCATTCCATGAGATCATCGATCTTGTCAACGGAATCCTTGCCGATTCTCCAATTTCAATTGCTGTCCTTATTGATCGCTTACAACAGTGTCGCTCTGATACACGGATCTTACCGGCTTACTCTCGGGATGTTGTGGATCATCTGCTGGACGCTGTTATCACGCTCTTGTTGAACAAGGATACGGCGATCCCGTTGCTTGTGCAAAAGTTGGACGATTACGAGGGAAGGTATTTCGCTGCCACGATGCTGGGTTGGTTCGGTTCCGATGCGGTGGGGGCAATACCTGCGTTGATTGGGCTAGCCAGTGGCCCCTCTGGTGGGGCAGGAGCCGCCCAGCAAGCGATTGTGCGTATCGGAGGCGGTGAGTCTGCGGTGTTGTCGGCACTAGAGGCTAGTCTCACTTATGATGACGCCGGTGATTTCGGTGAACTTAACGAACTCTTTATGCAAGCTGGCTATACTACGATACAGAAATATCTAGACATAGTGCATAAAGCAGCTATAGCACTTAACCCGGAGCTACGTGGAGAAGCCGTCTATGCCATAGCGAAGCTTAGCACAGCAGACAAACAACGTCTGGCCTCAGAAATTCAACAACTGAAACGTGATCCTATTGATTCAGTCCGAACTGCGGCAATGACTGAACTCTGATCAAAACGACGCCTGCTGTAGCTGATTTATTCTTATTGGGTCAAGCAGCTACAGAGACGAGGGACTCGGGGCGTTAGTGGGGATAAGAGAACCGAGGGGCCGGACCGGGGCCGCCGGCTAGCTGACGCAATTAGAACCGGCGGCCAGGTCCTATCTTTCTCAGTGTAGCCGACCCGTCTTACCGCGTCGTGAACCGGCGCCCGCCAAATGCCCGCAATCTTGCAAGCAAGTACGCCGGCCCAATCTTTACGGAATCGTAAGACATGCGTGCGGCTATTACACGCCCAGCACGGCGCGGAACTCGGTCAGGTTGGCGAAGCGGGGCAGGGGGCTGTGGCGGTGGCGGGCCCAGCGGTCGAGCAGGAAGCCCTGGATGCCGAGCGAGGTGGCGGCTTCCACGTTGCGCGGCAGGTCGTCCACGAAGCAGGTGGCGGCGGGGGGCAGGTTCGCCGCCTGGAGGGCCAGGTCGAAAATGGCGCGCTGCGGTTTCTCGTGGCCCACGAAGCAGGAGTAGAGGCAGGTGTCGAAGTGGCGCTCCAGGTCCAGGTGCTGCATGATGCGTTGCATCGAGGGGAAGGCGTTCGAGATGAGCACCAGGCCGATGCCGTGCGCGCGTAACGCCTCCAGCGTCGGGGCGGCGTCGTCGAACGCCGCGTAGATCTCCACCTGGATGGTGTCTTCGACCAGCCGCTCCACCAGCGCCGGGTCGGAGGGGACGCCCGCGGCGGCCAGCCAGCCGGCGTAGTAGGTGCGCCAGTAGTCCCACTCCCTGGCGTGGTCGTTGACCCAGAGCAGCCCGTTGGCCGCGTCGCCCAGCGCGTGATGGAACGCCGCCTCGAAGTAGGGCGCGGCTTCCTCCGCCGGGATGTGGCGGCCCGTCGCCTCCCGCACGATGCGCGTGACGCGCTCCCCGGTGGTATAGAAGTCGAGCAGGGTGTCGCCTGCGTCAAAAAAGACGGCCTGGTACGGGGCCATGCGCTCTCCGATTACTGCATACTGCGGCGCAGTTCAACGATCTGGTCGCGCAGCAGCGCCGCCTTCTCGAACTCCAGCGCCTTGGCCGCGATCTTCATCTGCGACTCCAGCTCCTTGACCAGCCGCGCCCGCTCCTCCTTGGGGATGGCGATCTCGCCGCTGGGCGAGACCTTGTACTCGGGGCTGGCCTCGGCCACGGCGCGCACCCGGTCGGTCAGATCGCGTACCTGCTTGACGATGCTGGCCGGCTCGATGCCGTGTTCCTCGTTGTAACGGATCTGCTTCTGGCGGCGCCGGTAGGTCTCATCGATGGCGGCCTGCATCGAGTCCGTCACCCGGTCGGCGTACATGATCACCTTGCCCTCGACATGGCGGGCCGCACGGCCCATCGTCTGGATCAGGCTGTCGCGGCTGCGCAGGAAGCCTTCCTTGTCGGCATCCAGGATCGCCACCAGCGAGACCTCCGGCAGGTCCAGGCCCTCGCGCAAGAGGTTGATACCGACCACCACGTCATACACGCCCAGGCGCAGGTCGCGCAGGATCTCGATGCGTTCCAGCGTGTCGATCTCGCTGTGCAGGTAGTGGGTCTTGACCCCGACCTCCTTGAGGTAGTCGGCCAGGTCCTCGGCCATGCGCTTGGTCAGCGTGGTCACCAGCACACGGTGGCCTTTGGCGATGCGCCCCTGCACTTGCTCGATCAGGTCCTCCACCTGGCCCGCCGTCGGCTTGATTTCGATCTCGGGGTCGATCAGACCGGTCGGGCGGATGATCTGCTCGACAATCTGCTCGCTGTGCTCGTACTCGTAGGGGCCGGGCGTGGCCGAGACATAGACGGCCTGGTGGATCTGCGACTCGAACTCGGCCCAGGTCAGCGGGCGGTTATCGGCCGCCGAGGGCAGGCGGAAGCCGTACTTGATCAGCTCCTGCTTGCGCGAGGCGTCGCCGCCCCACATGCCGCGCACCTGGGGCAGGCTGATGTGGCTCTCGTCCACGAACAACAGGTAGTCGTCGGGAAAGTAGTCGAGCAGCGTGGAGGGGCGGTCGCCCGGCCCGCGCCGCGACAGGTGGCGCGAGTAGTTCTCCACGCCCGAGCAGTAGCCGGTCTCCTGCAACATCTCCAGGTCGTAGCGGGTGCGCTGCTCCAGCCGCTGCGCCTCCACCAGCTTATCCTCGGCGCGGAGTTCGGCCAGGCGCTCCTCCAGTTCGGTCTCGATATCGGCGATGGCGTCGCGCAGCTTCTCCTCGCTGGTGATGAAGTGGCGGGCGGGGTAGATGTCGATGCGGTTGCGCTCCAGCAGCAACTCGCCGGTCAGCGGATCGAACTCGCTGATGCGCTCGACCTCGTCACCCCAGAACTCGACGCGCACGGCGATGTTCTCGTAGGCCGGGAAGATCTCCAGCGTGTCGCCGCGCACGCGGAAGGTGCCGCGCACCAGGTTCATGTCGTTGCGGTCGTAGTGGATATCGACCAGGCGGCGCAGCACGCGGTCGCGGTGGGCCACCTGGCCCTTCTGCAGATCCACCACTACCTTGCCGTACTCCTCCGGCGACCCGAGACCGAAGATGCACGACACCGAGGCGACAATGATCACGTCGCGCCGCTCGAACAGGGCGCGCGTGGCGGCGTGGCGCAGCTTATCGATCTCTTCGTTGATGTCGGAGTCTTTCTCGATATAGGTATCGGTGCGCGCGATGTAGGCTTCCGGCTGGTAGTAGTCGTAGTAGGAGACGAAGTACTCGACGGCGTTGCTGGGGAAGAACTCCTTGAACTCGGCGTACAACTGCGCAGCCAGCGTCTTGTTGTGCGCCAGCACCAGCGTGGGGCGGTTCACGGCCTGGATTATCTGGCCCATTACGTAGGTCTTTCCTGAGCCCGTGACCCCCAGCATCGTCTGGTGGCGGAGGCCGGCGTTGACGCCTTCGACCAGCTTATCAATCGCCTCCGGCTGATCGCCCATTGGCTGGAAGTCGGAGACCAGTTGAAAATTGGGCATTGTTCCCCCTCCTGCGCACATCGGGATGCGGCCCGCACCACCCGCCGGGACAGCGAACGCCGGCTCGCTTACTGACATATCGGCCTTCTATTATAGCACATCTGTTTCGCACCCGCCATCGGTCATCCGGCGGATGGGGATCGGTCGCCGGGCGCGGCTGGCCCCCGGTCGAGGTTTGACAGCCCCCGGCGCATGTCTTATACTCGGATCATGGCCCACGACGCGTCGCTGCAAACTGCGCTCATTTATCACCCCGGCTGCCTGGCGCATGAGACCGGCATCCACGTCGAGTCCCCGGAACGGCTGAAGGCGATCTTGCGCGCGGTCGAACAACGCTTTGGGCCGCCGGCCCTGATCACGCCCGAGCCGGCGCCGCTGGAAGCTATCCGCGCCGTGCATGACCCCGAGTATATCGAGACGATCCAGGGCATTGCCCGCGCGGGCGGCGGCCTCTGGGATTATGATACGGTGATCAGCGCAGGCAGTTACGAGGCCGCGCTGCTCGCGGCGGGGGCGGCCTGCGCCGCCGTGGACCAGGTGCTCGACCCGCAAGGGCCGGGCGCCGCGAGCGCCTTTGCCCTGGGGCGCCCGCCGGGCCATCATGCCTGTTCCGACCTCGCCATGGGCTTTTGCCTGTTCAACAATATCGCCGTGGCCGCCCGCCACGCGCAACGCCACTACACCGGCATCCGCCACATCCTGATCGTCGATTGGGATGTGCACCACGGCAACGGCACCCAGGACATCTTCTACAGCGACGGCACCGTGGCCTATTTCAGCACCCATCAGTGGCCGCTGTATCCGGGCACGGGCAAGTGGACCGAGAGCGGGGCCGGGGCGGGCAGCGGGTGGACCTGCAATGTGCCGCTGCCGCCGGGCACCGACGACGCCGGCTACCAGGCGGCCTTCGAGGACGTGCTGATTCCGTTCGCGCGCCGCTTCCAGCCCGACCTCATCCTGGTCTCCGCCGGCTACGATGCGCACTACGCCGATCCGCTCGCGCAAATGGCGGTGAGCACCGGCGGCTTCGGCATGCTGACCAGCATGGTTATCGAGTTGGCCGCCGAACTCTGTGGCGGGCGCCTGGCTTTCGTGCTGGAGGGCGGCTACGATGTGGGCGCGTTAGGCTCCGGCGTGGTGGCGACCCTGGAACGCCTCAACGGCGCGGGTGGGCCGCCCATGCCGCCGCTTCCGGCGTTGCTCCGGCCCGTCCGTACGGCCATCGAGCGCGCCGTCTGGCATCATAAACTCCTATCATAAAGGGACACCTCCATGGCTGATATCCTGCGAACTACCCGCGACGAAGAGGGCCGGCGGCGGGAAGATACGACGGCCTACCAGATGCAACAGCAGATCGACGACCTGCGGCGGCAAATGCGCGACGCGCTGGCCCGCCAGCAATGGCTCGAAGACCTCTACAAAAACACCGAAGGCCAGGTGCTCCAGTTGCAGATGCTGCAAGAACGCCACACGCAAGATGTGGCGCAAAGCATGCAGGTGCGCCAGATCGAAGACGGCCGCCTGAAGCAGCAGATCGCCGAACTGGGCCAAAAGGTCGAGGAGCCGATGAAGCCGATCCGCGACCTGCGTGCCCAGATCGCCGAATTGATCGAGGCCCGGCGGATGGACCGCGAGCGCACCATGACCGATGCGCGGCAGTATGAGGCGCTGCAGGGCCAGATCCGCCAGCTTGTGTCCCAGATCGGCGTGATCGCCGACGCGCAGCGCCAGTTGCGCGACCTGGTGCATGAGTTAGATGCCGTGAACAACGAAACCCGCCAGGAGATCCAGCGCGTGGCCGAGCTGCAGCGCATGGAAGAGCAGCGCCTGCGCCGCCAGGGCGTGGAACTCCAGGAGCTGGTGGAGAGCCTGCGCGAGCAGTTCACCGATGTGAACTCGCGTTCCCAGCGGGTGGAGGAGGTGCGCCGCCAGCTTATGGAGCACATCGAGGGCATCCGGTCGCAACTCAGCGACAGCGGTGAGCACAACACCCGCTTCGACTCGCTGATCCAGCGCCTGGAAAAGCAGGTCCACGATAATCACGGCGTGGTGCAGGAACGGGCCGAGACGATCCGCGGGCAACTGGCCGCCGAACTGGCCGAACTGCGCCAGGTGGGCGACCAGCGCATGGATCGCTATATCAACCGCTTCCAGCAGTTGGAAGAGCGGATCCGTGAACTGGATGGGCGCTTGGCCGAGATCCCTTCGCACTTTGAGACGTTGCGCCGGCGCGACGAAGAGATCGAGTCGGTCCTCGACGTGCTGGAGGAGCGGCACCTGCGCATGGAGTTGCAGAGTATCGAGTCCCAGATCGAGGATATGCGCCAGCGCCGGGCCAAAAAGCAGACCGAGGCGACCCAGAAGGCCACGCTGGTGCGCAATGTGCGCGAAGCCCGACCGCACCCCGCTACGCCGCAGGGCGACGGCGAGGAATCGTGACGCACGTCGCGCTGAGTCCTACCGCCGCGCCCGCCGATGCGGCGGCGGTGGCGTCCGTGCGCGCCCTGGCCGATCGCGTGCGCGCCAACGTGAGCCGGGTCATTGTGGGCAAGCCCACCGTGATCGACCGGGTGCTGGCGGCGCTGCTCTGTGAGGGCCATGTGCTGCTCGAAGATGTGCCGGGTCTGGGCAAGACCATGCTGGCGCGATCGCTGGCCCAATCGCTGGCCTGCACCTTCGCACGCATCCAGTTCACGCCCGACCTGCTGCCCTCCGATGTGACCGGGCTGTCGGTCTATAATCAGCAGCAGCAGGCGTTCGAGTTTCGACCGGGGCCGGTCTTCACCCAGGTGTTACTGGCCGACGAAATCAACCGCGCCACGCCGCGCACCCAGTCGGCCCTGTTGGAGGCGATGGAGGAGCGCACGACCACCGTCGACGGCCGCACGATGCCGCTGCCCCGGCCCTTCCTGGTGCTGGCGACGCAGAACCCCATCGAACTGGAAGGCACCTTTCCGCTGCCCGAAGCCCAACTGGATCGCTTCCTGATCCGGCTGCGCGTGGGCTACCCCGAAGCCGACGAAGAAGAGGCGATCCTGGAGCGCTTCGCGCGCAACAACCCCTTGCAGGATCTCGCGGCGGTGGCAACCGCCGACGACCTGCTGGCCGCGCAGACCACCGTGCGCGCGGTCGAGGTGACGCCCGAGGTGCGGCGCTATGTGGTGGCCCTGGTGCGTGCCACCCGCAGCCAGACCGCGCTCGACCTGGGCGCCAGTCCGCGCGGCTCGCTGGCGCTCTACCGCACGGCCCAGGCGTACGCCGCCATGCAGGGCCGGAGCATGGTGATCCCGGACGATGTGAAGCAGATGGCGCCCTATGTCTTGCCCCACCGCCTGATTCTCAACCCGGAAGCCCGTTTGCGCAACCGGGACCTCGACGGACTCGTCTTAGAATTGCTGGCCCAAGTACCCGCGCCCGTCGAACCGGCGAGTGCTGCGGGCTGAGGGCTGAGTAACGACGAGTAGAAGCGATAATCACCGGCAACTATCGCTCGTTTGTATTTCACCGTCCCGCCATCGATCTGCGGGCGGTTGCACTTCTTTGTCTCCTTCAGCACTCAAGTCTCTAGAAGGCCAAATGACCGAATGCGTCTGAACCGTGTGACGGCCCTGCTTGCCCTGGGCCTGCTGTTGCTGACCACCTATCGCTTCGCGCCCGCACAGGCCAGCTACCTGGCGACCCCCCCTGCTGCGACGGCGCAGTTCGCCTCGCCGCTGTTCGAGCGGGTCTGGTCGCGGACCGACGCGCCCGTGGCCGCGAATATCGCCCACCGGTCGTGGACCTGGGGGCCGGGGCCGGGCCCGACGCGCGAGGAGCCGTTTGCCGGCGCGCCCAACGGCACCCGCCAGGTGCAGTACTTCGACAAGGGCCGCATGGAGGTAAACCCGGCGGTCAAAGACCCGAACAGCCCCTGGGCGGCGACCAGCGGCTTGCTCGTCGTCGAACTGGTGAGCGGGCAGATCCAGACCGGGCCGAACCAGTTCGAGGCGCGCGGCCCCGCCGATGTGCCGGTGGTGGGCGAGCCGCCCGCGCCCGGTGATGCGCGCGTGCCCACGTACCGTAGCTTTGCAAGTGTGGCTTCGCTGCCCGGCGGGCCGGACCGGCGCGCGCCGGTGAACAAGAAGATCGTCGTCGGCACCATCAACCGCGACGGCGCCGGGCAACGCCCGCTGACCAAAGACATCAACGTGAGCAACGTGGCCTATGTGCAGGAGACCGGCCATAACGTGCCCGATGTGTTCTGGAGCTTCATGGCGGCCCATGGCCTCGTGCTCACCGGCGGCGTGTATGACCAGCGCCAGTTGTTCGACCCGGTGTTTGTGCTCGGCTATCCGATCACCGAGGCATATTGGACCACGGCGATCATCAACGGCAAGCCGACCGAGGTGCTGGTGCAGCTCTTCCAACGCCGCGTGCTGACGTTTGTGCCTAGCTTCCCGCCTGCGTGGCAGGTGCAGATGGGCAACGTGGGCCAGCACTACTATCAGTGGCGCTACGGCCAGCCGCTGCCCGAAGCCGCGCCCGTCGCCGTGACCAACGCCCCGCCGCTGCCGCCCGCTGATGCCTTCGTCCATGTCGAGGGCGACCAGTTGGTGCTGCGCGGGCAGCCGATCACAATCAAGGGCACCAACTACTGGCTGCACGACGCGCCCTTCGTCACGACCTGGGCGGAGTGGGACGCTCCGACAGTCAAAGCCGAACTCGGCAAGGCCCATGAGCTGGGCGTCAACACCGTGCGCATCACGCTGCCCTATGACTATCTGTCGCTGCGCGATACCGTCTGGGGCGACAAGGCGAGCGAGCGGATCAACGGCCCGATCATCAACCTGATGACCCAGTTCCTACAAATCGCCGCGTCCTACGACATGAAGGTCATCTTCGCGCTGTTCGACGCCACCGACCGCATCGAGGAACTGGGCGACGCGGACAAGCGTATCCAACTGAACTATGTGCAGGGCCTGGTCGAGCCGTTCGCCAACGACGACCGCGTGCTGGCCTGGGACCTGCGTAACGAGCCCGACAACGGCGTGGTGGGGCGGCGCAACCCGACGCTGATGATCGGCTGGCTGAACATGATCGCCCAGGCGGTGCGCTCCATCGACACCCGCCACCCGATCACGGTCGGCATGGGCAACTACGAGAATCTGTGGCAAGCGCCGCGCAAGCTGGCCGTGCTCGACTTTGTCGACTTCGCCAGCTTCCACAGCTACGATGCGGGCCGCTTCGCCGATCAAATCGCGGCGGTCAAGGCGCACACCAAGCTGCCCATCCTGGTCAGCGAGTTCGGCTGGCCCACCGGCCCGGCGGCGGAGTCCACGGCGGCGGCGACCTATGACGAGCCGACGCAGCAGGGTCTGTACCGGACGATGCTGGGCGCGGCCCGCGCCGCCGGCATCGCCGGGATGATGCAGTGGACGCTGTGGGACTACGGCAAGAACGCGCCGCAGCGCAACTACGAGGCCCACTTCGGCCTGGTGCGCCTGGACGGCTCGTTCAAACCCGCCGCCGCCGACTTCCGCGACGGCTACCCCGCGCCCCCACTGCCCAGCGTCACCCGCACCAACGTACCCCTGACGCCCCACGGCGTGGAACCGCAGATCGGGCCGTAAGAGCGGTCAGCCGTCAGCTATCAGCGGTCAGCTATCAGAATATAGTAAAGATCCGCCGGCGCTCGAAAGAGGCCGGCGGATCTTTACTATCTTTGATCAAGATAGGGTCACGCGCAACAGAAGATCACCGGGCGGGCGAGGAGTCCCACCGATCTTCTGTTGCGCGGGGGGCCGCATGCTCAGGGGCCGGTACAGCCGGTGGACGTGCCGGTGACGGCATTGTAGACAATCTTGGCGATCTGGCCGCGCGTGGCGGGGTTGGCGGGCCGGAACGTCCCATCGCTATAGCCGGACAACACTCCTCGGCAGACGGCGGTTTCCACATACTGATAAAAGGGGCTGCCCACCGGCACATCGCTGAACGACGCGGTCGCCGGGTTGAGCAGGGGCCAGCCGAACTGCTGGTTACCGGCAACCACGACGAACTTCACCAACTGAGCACGGGTCACATTGTTGCCCGGCCGGAAATACGGCCGGTTAGCGGGCGGGATACACGGCTCGTTGGCCCCGCCACAGGTATAGCCGCTGGTGATCCCGCGTGCAGCCAGGGTTTCGATGTAGCTGAAGAAAGTGCTGCTGGGAGCGACATCTTCAAAGGTCTGGCCGCCCGCCGGCGGGGTGGTGATCGGCAGGTTGAAGCCACCCTCCACGATCTTGGCGAGCTGCCCGCGCGTGGTGTTGTTGAAGGGCCGGAAGGTGCCGTCCGCGTAGCCCGCGATCACGCTGTGGCAGGCCAGGTACTGCACCGGCGTGTAGAAGTAATCGCTCGTATGCACGTCGCTAAAGCTTATTGTGCAGGGCGGCGGCGTCGGGGTGGGCGTGCCGCACGATCCGGCGGTATAGGACTCGACGACGGTATGCTGCGCGCCACCATGGATGTAGCTGGAACCGACCGCCCAGGCCTCACCCGCCGGCAGCACACTGACCGCGTCGAGTTCGCTGTTTTCGTCCTGGCTCGCGCTGCTGACGATGCTCCAGGCGCTACCGGTCCAGCGCATCGCCAGGGTATGCCCATAGCTGCTGCCCGGATCGCTGTAGCCTACTGCTAACACCTCGCCGGAGGCTGCACTCACTGCATTCAACACACTTTCGGTCTCGGCGTTCGGGCTGGGCTGGGCGGTCCAGGTCGCGCCATCGTAGTGTGTTGTATAGGTTTGCGCGTACGTGCCCGGCGTATTCCAGCCCACGGCCCAGATATCGTTCGCCGTGATCGCCGTGATCCCGTTTAACACGCCCGTCAGCGGCACGACATTCGGGACTTCGGTCCAGGCGGTTCCGTCATAATGCATCATAATGGACCCCGCCGCCCAGATGTTGTTGGCCGACACGACGGCGAGGTTGCTGATCGTTGTGCTGCGATCCAGATCGGAGGAGACGTATACGGCATTCCAGGTGGCCCCGTTCCAGTGGATGATGCGCCCGCGGTTCGGATAGCCCCCAACGGGCGCGTAGCCCACTGCCCAGACATCGTTATGTGAGACCATCTTCACTCCCAGAAGGTACCCGATGGTCAGGTCGTCAGGGACGGGGATGATGGTCCACTGAGTGCCGTCCCAATGCTCGGTCAGGGCGCCATGGGTGGTGCGGCCCACGGCCCACACGTCGTCGGCGGCCAGCCCATCCACACTGGTGAGTTGGTTATAGCCAGGGTACGCAGTTTCGGCGTTCGGGCTGGCGACGGTGGTCCAGTTTGTGCCGTTCCAGTGTTCGGTGAGGGTCTTGTTCACGTTATCGGTCGAGTCTTTATACACCCCGACGCTCCAAACATCGGCGGCCGCGATTGCCTTGACTCCATAGAGCAGGCTCGCGTTGGACGGACTGGGGCTGGTCGCCAGCGACCAGGCGCCGCAAGCCGCCGGTGCGGCGCCCTGACCGGGTGGGAGCGCCCCCGCCTGCATGGGGACGCTGCCCCCGATTATGGTTCCCGCCGTAAGAGCCAGCATGCCCAATACCAACGCGCCGATACCCCACCAGGCGCGGATGGCGCTCGGGTTTGGTCGATTTCCCCGCATGAGTCCTGTCTCCTTGTAGATATAGAAATAGGGTCTGGGGTCTTGTGTCACGCAGCCGCGAATACACAGTCCACGGGGAGAGGATCACTCAAATAGCACAAGCGGTGGCTATGGGCCGAACCGCTGGTGACTACACGGGCACCCGAATACTGTGCTTACCATATTGAATTAAAGTTACTACACCGGGGATTTGCGAGATACTGCACGATGCCGCACGACTAGTATACCACAATGAGGAAGCTGCTGCAAAAAGCACATTAGCCAAGAAACACCCTGAAGTTGCGCGAGTGTCCAGCTCATTTGCTACAGTGCGGTTCGCAGCAGCAATGTTCGGTTCAGGCCGATGCGCTTACTCGTTCCAGAATGATGGCGGGAATCTTGCGGCTGGTCTTTTCCTCATACTCGGCAAAGCCAGCTCGATGATCAACCATCTTGGCGTAGAGGCGAGAGCGCTCCGGTTCTTCGGTCACTGGGGTCGCCCGCGCCTGAAACTGCTCGTTGCCCAGTTCAACCGTCACGAGGGGGTTAGCCAGTAGATTGTAGTACCAGTCGGGGTTACTGGGAGCGCCCCCTTTGGATGCGATTATAACGAGGCGATCGCCGTCGGTGACGTAGACCAGCGGGTTCGTGCGGGGCTGGCCGGTCTTGGCTCCGACCGTGTGCAGCAGGAGCATGTTGGCGCCGGCGAAGTACCCGCCGACTTTGCCGTTGTTGGCGCGAAACTCGTCGATGATGGGCTGATTACGATCAGGCATGACATCCTCTTTCGATAGGTGGCCGCGTAGGGTTTGTCTATCAAATAAAGACCCCACCGCCTTTAGACGATGGCGTCAGGTAACGGATCGCAAACTCTGTGCCCAGCTTAGCTCGGTCGACCGCTACCGCGCCGAGCGGATCAAGTTCGCGTCGCCGGTTTTGTAGAACTCCAGCAGGTGGCGCTGGGCGTTGCCCAGGATCTGGCCCTTTTCATAGCCGGGTACTTCGCTCGTGGCGCGCTGCCACTGCTGGCCCAGGGCGCGGGCCGATACACCTTCCTCGATGTGCGACCAGGGGAACAGTTCGTCCAGCGGGCGCTCGCGGGCGTAGAAATCCTCGCTGAGGCCCACCTCGTCCATGGCCCGCTTCCAGTCGGCGTGGCTCATGCCCTCCATAGCGGCCAGGACGGCGCTGAGGCGGCGGTCGCCGCGGGCCAGCACGCCCTGCACGCGCAGCCACTTGGGGCTGTCGATCTTGAAGACCACGCCCTTGCTGCGCAGCGCCTTGCGCAGGAAGTTGACTCGCTCCTCGATCACGTCGAGCGGGTACATCTGCGCCCACTGGAACGGCGTGTGGCTCTTCGGCACGTGGGGCGTGACGCTGCCCTGGACCTCGCCGCCCGGCGCGTAGCGGTTCAGGCGATCCTTCACCTTGAGCGTCAGGTCCACGATACCCTGCACGTCCTCCTCGGTCTCGCCGGGCAGGCCGCACATGTAGTAGAGCTTGATCGCCTGGCCGCCCATGCGCCCGATCAACTCGGCGCAAGCCAGGATCTGGTCTTCGTTCAGGTTCTTGTTGATCACGTCGCGCATGCGCTGCGAGCCGCCCTCGGGGGCGAAAGTGATGGTGCGCGCGCCTCCGCCGATAAGTGCCTGCAGAATCGCGGGCGAGATGCTGTCGGCGCGCATCGAGGCGAGTGATACTTTGCCGCCCATTTCGCGGATCGCCGTCACCAGTTCGTCGATGGCATGGTAGTCGGAGACCGACGGCCCCATCAGCCCGATTTTGTCGCGGAACTGCAAGCCGTAGCGGGCCTGCTCGACCACGTCTTCCAGCTTGCGTTCGCGTTGCGGCATGAAGCCGTAGGAGGCCAGGCAGAATCGGCAGCCGCGGGCGCAGCCGCGCGCCGTCTCCAGCAGGTAGCTGCTGCCGAACTCGGTGTTCTGGGTGAGAATCACCGACGAGGTCTGGAACTCGGCCAGGTTGCGCACGCGCTGCTTGCGGATCGGCAGCGCCGATTCGGGGGTCGGGTGGGTCGCGTTGGCCGTGATCCCGGCAAACATGCCCTCGGGTTGGTAGCTCGCATCGTAGAAGGCTGGGACGTACATGCCCTGGTGGCGAGCCGCGCCCTTCAGCACCGCGTCGCGGCCATGCTCTAATTCGGCGCGCAACACGTCGATAAAGTCGGGCACCTGGGCCTCGCCCTCGCCGACAAAGGCGATGTCGAGGAAATCGGCCACCGGCTCGGGGTTGTCGATGATGCAGGCGCCTCCGGCGATGACAATCGGGTCGTCGTCGGTGCGGTCGCGCGCCAGCAACGGGATCCCGGCGGCGCGCAGAATCTGCACCATATGGAAATAGTCCAGCTCGAAGCTGACCGAAAATGCGACCACGTCGAACTCGCGCAGCGGGCGGCCCGACTCCAGCGTCAGCGGCTCCAGGTCGGGCCGGTTGCGCGGCATCTCGAACTGGCCGTCGCTGTCGGGCAGGAAGGCGCGCTCACATACGACATCCGACGCTTCGTTGAACAGCCGGTAGATCGTCTGGAATCCGAGACTCGACATGCCGATATAATAGGTGTTGGGGAAGACGAGGCCCACGCGGATGCGCCCGCCCCAGTCCTTGCGGATGGTGCCGGTCTCCTGGGCCAGTCGTTCGCGGACCACCCCTGCGGTGCGGTTGGCGCTCTGCTTGCTGGATTGCTGCGAATAGCCTTTGTTTTTGGGCATAAAGTGGTGGTGTTGCTCCTGTGCTGCGGCCCCTGCTTGCGCGGGCCGATTACTTGATTAGTCAACTCATTTCATGTTCGTAACATAGTATTATACCAAAACGGATCGCTGCTGCGCTACCGCCGCTTCGCCATCGCGATCGTGCCCCGCTTTGAGCCTGGCAGCCATTCCTATTGGCGGACCTCCCTGCTGCCCGATTTCGGGTCCCCTTTTTCCCGCTCGGCGGCGGCAGCCTCGCGGGTCACCACCAAATAGGCTTGCGCCGGCATCGCTAGCGTGATGTGCCGATACCAGCCCTCCCAGCGCCGGACTTCATACTGGTCCAGGCCGTCCGGCTCGAACACGTATCCTGTCCACCTGGGGTGCTTCACTTATCTATCTGCGGCCGCAGAGCTATATATCGCAAGATCGGATTCGCTGCTATCTTCCAATTTCGAGATAGATGCCTATATACGCGCACGAATCCAACAAATAGCATATAACCGATTAAGACGCCCAGCGTATTGAAGATCACATCATTGATGTCGGCGACCCGAAATGTAATTCTTGCCACTAATCCCGACATCAGTTGCAGAAGCTCGATACCAATACTAACTAGTCCGCCCATAACGACTACTCTTTTCATGCGAAAATCCGTAATGAACGGCAGCCCGAACCCGAAAGGAATCAGCAGCAGAATGTTGAGCAGCGAGGTCTGGATATCCCCTGGAGTGAGCGTGATGAGCGGAATCAGATTCAAGCTTTTCCCAGCCGCTTGTCCTTGCAAGATAAGACCTGGCTTAAAATATTTTAGAAGAAGCAAAGATTGAAACTGAATTAATGTGTAATCCAGCACCTCAATTATGTAGGCGTAGAATATTGTGAAGAATGTCAAATATACGAAACTCTTCTGTCCCTTCAACCGAAGAAACGTCATGATACCGATCCAAATCAAACCAAAAAGAAGTACGATCAGTAAATTAAGATACGTTATAAATTCCATAGTAAGCGTTTTGCGACACCTCCCGATTTTCAACTAAAACGCACCACGAAGTGGGGAGTGTCCCGGTGGGACACTGGGGGCATGAAAGGCGGCTTGGCCCTCGGAGCGCCGCGCAGAGTCGCGGCGTGGACCCGCACGAGACGAGATTCTTCGCTGCGCTCGCTAGACAAGCCCCTGGCTACCCTTCTTCCCCACTTTCAGGGAAGCAACGAAGAATGCGAAGAACACAATTGATACCAATGATCTTCGCGTCCTTCGTTCCTTCGCGGTGAAATAAATATCGTGTTCACAACACGCTGATGCTTAGCCCCGGAACATGCGCACGAGGCCCGGCAGATCCGCCAGGAGGGCGCGCACGGCGGCCAGGCGGATGCCGAGGGTGCGGCCATAGAGCAGCGCGACCAGGGTGCGGCCCAGTTCGTGGGTGCGCGGCGTGTAGGGGAACCACCACGGATAGCGGCGCACCGGCAGCCGGTCGTAGCTGATATACTTGGGGTTGGTGAGGCTGAGCAGGCCCAGCGGCCCGCCGATGCGCCCGTAGCCGCTGGCGCCGCCCATGCCGCCCCAGGGGCTTTCGGCGGCCAGCGCGGGGGCCAGGTGCTCGTTGATCAGCACCGACCCGGCGCGCACCTGCCGGGCGATGCGCCAGGCCCGCCGCCGGTCGCGGCTCCAGACGCTGGCCGTCAGGCTGTAGGGCGAATCGTTCGCTACGCGCACAGCTTCGGCGGCATCGGCCACGGCATAGACGCAGACGACCGGGCCGAAGATTTCCTCACGCATTACGCGCATTGCGGGCGTGACATCCGCCAGCACCGTTGGCGGGTAGAGCGCGGGGCCGGGGGTGCTGCCGGGCAGGGGGAGGCTCCCCGCCACCAGGCGCGCGCCGCCCTCCAGCGCTTCCCCGACGGCCATGCGCACATGGGCCAGGCTCACGGCGGTGGTCAGCGGCCCCATATCCACGCCCTCCGCCACCTGCGTGGCGTGCCGCACCTGCTCGGCTTCGCGGGTGACGGCGGCCAGGAAACGCCCGGCCACCGGCGCGGCCACCAGCACGCGCCCGGCCCGCCCGCAGACCTGGCCGCTGGTGACAAAGCCGCCCCAGATCGCCGCCCGCGCCGCCATTTGCAGGTCGGCGTCTTCGAGCACGATCATGGCGTTGTTGCCGCCCAGTTCCATCGTCACCGGCAGCAGGCGCGCGCCCGCGGCGGCGGCGATCTTGCGCCCGGCAGCGGTGCCGCCGACAAAGACCAACCCGTCGATGTCGCTGTCCACCAGGGCCGCGCCCGTGGTATGGTCGCCGGTCAGTACCTGGAATACGTCGGCGGGCAGCCCGGCGGTGTGGCAGATCTCGGCCAGCTTCAGCACCGTCAGCGGGGTATGCTCCGAGGGCTTGGCGACCACCACGTTGCCCGCGGCCAGCGCCATAAAGAGTGAGTTGGCCGTCATCAGCACCGGGTAGTTGTAGGGCGAGATGATGCCGATGACGCCGCGGGGGTCGAGCACGACCTGGGCGTAGCGTGTGGCGAAGACGATACCGTGGCGCACGCGGCGGGGCCGCAGCAGCCGGGGCGCCATCGCGATCACGTAGTCCAGGTGGGTCAGGCTGAATAAGGTGTCGCCCAGCAACGCCTCGGTGGGGTGTTTGCCCATCTCCCGCGCCGTGAGTTCGCTCAGTTCGTCGGCGTGCTCGGCCAGCACGGCGCGGATGCGGCGCAGGTAGTCGAGCCGGACGGCCAGGGGCTGGGCGGCCCAGGCCGGTTGCGCGGCGCGGGCGCGGGCCACCGCCGCCCGCACTTCCGCGCCGGTGCGGATCGGGACGCGTCCCAACTCCGCGCCGGTCGCCGGATCATAAGAAACCAGTTCCGCCGGGTGCGCGCCGTTCCCGGTGCCGTTAGTCGCGGGCGGGGTCGCCGCCTGCGGACGCAGTGCCATCGTCTGTTCCTCCTTCGCCGCGCCGCACCTCGCTCACGATTGCCTGGAGTCGCTGCCAGATTTCCGGATACTGGCTGGCCATGCGGACGGGTTGGCCGTTGCGGCCGACAAATGCATGCAGGGTTTCGGCCTCCATCAGCAGGCGGCCGGTCGCTTCATTATACACCCGGTACTCAAAGCGCAATTTGACCCGCCCGAACTCGGCCAGCCGCGCCGTGACGGCAATCGGGTCGTCATAGACGGCGGGCGCGCGATAGCGGGCCTGGACCTCGATCACGGCAAGCTGCACGCCCACCTGTTCCAGTTCGCGGTAGGTGTAACCGCGCTCGCGCATGAACTCGGTGCGCGCCATCTCCAGCCAGGGCAGGTAGCGGCTGTGGTGGACGATGCCCATAGCGTCGGTTTCGGCGTAGCGCACGCGCAGGTGAATGGTCGTGCTGTCCGCCGCGGTTGCGGGCGTGAACATAGGGTGCGGGTAATCCTTTCAGAGCAAAAGTCACAGCCATGCAAGCAACCGCTATGCCGCCGGGTGGGCGTGGCGGATGCGCGAGGTTGTTCGCAGTACGATCCGGGTCAGGGGTGCTTTAAGCGGCCCAGGGCGCGATCCAACTTGACGGTGGTGATATTACTGCGGTAGCCGGCAGTGATATGGCGGCACCGGCGCACCAGGTCGGCGGCGAACTCGGGTTGCTCGGCCAGTTCCGCCTGGACATAGGAGATGAACCGGCGCTCGATTTCGAGGCTCATGCGCGTCAGGTCGTCCAGGGCGATGCCCTGCGTCTCCGTCTCGCGGGCAGTTTCCTGGATGGTCGTGCGGTCCACGTGGGCGGCCCGCAAGCCCGCGATCAACTCGTGGGCATCGGATTGCGCGGTCTGGTGCAGTTGTTCGGGCGCCATGGCGGAATAATGGCCGCCGGTGACGCGCTCGGCGTCCTCGATCAGCGTCGCGATGTCCGGCTCATGGACGGTCAGGAAATGATCGATGGAGTTGTAATGCATGGTGGGTCTCGCGCGGCAAGGGGGGTTACTCGACTCCGGCGACGGGTGGCTGGGCCAGTTTGGTGTAGCGCTGCACGCTGCGCCGGTTGCGGCTATCCGGCGCCAACCCCAGGATCTGCAGAAGTTTGGTCTCGGTCGCCCCGTTCTTGGCCTGCTCGACGGCAAAGGTGTCGCGCAGGGACTGGGGCGTGACGCGCTTGGTGATGCCGGCGTCGGCGGCCACGCGGTCGACCAGTTTGTTCACCGACTGGGGCATCATCTCGAACAGCCGCCGCTCGGGCTTGTACTCCAGTACGAACCTGCGGAACGCCTCGCCGAACTCGGCGGTGGCGGCCAGCTTGCGCTCTTTCGGCTGCCAGCGCACATCCTCGTAAAAGATATAGACCAGCGGGTGGTCGGCGTCGCTCATGTCGATGTGGTCGACCTTGAGCGCGAGCAACTCGGCGCGGGTGAGGCCCAGCTTGAGCAGCAGCCGGACGATCAGATAGGTGCGCAGGTTCTCGGCCTTCGCCGCGTCCAGCAGGCGGTCCTGTTCGTCGGGGAACAGCACCTGCGGCGTCTTCAACTGGATGAAGTCGGGGAAGAACTTGTCGCTGGGGTCCTCGGTCAGGATCTTCTCGTCCTTGATCAGGTAGCGGAACAGCCCGCCGATGGAGGTCAGGCGGCGCTTGCGCGTGGACTTGTTCTGCGCCAGGTCCAGGAACCGGCGCACGTCCGCCGGGGTGATACGCTCGACCGGCTTGGGGCCGATGAAATCTTGCAGCAGGGCCAGGTCATACATATAGGAGGTGATCGTGTTGATCGGGCGGCGCTCCTGCTCCAGGTGGCGGCGATACCACCACCGCGCGATCTCCAGCGACGACGCAGCCGTGAGATCGGGGATCTCGGCCACGGGGCGGATCAGTTCGCCGCGCGCGGTGACGGTGAAGAGGGGCGGCTGGTAAGGGACCTGCTGCTTTTGCGCCTCAGCCATTGTATTATGTAGACCTCCGTGCCCTTATTATACGCGAGGCCCCGGCGAAATGCAATACGTATCCCAGGCAGCCGATATATCCCGCCCAGCCACTGATCCGGTGGCGCTGACGCGATAGTCCGGCCTACCGATGAGGAGGGAATCCATAATTGCAATCAGCCGTCAGCATAAACCGCTGACGGCTGACGGCTGACGGCTGATAGCTATCGCACGTGCTTGGCCTGTTGCGCGATGGCACAGATGCGGACGAAGTCGTCGGGCTTGAGGCTGGCTCCACCGACCAGCGCGCCGTCGATGTCGGGCTGCTCGAAGAACTCGGCGGCGTTGGCCCCGGTGACGCTCCCGCCGTACTGGATGCGCATCCCGTCGGCCACGTCCGGGCTAGCCAGTTCGGCCAGCAGCCGGCGGATTCCGCTAATCGACTCCTGGGCCTGGGGCCCGTGCGCCGCCCGGCCCGTGCCGATGGCCCAGACAGGTTCGTAGGCCACGACGCACTGGTGCGCGTGGTCCGGGTCCATGCCGGTGAACACCGCCCGGATCTGGCGGGCCAGCACTCGCGCGGCGTGCCCCGCCTCGCGCTCGATCAGGTCCTCGCCCACACAGACAATCGGGCGCAAGCCGTGGGCCAGCGCCGCGCGGACTTTGTGCGCCACGATCTCATCCGTTTCGCCGAAGTAGGTGCGGCGCTCGGAGTGGCCCAGGATCACATACCGGCACAGCGGCTTGAGCATGACCGGCGAGATTTCGCCCGTATAGGCGCCTTTCTCCTCCCAGTACATATTTTGCGCTCCCAGGCCCACGGTGGTCTCAGAGAGCATTTCCCACAACGGCACCAGACTGACGAACGGTGGGCAGAGGACGATTTCGACGCCTTCGATCGCATCGAGGTCGTCGAGCAGGTCCTCGGCCAGCATCACCGCCTGGTCGGCGGTGGTGTTCATCTTCCAGTTGCCGGCAATAATCGGCTGACGATGGCGGCTCATGGCTAGCGCTCCGGGATAGCGGCCACGCCGGGCAGGACGCGTCCTTCAAGAAATTCCAGCGACGCGCCCCCGCCGGTGGAGATGTGGCTGATGCGATCGGCCACCCCCGCCTGCTCGACCGCGGCAACCGAGTCGCCGCCGCCGATGATCGTGGTCGCGCCTTTATCGGTGGCGCGGGCCGTGGCCTCGGCCAGCGCGCGGGTGCCCGCCGCGAAGGGGGCGAACTCGAACACGCCCATGGGGCCGTTCCAGACGACCGTGCCCGCCTTCTCGATGGTCTCGGCGTAGCGCTGGGCGGTGTCCGGGCCGATGTCCATGATGCGCCAGCCGTCGAGCACCTCACTCACCGGCACAGTGCGGATATGGGCGTCAGCGGAGAAGGCATCGGCGATGACCACGTCCTGCGGCAGCAGCAGGCTCACGCCCTTCTCGCGGGCCTGGGTCAACAGCTTCTCGGCTTCGGGCACCAGATCAGCCTCGACCAGCGAGTCGCCGATGTTGTAGCCCTGGGCACGCAGGAAGGTGTTCGCCATGCCGCCGCCGATGACCAGGCTGTCCACCCTGGTCAGCAGGTTGGTGATGACGCCCATCTTGTCGCTCACCTTGGCCCCGCCGAGCACGGCGACGAACGGCCGCTTGGGCGATTCGAGCGCCTGGCCCATGATGCCGACTTCCTTCTCCATCAGCAAGCCGAGCGCGGAGGGCAGCAGGTGGGCCACGCCCTCGGTCGAGGCGTGGGCGCGGTGGGCGCTGCCGAAGGCGTCGTTGACATACACATCGCCCAGGGCGGCCAGCCGGCGGGCATGCTCGGGATCGTTGGCCTCTTCCTCCTTATAGAAGCGCAGGTTCTCGATCACCAGCACCTCGCCCGGCTTCAGGGCCTTGGCCGCCGCCTCGGCGTCGTCGCCCACGCTGTCGGCGACGAAGTGGACCGGCACGCCGGGCAGCAGGTCGCGCAGGTGCGCGGCCACGGGCTCCAGCGACAGATTGGGGGTGACGCCCTTGGGTCGCCCCAGGTGCGACATCAGGATCACCGCCGCGCCCCGGTCGAGCAACGCCTTGATCGTCGGCAGTGCCGCGCGCATGCGGGTGTCGTCGGTGATGGCATTGGTCTTCTTATCCAGCGGCACATTAAAATCGACGCGGACCAGGGCGCGCTTGCCCTTCAGGTCGAGGTCGTCCAAAGTACGCTTAGCCATGATCTGCTCCTCATCAACATAATCAGCCGCCAACCCTCGCCCGAAATGCCTCACACCGCTCCGCGAGCAGTGAAAAGCTGTTCAAGCTGAGCGTTGGCGGCTGATTACCGA